>NZ_JBEGDL010000002.1:0-519240 GCF_040813775.1 Ammoniphilus soli
GATGTAGTAGTAGACGGATATCAGTGCTAATTGGTCTAAAGCAAAACCTTTTTCATTGTAAAGGTTTTGCTTTTTTCTTTTTAGGGTAATGATTTATTTTAGCTTGATGGGCATGTGGTACTACCCCTACTTGCACTTTTATGGTATCCGTGAACAGGAGGTACACCTACTGTATTTTCAACTGAACAGCGTTTTTTGGGATTTTCCAGTTGCCTTTTCCAGCCTGATAGGCACCGGGGAAAGATCCTTTTTGGGCTAAGGAACGAACCTTTTGTTGGGTAACGCCAAGCTTTTTAGATAAAGCATAGACGTTGTAATAACGGATACTGTTTTCATCTGGTGGAGTGACGCACCGAGGTTTTCTATGTAGGGAACCGTAAAAATTTTTATGGTGAAATGAAGAGGTACTTTGTTATGAGAAGAAAAAGATGTCTTGTGGGCATCCTTCTTTGTTTAATAAATATAGTAAGAAGGGTGAGAGTACGAAGAGTTGGTTAATCATTTATCTTAAAAAAATTAGGGTTACAAAATAATGGTTTCGGTATTGATACAAACTCCAGTAATATCAAGGGTTTTTGGTTTTTGGCTCGTAAACTTATTGTTAACTTGATCCGTTTTTGATTCGGGATTTCCTGGTTAATTTCGGTTAACTTTTGATATTTCCCATCTTTAGGAGTAGTGCCAATATTTTTGCGAAAACATACGCTAATACAATTTTTTGTTTATTGTGTTTTCGAATCCCGTTTAGCGGAATAACGAAGATGGGATGCCGAGGCATTCCGTAATCATGCTATGGATAATCCAGCAGATTCATCCTTGTCTTTTCTGGCTGGTTACTCTTGGGAATGTTGCGTGCTAGCTTTGCCATGACGTATTCCCCTTTCTTTTGAGAAGCTTGTTCCAGATTCCAATCAGGATAAAGACGAGATTAATAGCACCAAATGTCCCGAGGACTTTATAGTTTGGCGGTGTCTCCACGACCGGGCCATGATGTCCTTCATCACTGTTCCCCGTACCATGCCCATCAGATGATGGATTTTCGATGTCGGAGTAACCGGTATGTGTGTTGTGTCCCTCGTCTGCATGCGGCTTATTCGAGTCCGTATGGTTTTCCGAATGCTGAAGTTCTTCCGAATCTCCCTTTAACTCCGCTGCTGTTGGCGGCTGATGTGTTCCATCGGCCCATACGCCGGTTGAGAACCAGAGGATGCTTGCTAATGCTAGGACTGCCATCGCTGCTTTCATCCACAATCCTACCTCCATTCATGTTAAAGAATATCGAATGCTATGATTGGAGTTTATAGGAACTTTGTGGGGGAAACTATGAAAAATGTTTGGATGATTTGTGGATAGTTTTGAAGGGGTGGAGTAGGGGAGGAAAGGGATGTATAAGCGATGGAGAAAACACACGAGGAATAGGCGAGGGAATCTAGCTTTCCCTCGCCAGAAGCGACAATCAAGCCTCATTTATATCTCAAGGCTGGGTACTTCAGGCTTAAAACCAACCGTGAAAAAACCATTGACCAGCCATTCCAATGATCCCGAGAACAATGGAAACCCATCCGATGGTTTTAGAATTTCCAAACAGGCTTACGATTCCAGCAATAATCGCAATGCTCCCCATAAGGAATGGTGCGTAAACTAGAGAAATGATACCAGCGACGAGGCCTAGCCAACCGACCCAATTCAATTGGCTTCTTTGGCTCTCCTTGACTGTTGAGTCAGATATCTCGATTCGTTCTCGATCGTTCATTATTTTTCACCTCCGTGATTTATAGCTTTTCCATTTTTAGAAAATCAACACAGCTATCTCGCGTACCGAAATAATCTGCTTTCAGTCGACAATAAACGTTAACCTTCCGGGTTTTTGCTTCATGCGCCGACATCTACAGCTTCCTTACACTTAGGAACCTTTTCGCTGTTTCTTAGATACTATAGGAAAAGAGTGAATGGGAATAGAATCATAAACTAAGGAGGATGTACTTTGGGAAGGAACAAGAATGGAGATGACCATCATCATGATTTCGAATTCGTGCACTGGCAGGGGATAAATCACAATCACTTGCACGCTTATTCTACGCGGACGACGGTAAATGATCGGCACTCGCATATCGTACAGGGGATGACCTCTTCTCCAATGAATGCCATGAACGGGCACGTTCATTACTATGAAGGGGTTACAACCTATGATGACGGTCATGTCCATCGTTTCACTGGATACACAGGACCGGCAATACAATTGCCGGATGGAAGTCACTACCATGAGTTTGGAGGCCAAACGACTTTTGATGACGGTCATATTCACTACTATCGCGGGAGAACCGGGGTTGCCTTGGCTGCCAGATAATGAACAAAACTGAAAGATAATGATATCCAGCAGCATTAGGATGTCTCATGAATTAGTACTTTTGTTGGATATCTGAACGAATAAAATTTATGTTTGATAATGATATTCTCTATGTTATTTAAGTGAAGCTAAAGAATAGCTGAGGAAAATATAGTATATGTCATGCAGTATTGTGTCCGGGAGAAAAGCCCTCTTTTTTTACTCTATTAAAGGGTATATCCTACTATTGTATTTTTTGGTCGAAAAATCTAGAATGATGGTGAAAAGAGAATACGTTGGGATTGTTACTGGTAATGAGCAGGCAAGACCTAAAATGTGTTAAGGGAAAAGTGTACCTTTGCTGTACATCTCCTTGCGCGTTTTAGGTCTTTTTTGTTTGTGTTCTTTACATTAGCCGTTGAGGTAACTTTCCTGCAAATTAAAAGGAGGATATAAGATCATGGGTAAAACGAGTAAATCCATGTTAAAAAAATTGACCCTTTCCACAGCATTGGCAGCGAACTGCTTGGCTGCCATTCCAGCGTTCGCCGCGAATGTGGCTGATGATTACACTGCGGTCTGGTCCCGTCAGCAAGCGGAAAAGGTTGCTCTAACGAAAGAGACGACAGCTCCGCAGGTTAATATGGAGTTCGATTTGGTCGCGCCGAACCAATGGGTCTGGGACACCTGGCCGCTGCAAAACAGAGACGGTTCCCTTGCCATCGTGAACGGCTATAAAGTAGCCTTCGCCTTGGTCGCTCCACGCTCTCTTGGCTGGAATGACCGCCATACGGAAGCGAGAATCGGCATGTTCTATTCGAAAAACGGCAAAGATTGGACGTATGCCGGGGTTCCATATAACTATGACAAAGCATTAGGCCATATGCAGTGGGCCGGAACAGCCATGCTGGACGAGAAGGGCAAAGTGCACTTATTCTATACGGCAACCGGAGATAAAAGCAATTGGGATAACAACGGCTGGACTCAACGAGCGGAGCAGCGTATCGCAAAAACTACGTTTGACATTCGCGGGGATAAAAACGGAGTCCATCTGAGCAATGAAGGCCCGCACCAGATTATCCTTGAGGCGGACGGCAAATATTACGAAACGATTGAAAACTGGAATGGCAACATCATTACGGCGTTCCGCGATCCGTTTTTCTTCCAGGATCCGAATACCGGCAAAGAGTACATTATTTTTGAAGGTCAGGCCGGCAGCGATCGCGATCATTTGAAACCGGAAAATATCGGGGACGAAGAATACCGCAAAACGCATAGCGTGCCGGAAGGTGCGCAGTTGTACAACGGCAATATCGGTATCGCAGAAGTGCTTGACCATGACATCACCAAGCTGAAGCTTCTGCCGCCGCTGCTCGAATCAGTGGGGGCCAACCATCAGCTGGAGCGGCCGCACGTCGTGGTCAACGGCGATGACTATTACTTGTTCACGATCAGCCATACCTTCACCTATGCTCCAGGTTTGACTGGTCCGGACGGCGTGTACGGTTTTGTAGGCAAGGGATTGCGAAGCGAATACAAGCCAATGAACGGAAGCGGCCTGGTTATTGGCAATCCGAAAGAAAACCCTTATCAGGCGTATTCCTGGATGGTGCTTCCGAACCAGCAGGTAATCAGCTTCATAAACGAGCCGAAGGATGAAAACGGCCAAGTTCAATTCGGCGGTACCTTCGCGGCGACGCTGAAATTATCCTTGGAAGGCGATAAATCAGCAGTAACCAAAGAGCAAAGAAATGGTGAAATTAAGCCGTTCGGTCCAAATCGTTAAAGAATGATAGGAATGGAAAGGAGCACTTGAAATGATCCGCAAAAACAAGAAAGCATGGTCCGCGCTCGCCTTGGCAGCCAGCCTTGCCGCTTCCAGCTTCACATCTTTGCCGGTACAAGCCCAAGAAGGGGATCAAACTGTCCATTGGACACGCGAACAGGCTTCCAACATCGAATTGAATCAAGACAATACCTTGCGTTATACCGATATCAGCAAATTGGAGAAATTGGCGCCTGGCTATCACACTTGGGATACGTGGGCTCTGACAGACCGTGACGGGAACATCGCCTCGATCAAAGGCTGGAAAGTGATTTTTGCGCTTTCCGCTCCGGATGACGTGCTGCCGGGCAAAGTGCACGACATTGCAACCATCCGTTACTTTTATTCGAAAAACGGCAAAGACTGGACTTTGGGCGGGGAACTGTTCCCGCCAGGATCCGCGCTAGGTTCCCGCCAGTGGGCCGGGTCGGCCATGACGGACAACGGCAAGATTCATGCATTCTACACCGCAACGGGACACAAAGGGGAAGAGCGCTTGACCTACGAGCAGCGTTTGGCCATGGCCACGGGTGAGATTGTCGCCGACAGCAAAGGGGTCCGCTTTGAAAACTGGGGCGATCACCGCATCCTATTGGAACCGGACGGAAAATACTATCAGACCAAGGAACAAGCGCAGCAGGGTGAAGGGGGAGGTTACGCCTTTCGTGATCCGATGTGGTTCAAAGACCCAAAAACAGGAAAAGAATATCTGCTGTTCGAAGGGAATTCTGGCGGCGCTGTTGCCGAACGCAAGTTTAAGCCGGAATATGTCGGAAGCCCTGAATTCGCCGGGCAGCATCACGTGCCGGAAGGTGCGGCACACGCGAACGGCAACATCGGCATCGCCGAGGTGGAAGGCGGTGATTTCTCGAAAATCAAGCTTCTCCCTCCCCTTCTGGAAGCGAATTTCGTAAATGAAGAACTCGAGCGTCCGCATATCGTGGTGAAAGACAAGAAGTACTATCTGTTTACCGACAGCCACATCAACAAATACGCGGAGGGTCTGAAAGGGCCGGAAGGCTTATATGGCTTTGTTTCCGACTCGCTGGTCGGCGGATATAAACCCCTGAACGGAAGCGGGCTGGTACTGGCCAATCCTTCGGAAAATCCATACCAAGCTTATTCTTGGCTGGTTCTCCCTAACTTGAATGTGGTCGGTTTCGCCCATTTTGGAGATCTGGGGAACTTGTCCATCGGTGATGTCGGAAACCAGACTCCGGAATACCAGTTCAGCCATTTTGGCGGAACCTTGGCGCCTACGGTGAAGCTGTCCATCAAAGGCGACCGCACCAAAGTGGAAAACGAGCTGGAACCGGGGACAATTAAGCAATAAGATCGACAAATCGGCATGGTCAATCAGCAGTGGCTGGTTGGCCATGCTATTCGATTCTCGGAAAACGGACAAAAGGATAGGATAGGGCAGAGGCAACGTCTTATAATGGGAGTATAGGGATAGCAAAAGCTGTCAATGATAGTCTCACTGAATTTGAAATTCTGCCGCCGGTGCTGGAAGCTAATTGCGTCAATGAAGAGCTTAAGCGCCCGGGCATAATGGTGAAAGGAAATCGCTATTATCTATTTACTAAAACACATCACGGAAAGTTTGCAGCGGGTTTGGATGCACCGGAAGGATTGTATGGTTTTACATCGACATCTTTATTCGGAGGCTATAAGCCGCTTAATGGCAGCGGACTGGTGATCGCTAACCCCGAAGACAATCCTTATCAAGCCTATTCCTGGATGGTCATGCCTAACGGAACGGTAATCAGCTTCGTGAACTATGTGGATGTGGATGGGAAAAACATCCAGGAGATTGGTGAACAATCCCCGCACTATCAAAGGGAACATTTCGGCGGCATGCTTGCCCCGTCATTAAAGCTTTCGATTACCGGTGACCACGAAGATTGTCCATGAAAAGAAACAATGCGTATTCCATTAAAGATGCAGGTTTTGGCGTTCAGTATGCTGCTGGGCGTATTTGTACTTTACACTACCATGCAGGATAAGGAGGAACGGAACAATAGCCCAGATCAATTCGAAGGAAATTGTGGAAAAGCTTTTGCCTTTAGTAGGAGGAAAAGAAAATATTAAGGGAGCCACGCATTGTGCTTCCCGTCTTCGTTTAACGCTTCTGGACGAAGCGATCGCTGATATCGAATCCATTGAAAAGATGGAGAATGTGGAAGGAGTATATACGAGACACGGGCAAATTCAAATCATTTTTGGGGCAGGCAGAGTAAATAAAATTTATAAGGCATTGGTTGAAACCCAGGGAACCGTATCGGCAAATCCTAACCCCCGCATCGAAGAAAATCAGGCCAAGTCCAATCTGATCGCGCGAGTTGCAAAGGTCCTGTCCGGCATCTTCGTGCCCATTATCCCCGCCATTGTGGCAAGCGGCTTGTTAATGGGGCTGATCGGCATGGTCAAGGCATTTGATTGGATTGCTCCGGATAGCGCTTGGATGAGAATACTTGGCATTTTATCTAGTTCCGCCTTTATTATTCTACCTATCCTTATTGGGTTTAGTTCAGCCAAGGAATTCGGGAGCAATCCCTACTTGGGTGCTGTCATAGGCGGCGTTTTAACTCACCCTTCCTTATTGAATCCTTCGGAACTTGGAAACAGGGGTCCGGAATATTTAGATGTGATTGGTTTAAAAATCGCCTTAATCGGTTACCAAGGTACGGTAATCCCTATTTTGCTGTCTGTCTACGTGATGAGCAGGATTGAAAAAGGATTGAGGAAATGGGTTCCTAACCACTTGGACTTATTGGTTATCCCCTTTTTGACGGTTGCCATTACTGGCGCCATATCCCTTTTGGCGATCGGGCCTTTGGGTATGTGGTTAGGCGGCTTGATTACAATCAGCCTGAATCATCTATTTGAGTTAGGGGGATTCATGGCCGGATTCCTTTTTGGCGGGATCTATACATTCATTGTCATTACTGGCTTGCATCATAGCATACACGCGATAGAGGCAGGATTGCTTGCGGATCCGAAAGTTGGAGTCAACTTTTTGCTGCCCATATGGTCTATGGCGAATGTTGCCCAAGGAGGGGCAGCTTTAGCCGTATTTTTCAAAACGAAAAACAAGAAGTTGAAAGAGATCGCCATACCTGCTGCCCTTTCATCCTTTTTAGGCATCATTGAACCTGTTATTTTCGGGATTAACCTTCGATTAGTGAAGCCTTTTATTGGCGCGGCACTAGGCGGGGCACTAGGCGGGGCGTATGTCGTCTATATGCATGTCGCAGCAAATTCCTACGGCTTGACGGGAATACCCATGATCGCGATCACAGCGCCGCTTGGATTGCCTAACCTCATCCATTATCTTATCGGATTTGCCGTTTCGGTTGTTTCCTCGTTTTTGGCAACTTGGATCCTGTTGCGACGTGAAGGAGGGGAGTTCAAATGAAATGGTTGCGCAAGAGAGAGAACAGAACGGAAGAGATTTTGTTTGCTCCCCTCAGCGGAAAAGTGCTGCATCTGAAGGAAGTGCCCGACCCTGCTTTTTCCGAAAAGAAATTGGGCGAAGGCATAGCCATAGAGCCTACGGAAGGGAAAGTGTGCTCACCAGTAAACGGAGAAGTCATCCATCTGTTTCCGACGAAACATGCTATCGGTATCGGTTCGGAAAACGGATTGGAGATTTTGATCCACATCGGCCTGGATACCGTGTTCATGGAGGGAAAAGGATTTTACGAATGCGTCAAAGAGGGCGACCGGGTGAAAAGGGGGCAACCTCTGTTGGAGTTTTCTCTCGACCTGGTCAAGCAGAATGCCACAAGTATTATTAGCCCCATCGTGATCACCAATTCGAATCAAGTTGAGCGGCTGGAAATCATATCGCCTCCTTTAGCCCAAATGGGCACCACGCCATTCATGAAGATTGCCATAAAATCTAAATAATGGACTGCAGAGGACGCCAGAGAAGGAGGAACACCATGAAAATCAAAAAAGTATTAAATAACAATACCGTTGTGGTTAGTGATGGGGGAGAAGAAAAAATTGTCATGGGGTTGGGGATCGGGTTCCAGAAAAAAAAGAACGATCCCGTCGTTCAATTGAAAATTGAAAAAACCTTTGTCATGAGGGATAGGATAGAGTATGAAAAATTCGAAGAAATCGTAGCAACGCTGCCTGAGGAGCATATCCAAGCCGCAGAGGAAATCATCTCCCATACAGAAAAGGAGCTGGGTGTTTCATTAAATGAGCATATTCATATCGCCCTCACGGACCACTTATCTTTTGCCCTTGAACGGCTGGCCAAGGGAATGGTGATCAAAAACACCTTGCTAAATGAAATCAAAATTCTGTACCCGAAGGAATTTCAAATTGGATGCTGGGCGAAATCATTGATCAGCGAGAAGCTGGGGATCGAAATCCCGGAGGATGAGGTGGGGTATATCGCTCTGCATATCCACACGGCGAAGATGAATGCCGGCGATATGGCAAAAACATTGGATATAACGTCGATGATACGGGATATGGTAGATATAATAGAAAGTTGCTTGGATATAAAGATCGCTGAAGAAACCGTTTCTTATGAGCGATTGATTACGCATTTGCGCTTTTCCGTACAACGATCGGAAACAGGCGAATCGTTTCTGGATATAGAACGGGAAATGTCGGAAATGGTGAAAGAAAAATATAAAGAGTCTTTTTCCTGTGCACAAAAAGTCGGTCAATTCGTAAGCGAGGAATATGACTTCGAACTCCCGGAAATGGAATTGGTGTACATCACAATGCAAATTCAAAGAATTTATAACCGATTGGTGTCATCTTGAAAATGGTTTGGAGAGGGTTAATTGGATTGGCCATATGCATGGTTATGGGAGCAGTAGTTTATAAGCAGATGAATCCCTATGAAGCCACTATAACGGCATCACCTCATGATCAAACTCTCCACCAATGGGGATTTGATGAAGGGAAGGGTAAGGTCACACATGATAACGCCCAACAAACACTGTCGACTATTCAATATGCATTAGAATCAGATCCTGAATGGAAAGAGGGCATTAGCGGTGCGTCATTATTATTTGATGGGTATTCAAACTGGCTTGAGCTGGCCCCAGAGCAGGTTCACCAACCAGCAGGGTCTTTTGCCATCGAGGCATGGGTGGCGCCGAGGGCTTATGAATGGGGAGATCAAGGTCAACCGTCGGCTATTATTAATCAACATAATAAAGAAAATAAACAAGGATTCCTTGTGGGAATGGGACGACATGGTTATATAACCTTTCAGCTAGCCCTTAACGGTGAATGGCAGGAAATGTGGTCGCCGCAAGGAAAAATCCTGCAGAAAGATCAATGGTCTTATCTTGTTGCACAGTTCAATAAAGAGGAAAGCAAAATTTCCCTGTATATAAACGGTGAGCTTGTACAAGAAAAAGAAGTGCCCGAAAACAGTAGATTTACACCTGCGTATACCCAACCATTGCTTGTGGGCAAACATAATCGGGCAGTTGCGGTTTCCGATGTGTTTCAAGTCAATATGTTCAATGGGTTAATGGACAATGTCTCGCTGTACGATCAAACATTCAGTGATGAACAGGTGAAGCAGGAATATAAAAAGGTAAGCAAAACATTTAACAACGAATGGCCAAAACCCAAAACGTCGTTTGACAGAACGGTTTATAAGGGCGATCGCTATCGTCCCAATTACCATTTTACTGCCCCGCAGCATTGGATGAATGAACCCCATGCACCGATTTACTATAAAGGCAAATACCATTTATTCTATCAATTCAACCCGTCCGGTCCTTTTTGGCACCAAATCCATTGGGGACACGCTACGAGTGAGGATATGATTCATTGGGAAGACCGGCCTATTGCATTAAGTCCAGCAGAAGGAACCGCAGCACGTGACGGGGTTTGGTCGGGCAGTGCAGCATTCGATCCAAACGGAGTACCGGTGCTGTTTTACACAGCAGGGCATGATGAAATGAATCCGAATCAAATGACAGGCATTGCACATCCGGCCGATGCCGATGATGTCCACTTGAATCAGTGGTACATGAACCCTCATCCAGTTACGATTCAACAAGAAAATATGGATACGCCAAATGGAAAAGTGCTATTCGGTCAATTCCGTGATCCGTTTGTTTGGAAAGAGGGAGATAAATGGTATCAGCTTGTCGGTTCAGGCGTAGAGGGAGCAGGCGGAACCGCTTTACTTTATAGTTCAGATGACATGGAGCATTGGCAATATGAGAAGCCATTCATGATTGGCGATAAAATCAAATTCCCGCGTACAGGAGATGTATGGGAACTGCCATTTTTGGTCCCGATTAAAAACAAGGAAACAGGCGAACAAAAATATGTGTTTATAGTGAGTCCCTATTTTATGTCCAGTAGTCCATATGCGGCTCGCTATACGTTTTATTGGACCGGAACTTGGGATCCTGAAAGGCTGGAGTTTATCCCAGACACCGAGGAGCCTAACATGTTTGATTACGGTGAGCACTTTACAGGAGCACAAGGATTTGTTGATGCAAAAGGCCGTACTATCCTAACTAGTATTTTACAAGACCGGCGTTCAGAAAAAGAAAAATATCAATCAGGGTGGGCGCACGGGGCTGGAATGCCCCTGGAAATTTATTTGAATGGCAAGCAAGGTCTCGGCATTCGTCCGATTGAAGAGGTTCAGTTGCTTCGTCAAGAAGAGCTGGCATCCGCTGATCGGGTTACCATGGCAGAAGCGAATAAACTGCTGGAAGGCATTCAAGGTGATCAAGTTGAAATTGAGCTGGAACTGGATATTGCGAATGCAAAACATGCCGGTCTGAAAGTATTAAAAGAACCTAATGACGAGGAAGAAACCGTTGTTTTTTATAATAATGAAAACAAAACGATCAATATTGACCGAGAACGTTCAAGCAAGGACCCTGATATTGAAAGAGGGATTCAAGGCGGAGTACTGCATCTTGAAGACGGTATCTTAAGGCTAAACGTATTTATAGACAAATCCATCGTGGAAGTCTACGCAAATCATGAAAAAAGTATTTCTTCGCGCGTATTTCCCATATTAGATCTATCAAAAGGTCTTGAAGTATATGGAATAGATGGAGAGCCATTTGTACGCTCCATGAGAGTATGGAGGATGGATACAGCTATTGAAGGCGAACAGGATTAACTATGAAGCTAGTAGCCTCGGATGGGGTGACAACTGTGTTACCAAATGCGAGGAAAAGAATACAATGTAATAGATTGATAGATTTCATTAAAGGAAGGGGATGGGATATGCCTATTCTGGTGTTAGATCCTGGTCATGGAGGTACAGATCCCGGTGCCCAGTCGAATGGGCTCATTGAAAAAGACTTGGCTTTAAATCTTGGTTTGAGGGTTCGGGATTGGTTGCGAAACGGCTATGTGGTGGATGTCCGCATGACGAGAGAAACGGATGTTTTTGTATCCTTATCGGACCGGGCCAACTTTGCGAATCAGCTGAACGCCGATTATTTTGTTTCGCTTCACCATAATGCTGCAGGCGGGGAAGGCTTTGAATCTTATGTTTATCCCGGTACCCGAAGCGGAAAGGCCGGACAGATGCAAGATCTTGTCCATGCGGAGGTGATGGCTTACCTGGGATCATTCGGAGTGAGGGATCGAGGGAAAAAGGAAGCCAATTTCGCCGTGTTGCGAGAGACGAAGATGCCCGCCATTCTCCTGGAGAACTTGTTTGTCGATAATGCAATGGATGCTCAGCTATTGAAGGACCCAGAGGTAATGAAACAATTAGCAAGAGCGATTGCCAGAGGGATTGCCAAAGCGATGGGCTTAGTGGAGCTTTATCCAGCGGGTACGCCAGACTGGAAAAAAGAGGCCGTAGATTGGCTTTATACGGAAGGTTTATTGACTGATCCAAGCTGGAAACAAAAACTTGAAGATCCCCTGCCATTATGGGCTGAAGCGATCGTTTTACAAAAGCTCTATCGAAAGCTCGGCGGAAGTTAGGGAGATTTTTATCGATATAGGAAAAGAAAACCTGCTTTCCAAGCAGGTTCTTTTTACATCATTTATCTCGTTGGGAAGAAAAGAAAAGCTGTTTGAGTTCCTCCCTTTCAGGAAAAGAGGCTAATGTCTCCGAGATATCAAGGAACAGCTGATGGAATAGGGGTTTGCTTTTCGGAGATAGGCTTTTTTCTAATGCAACAAGCTGGCCCATGCGTTGGACCTTAGCCGGGAACAGAGTGAAAATGGCGGGATAAACAGTAGAGACGAAATGCTCGACATAATTTTCCAGTGTGGTTGGGTCGTCATCCGGCAGTTCCAGAAGAAGCTCAGCAGCTTGAAACAGAGAAGGATCAGGCGGAATGAAGCTGAACAAATATTCATTCGAACCTCTTAACGGATAAACCAGTTCATTGATGTGTGCATTACTGGAACGCAGGGTAATTTCTCCTGTTCGGCCACTGGAATAAAAGCCCGTAAGGACGATTTCAAATGCCCCTTTTTTCCGAGAAAGCAACTCACATCTCCAAGGATCCATCAACTTTTCTAACATTTCCCCGCATCGCTTTAAGTCGAAGGAGCGTCTCACGCTGCTTCGCAGTTGCTCCGTTAGCTTCGCGGCAAGTTCATCGTTCCCCATCGAAGCAATTAATACATAATCAGTAAGGGAATCATTTTGTAGGTTATCCGTCATTAGCAAGCAAAATGAATGATGGGTAATGGTTATAAGCAAAGGCATAAGCATTCTCCTGTTTCTCATTTAGATATCTATAGACTGGAAATGGTTGTACGACGTTAAACTTATTATTCGTAAGATGTACTGATTCGGTTCATTGACCAAGTAAAAATAAGTGCCAACACACTGCCGCCTTGAGTTGTGGTCTTTTTTAAAAGAAATTGAAATACTTTGTTAATGTACGATTACTTGTTTGACGTAAATCCATTGTACCCTTGTCACTTATCAGATATCTGAGAAGCAAGGGCAATGGGTGGCGTTGAAGCAGGGGAGAAGAGCTCTCTTTTTCCCCTTGCATATACAAAGGACAGGAGGAGGTGAAGAGTTTTTTTCTCGGGAAAAAATCAGTAATCGAGGGGGAAAGACATGAGTATAGGAACTTTATCCATTCTTTCTGTGTTGCCGATTTTGGCCGTCGCTTTGTTTCTCGTGGTTTTGCGTTGGCCAGCCAGTAAAGCAATGCCCATTTCCTATGTGGTGGCGGTGGGTCTGGCTCTGTTTGTCTGGAAGGTGCCAGGTGCCCAGGTGGCAGCGGCCTCTGTCAATGGTTTGGTTGTTGCCTGTACGCTTCTGTTCATCGTTTTCGGGGCCATCCTGCTGTTGAATACGCTGCAGGAAAGCGGTGGGCTGAGTACGATTCGTCAGGGCTTTACGGATATTACCCCGGACCGCCGGATTCAGGTAATTATCATTGCCTGGTTATTCGGTTCCTTTATTGAAGGGGCAGCAGGCTTTGGGACTCCTGCTGCAGTGGCCGTACCCTTATTGGTCGGGCTCGGATTTCCGGCCATCGCAGCGGTAATGGCCGGAATGATCATCCAAAGTACTCCCGTTTCCTTCGGAGCGGTCGGAACCCCGATGTTGGTTGGGGTGGGTACGGGCCTAGGGGACTCCATCAAGCCTTATGCGGCAAGCATCGGGTATACGGATTGGAGCCAGTTTATCGCCATGATAGGGACCAAGGTAGCGCTGCTTCATGCGATTGCCGGAACCCTGGTACCGTTGCTCGTCGTGACCCTGATGACCAAATTTTACGGCAAGAACAAAACGTTCCGAGAAGGCTTAAAGGTATGGAAATT
This sequence comes from Ammoniphilus soli, assembly GCF_040813775.1. NCBI lineage: Bacteria > Bacillati > Bacillota > Bacilli > Caryophanales > Paenibacillaceae > Ammoniphilus > Ammoniphilus soli. Next base: position 13,923 of record NZ_JBEGDL010000002.1, read on the forward strand.
TGCTCTATTTGCCGCGTTTTCCATGACGATTCCGTACTTGCTGGTAGCCAACTTGCTCGGTCCGGAGTTCCCTTCGATGATCGGGGGATTGGTCGGATTGGCTATTGTGGTCAGTGCAGCCAAAAAAGGCTTTCTCATGCCGGGGAAGGATGAAATCTGGAATTTCGATAAAAAAGAAAATTGGGATCCGGATTGGTCCGGAAAAATTGTCATTCAGGATATTGCCAGCAAACATGGTCCCATGAGTATGGTTAAAGCATGGGCGCCCTATATTCTCGTCGGGGCATTCCTCGTACTTACTCGATTGAAAGCGTTACCTTTCATGGATTGGCTGAAAGGCTGGAAGGTTACGTTCCCGAACTTGTTTGGAACGGAAATTACAGCCAGCTTTGAACCGCTGTACCTTCCGGGCACGATCTTTATTGTGGTCTCGATCATTACGTTTTTCCTTCACCAGATGGACGGCCAGGCCTACAAGCGGGCTTGGAAACATTCCGCCAAGACCATGCTGGCTGCCTCTGCGGCCCTTGTTTTTACCGTCCCGATGGTTCAAGTATTCATCAATTCCGGCGGCGGGACTGCTGGGTTTGAGAAGATGCCGATTGCTCTTGCTGAAGGCGTAGCTGCGCTTGCGGGCTCCGCATGGCCGATCTTTGCACCTTTTATCGGGGGATTAGGAGCTTTTGTGGCCGGAAGCAATACGGTGAGCAATATGATGTTCTCGCTGTTCCAATTCGGGGTAGGAGAGCGGATTCAGGTTGATCCGACATGGATCGTGGCCTTGCAGGCGGTTGGAGGAGCAGCAGGTAATATGATTTGCGTTCATAACGTGGTTGCAGCTTCTGCGGTTGTCGGCTTAGTTGGTAAAGAAGGCTACGTCATTCGCCAAACCTTGCTTCCATTTGCGTATTACGCCTTGCTTTTGGGGTCCATCGGTTATTCGATCGTATGGTACTCTCAGAAGGGATGGTTCAATATGGGTACGATCATTGCTTTCGCGATTGGTGTCGCTGCCATCTATATCATCGGTACCAATCAAAAGCAATTGAGTGCATAGCAGAGGAGAAGGCACGTCGAACTAGCGAGATGAAAGGACTGTTCAAGGAGTTGCATCTTGACAGTCCTTTCAGGTTTTGACGAATCGTGGAATAAATTATGTTATACTAATATAAATTATCTAAATTATGGCACTAAATATTCAGTTCACTTAACTAGGAATATCACCTATCTCCGCGTTTATGGAAGCCCTCCGTGGCGATACCTGTAGAGCGGCCGGAGGATTTTCAACACATTTCCGGATTGGTACGCTATCTGATTTTCCCATTGGGCCGCATGTATTACTTGACCGTTCATACTGATATTGGCATCCAAATAGATCAGGAAGAGAAGATAGAGGAAGTATTAGCCCCTATTAAAGAGGAGGGGATCTTTGCCCAGAAGGTACTTTTTAGAGCGGAAAGCTTTGAAAAAATTATATTTCCGGCTTTGCAGTGCCTGACAAGCAGTTTTTGCCCCCAATGCCGTGCTGTTCACTGTAAGTGATGAATATGAAAAACAGAACAAGTTATAGGCTCTAATCGAGAGCATACGCCCGCTTGAAACAGCTACGATGTGCCTTTGGCTGCACCCTAATTTGGGGCTTAAACGCAAGATTAATATCTGGCTTAGGGACCGGAGTCCCAATAATGACTTGGCTGTCCTATGTGCGCTTCAAACGGTTCGCAACATGGGAGCGGAACTTCAATTATGGCGGGTCATAAGCAACGAAAAGCAAAAGAAAAAGGTAACAAAGGAGATGAAAAGCTTTATTGAAGAAGCACGTTTGCCGGTAAATACGAAGATTGCTGTATTCTCGGGGGAATTTTATACGATTATTCAAGAAAAGGTGGCGGATCTAAGTATACTAGGAATGCCAATGCATTATAGAGACATGATTCATATCATAAAACTAGCACCAGGAAGCATGCTTTTTGTTGCATTCAGTGGCTTGGAAAACGCGCTTGTTTAAATGTACAGTAAATGACAATCAACAATAAAATCCCCATAATGGGGATTTTATTGTTTGTTTTGTTCTTGTAATTGGCGAACTTCTTGCTCTGCTTGATTCAGTTGGGAGGAAGCTTCTTGTAGTTGTTGATTTGGTGCTGAAACAGATGGAGATGGATTTTGATTTGAAGAAGCTTCTGAAGCAAGATGCGTTTGATGATAGTACACATCGTTCGTATTATTCGAACCAGCTAGCTGATGAGGAGTTAGTTCTCCTGAAGCTTCATTAGCAAGATGGGTCTGATGATAGTACACGTCATTTTTATTATTCGAACCAGCTGGCTGATAAGGAGTTAGTTCTTCTGAAGCTTCTGTCGCAAGATGGGTCTGATGATAGTGCACGTCATTTTTATTATTGGAACTATCTGGAGTGTTTTGTTGATTGTTGTTTGCACGAGACTGCCACCATACAACGCCAATAAGGATTGCTGCAATGAGTATGATCCAAAAGGTCATCGTCACTTATCCTTCCTGTTATGAGATTATTTATAGATTGTTCAATCTTTATACCGCCTTAATAAGGTACTCATCTTGCTTTATTCAAATACGAGGGAAAAATTAACGGAGGTGTAATGGTTGTTTATTTATTGGGAAAGATATTGAAAATTGGATGTATCCCCTTTGCCGACGGATTTCACTGAATTTGAGCCGTTAATACTCCTGTACTTTCTTTATTTTTCAATTAAATCGGGTATGTCCATAAAAGAGTGAGGAGTATAAGGAGGCAATTCTTCAATCATGGATCTTTTTAGTGTTAAAAATAAAGTCGTGTTTAATACGGGTTCAACCAGTGGGCTGGGTTTTACTTTAGCCAGCGGTTTTGTCGAAGCGGGAGCCAAGGTGGTGATTAATGGCCGGTTCAATCGGGCGCTGGAGTAACTGGTGCATGAGGACCTAACGGCCGGTGCGGCTTTCGACGTGTGAGACCGGCAGGTTTCAAAACAAGCAACAAGTTGAATTTTTAATACAAAATGGTTGTTGCTATGGACAAGGATACATTAAAAGTCCACCAATACCGATAGAAAAAATTAAATCATTATTTAATCAACAACCCACCCTTAATCAAATAGGGGCAGTTATCTGAAATAGTTACGGCTTCAGGATTTTTGACTGCCAATTCGTGATCAAAGCAAAAGCGATTGGGAGTTTTTTTAAAAAAAATCGTAAGTTTGCGTGCGTAAATATGGAGGCCGGATGAATTTCGTAGTCTTTGATGTGCCGTTATTTGTAATAGTTATTGATAAGGAGTATGGGAGCCGGTTTCGTGACCAAATCGGGGCAGTTATCTGAAATAGTTACAGCTTCAGGATTTTGACTGCCAATTCGTGATCAAAGCGAACAGGTTTGGGAGTATTTTTAAAAATCGTGAGTTTGCGTGCGCAAATAGGGTGGGAGAATGAATTTCGTAGTTTTTGATGTGATGTTATTTGTAGTAGTTATTGATTGAGGAGTATGGGAGTCGATTTCGTGACCAATTTGGGGCAGTTATCTGAAATGGTTACAGCTTTTATATAATCCATCTATATATTTGAGATGGGCAGGACGGATCATCGTATTGATCTCCTCATCAATGATTGTTAACAGCGCTACATATAACAATATGGTCAACTCCTTAGGTCGGGAACTTCAAACAAAACTATTATAGCAAAGGCGTTGAAATTATTCCCCCAAAAGAGTGTTTATTATGGTCGAGCTGATATTTAGCTAATGATTAATTGTGACAGACCTCTGACTTTTAAATCGGAAACATATCCCTCTTGCGCAGGAAACCGGACTCATTATTCCCATAAGGGAGTGGGTCATTCACAGTTTTGCAATCAGATAAACAAGTGGAAAGAAACGAGGGATACCAAGTATTCCTATTTCCATAAATGTTTCAGCAAAACGTTTTATGCAAAGTGACTTTGTGATGGCGGTTAAACGAATGTTGAATCGGTATGGAATAGATGGCAGCGAAATTGAATTGAAGGTTACAGAGACTTCTTTTATACATACCCCGGAGGTTGCTCAAACCATCATCAGTAAATTAGAGGAACTGGGAGTAAAGATCGCCCTTGATGATTTTGGGACGGGTTATTCCTCTCTTTCTTATCTCACAAAATTTAAACTTCACACTTTAAAAACGGATCGTTCGTTTATACAAGATCGGTCCAAAGATGCCAAGGTGAGAACCATCACCACCTCTATCATTCAAATTACTAAAGGGCTTGGCATGGAAATTGTAGCTGAAGGAGTAGAAACGGAAGAACATGGCTTCTGAATAAAAATATAAAAGGATGGGAAAAAGCTTTCCATCCTTATTTTTATGGGGAAATCATCGAAGATAAGAGGAAACCTTTTACATATGAAAATGTATTACTTGACTATGCCGAACCTGTCATTTTTAACAATGTAAAAGTAAGGATGAAGGAAGCTGATCTAAGATTTCCTGTTGATGCATTACGTCGTGTCCGTTTGGGCCACTTGCTGCTTTTTAGTATGGCTCAGAAGGATGCCCCATTTCTGCGACTTGTTTAACGGGTTTCTTCCATTTTGATGTCTTTATTTTGTCCTGCCATTTTAAGCATTTAGTTAACGTCTTTAATGAATAAATGGGACAATCGGGAGGATACAAATGGGAATTAAATTGGCAACTGATCTGCCTTTTGAAGAATTAAAGCCTTTTTATGAGAAATTTGGCTTTAAAGAAATTACCTTTGAGCACAAAGAAATCAACGGATATCTTGAAAAACATCCATAGTGTTTAGAAAACTAGGAAAAAAAGGTTTTAATGCTGAAACTAGGGGATACCTAAAATAGGCCATAAAAGGGAATTCTACCCACTGAGCGTTAATCCCGCTGGGGCAGCGGGAGTCTGGATTTATGCTATAATGGACGGATTGAATTTACATAACATTTGGAGGATAAAACGATTGAGTACTTATCCATTTGCATTTGACCCAACACAGCCGTTTAGTAAGCAAGCCAGCGATTGGATAGCAGATGTATTCTATGATATCTTGCCGGAAGCTGGATTTGAGGTAAGAGATGAACAGATCTATATGGCTTTTCAATTGGAACGGGCCTATAGCGGGAACGAGACGATCTTTGCCGAGGGAGGCGTCGGAACGGGAAAAACGTTCGTTTATTTGTTGTATGCGGTTCTCTATGCACGATATGCAAGAAAACCGGCCATCATTGCCTGTGCGGATGAATCCTTAATCGAGCAGCTGGTCAAGGCAGAGGGGGATATCGCTAAGCTTGCCCGTCACCTGGACCTGGTTATTGATGCCCGATTGGGCAAATCCCACGATCAGTATATTTGTTTAAATAAATTAGATGAAGCCAGATCAGGGAGCCGAGACACGGAAATGTACCGCGAGATTTATCACGGGCTGCCGGAGTTTGTTCGTTCACCGGAAACCATGCAATCTTTTCAACCCTATGGCGATCGCAAAGATTATCCCCACCTGACAGATCAGCAATGGGGGAGCTTGGGATGGGACGTTTTTCAGGATTGCTTTGTTTGCCCCCAACGCCACCGCTGTGGATTGACCCTTTCCCGGGAGCATTATCGGAAGTCGGCGGATTTGATCATTTGCTCTCATGATTTCTATATGGAACATATCTGGACGTATGAGTCGAGACAGCGCAGCGGACAGCTGCCTTTACTTCCAGCTCACAGCTCCGTGGTCTTTGACGAGGGTCATTTAGTTGAAACGGCGGCGCAGAATGCCTTGACTTACCAACTCAAGCATGGCCCGTTCGAAGCCATCGTGACGCGGTTGCTGAAGGGGGAGATCCGCGAGTCGTTTGCTGTTGTGATCGAAGAAGCGATCGAGCAAAGCGAAACCCTGTTTGCCATGCTCGATAAGTACAGCCATAAAGTTCCGGGCTCTGATCGCAAAGAAATCGTATGGACGCCGGAGCTCATGCGAGAAGTCAAACGCTTTCGCGATATGCTGACAGTGATTGAAGAAGAGCTCGTGTTGGAAAGCGGATTGTTTACGCTCGATGCCTACCAGCTCAGGATCGTAGAAGAGCATTTGGACATGATGCAGCTGGCTTTAGCGTTATTCAATCAACCCCAGCTGCTGATATCCTGGGTGAAGGAAGATCCAGACGGGATCACACTAGTCATCATGCCTAAGAAAGTGAAGGAAGTGCTGGCGGAACGCTTATTTTCCCAAAACATGCCGATTGTATTTTCTTCCGCGACGCTATCCATCCATGGAAATTTTGATCATATGGCCGAAGTGCTCGGAATTGAAAGCTATCTCTCGTTTTCCGTACCTTCTCCTTACAACTATGGGGAACAGATGAAAGTCAACATCCTCCCTGACCACCCTCAAACGGATAAAATGAAACTGACGCTGCGTCTACTGCAGCAAATTGAAGGCGGCTCCTTAATCTTGTTTGCGTCCCGGGAGGAATTAACCCAGTTCGAGCGAGACATGGCAGCCTATCCAGAATCCGCGGCCTTCCGCTTTCTTTACGAAGGCTCGGGGGAAATTAGCCATCTCATCTCGATTTTCCAAAACGATGAGGACAATATTCTCTGTGCCGTTAGCTTATGGGAGGGATTGGACATTCCTGGTCGGTCGCTTTCCCATGTACTGATCTGGTCCTTGCCGTTTCCGCCCAACGATCCCTTGTTCGCGGCTAAACGAAAGGATGCGAGCGATCCATTTGAACAGGTCGACATGCCTTACATGCTCCTTCGCTTAAGGCAAGGAATCGGACGACTAATCCGCTCACGCGAGGACCGGGGGATCGTCTCGATAATGGGGAAAGAGTTGAATCAAAAAGAGGTACGCGAGAAGGTGGAACGCGTCCTGCCTGAAGGTATAGCAGCTATATTGGAAACTGTGGAGTGAGAGGCTTGTCTTTTAAAACCACGAGGTTTACGCATAGAAATAACGGGAGTTGGGCCAGTATGGAAAACTTTAGACCGTTCATTTTGCCAGAGGATTCTCCTCCAGCCCATGCAGCGGAATGTCAGCGATGCGAGCTATCCAAGCAAAGAAAACGAGTGATATGGGGGGAGGGCAACCCCCAAGCACAGCTATTTATCCTGATGGATAATCCGGGTGCGCGAGAAGATAAGGACGGCTATCCTTTTGTCTGCGGCACCCGGGAAACCCTGCAGTTGGGCATGCTAGAGGCAGGATTGGACATTCATTCCGTCTATGTGAGCTACCTATTGAAATGCCGGCCCATAAGAGCCTATGATAAGCCGCTTGCGAGAGAAGCCTGCCTCTCCCATTTGCATTCCCAACTGGAAGAACAAAATCCCGCCCTCTTGCTTGGTTTAGGAAACATAGTCGTTCAATCTTTGTTTTCGGAGAAGGAAGATGTGAAAAGCCTCAGGGGGACCTGGCACTCTTGGCAAGAGTACCCCATTACTTTTGCCTATCATCCACTGGCCGTCCGTCGAAGGCCTGTCCTGATGAAGTATTTTGTAGAAGACTTAAGGCTTGTCGCTAAAAGACTGAAAGGCGAGTAATGGGAGATTCGCCAACTATAGCTCCATATCATGGGTTCCTTTCAGTAATTCGGTGGAATAACTCCCATTAATGGCCGTGGAACGATCAGAATGAAGAGATTGAGTTGGTTTAGTTGGCGATTTTCCACCTATTCGGTCTTTGTCTGGTTTTATTTTGGCTGTAAGTGGAGTTTTACCACCTATTTGTCGTTTGCATGAATAATAACTTTCATCACAACTTCGCCAAAAGAAAGGATCCTCGAAGCTTTTTTGTTTTTAATAGATTGTGAAAGCGCCACCAACAGGTTATGATAGAGGGCATAAGGTAAGGTGAGATTTCAAATGGCAGATAAGAAAGTAAGGATCATTATAGGGGCATTATTTGTTTCGTTTGTTTATCTTTTAGTGAATTTTGCTCTCACCGCTCAAGAAATCAAACGTTCCATTCATCAGCTAGAGGGTTCGCCCCTATCTCATCAAGAGAGGCACCATATCCTATTGATTGCGCAAGAGCTGGATAATCCCTATTGGAGAAAAATTGAGAAAGGGGCCCGGGATGCCGCTGAATTGTATGGCGTTGATTTGGAGTATACAGGTCCCTATCGGAATAATCTTGAAGATCAAATCAAATTGATAGAGAAATCGATCTTCTCCAAAGTCGACGGCATCATCGTGCAAGGCTTGAATGCTGCAGCCTTTACCCCTGTCATCAATGAGGCGCAAAACAAAGGTGTTCCCCTGATCACCGTGGATACCGACGCTCCCACGAGCAAACGCCTGAGCTATGTCGGGACGAACAACCAAGAAGCCGGAAAGCTTTTAGGGCATAAGGTCGTGCAAATGACAGCCGGTCGAGGGGATATCGGGGTCATTATGGGGGATGAGACAGCGGATAATATGAGACAAAGACTCGATGGATTCCAACAGGTGGTGGAGAAATTTGATCGGCTTCGCATCGTAAGCGTTTTGTCTTCCAACATCTCCCGCATCCAAGCCGTGCAGCAAACGGAGGCGATGTTAAGAGCCCACCCGGAGATCAATATTATGGTGGGAACGAGTGCGCTTGATGCGGTTGGAATACTACAGGCTGTCAAGACGCTGAAGAGAGAGGATATTCTCATCTTCGGATTTGATGACTTAGACGAAACCTTGCTCTCGATCGCGCAGGGCAGCATTCAGGCGACGGTCATCCAAAAACCCTATGAGATGGGGTTTGATTCCGTAAAGATGATGAACCTTTACCTGAACGGGAAGGCGATTCAGGAGATTCAATATACCCCCATTGAGATTATCGATCAAAACAACGTAAGGCTGGAGTGAAGAGGTTGAATATACGCACGAAGCTGTTTATTTTTATCCCCTTATTAGTCGTGCTATTAAATATGTTTTCCTTCTTCATTTTCCAAAGCGGGAAAACCATACAAGATAGCTACAATCTGATGATGCATCGAATCTTGCTCTATAAACAAGTTTCTGCTCAAGTACAGGAGAGTCTGCGTGACTTGAGTCGATTCCTCATTCATCAGGATCAAGAGAATTTGCAAGATCTTTACGCTCATCAATCCGCATTAGAAAATCTGAAACAGGAATTAAGTCAACAGGAACGGTTGGTTCCAACCGACCAGCCCATTCAGAACTATCTCAATATGATTGATAGCTTTCTCGAGCAGCAGGACGCCGTGATGCGGTCCATTGAGCAAAACAGCATCAGTGAATATGCGGCCTTATATGCCGAAGCTGAAAAAATGGCCCGATTCATTCAAGAAGACGGACAAGCCCTGGTGGATATCGAGCTAAGCTATTATCAACCGATCTACCAAGGGATTCTGAGAAACACTCAGTATATGAATGAATTAGGCGGATACTTGTTTGTGGTCACGACTTTACTGAGTGTGGTGTTTGCCTTTTGGATTTCTCAAAGCATCACGAAACCGATTGAGGGCCTTGTGCAAAGTGCCAAACAAATCGCAAAAGGGAATTTGGAGATTGAAGTTTCCCGTTACCAAGCAAAGGACGAAATCGGAATCCTAGAGCAAACGTTTTATCAGATGGTTCAAGATTTAAAGGATCTGATTTCGAAAAATATGAAAGCGGTTGAAAGCGCGAGGCTAGTAAAGGAGCTTGAGCTTAAAGCCCTGCAAAGCCAAATTAACCCCCATTTTTTATTTAATACCCTTAATGTCATTTCCAAACTAGCCTATATTGAAGGAGCAGAAAAAACCAGTGAACTGACGGTTTCAGCCTCCAACCTGCTGCGCTATAACCTCCGGTCGCTGGATCAACCGGTTCCTTTAGCCGATGAAATCGAACACGCCAAAGAGTACTTTGCCATTCAGAAGGCCCGCTTTCGGGATCGGGTGATTTTTCAGACCGACATCAACGAAAGTACTCTTCATCATATGCTGCCTTGCTTGACGTTACAGCCCTTATTGGAAAATGCCTTCATCCATGGGATTGAGGGAATGGAAGAAGGAGCGGTGCTTGAACTGAAAACAGAAAAGGAAAACGGGGATGTCATCCTGATGATTCGCGATAATGGAGCGGGGATGGATCCCGAAACGAAGCGAACACTTCTTGATCTCAACGAAGCCATAGCTCCGCTTCCCGCTTCAGAAAAGCCCAAGTCAACCGGACTGGGAACGCGAAATGTCTTTAAGAGACTCATGCTCTTCTACGAGGGAAAAGTCAAGATCGAAATACACAGTGAAAGAAATCAAGGAACAACGATTCTATTAAAAATGCCATATACACAAAGAGGAGACGTGAATGTACCGATTAATGATCGCAGATGACGAGGCATTGGAGAGGGAAGGGCTTGAAATGATGATCAAGCGCACCATGCCTGATCAGTTTGAATTTATTCATGCAGAAAACGGAAGAATCGCCATTCAAAAGGCCGAAGAAGATCGGCCGGACATAGTTTTCATGGATATTCGGATGCCGGGCATACAAGGCTTGGAAGCGTTGAGGGAAATTCGGTCGATTCTGCCTAACGTAAAAATGGTGCTGGTTACTGCCTATGATTACTTTGCTTATGCTCAAGAGGCCGTGCAGCTGGGTGTGAAAGATTATATCCTGAAGCCTGCCAAAAAGGAACAGATTGTGGAGACCCTCATGAAGCTTATGGACGAGCTGAAGGAGGAGAGAAAGCGGAGAAGGGAGACGCTGGAGACGAAGGAAAAAGTATCCCAGCTCTTGCCTGTAGTAGAAAATGAATTAACCCTTATGCTGATGATGGATTCGATCCAAAGTACGGCATTCGAAAATTTAGCAGATTTTCTCGAGTTTCGATTTTTGCAGGGATATGCCCTTGTATGCAGGTTTGAATGGCGAGAAAAGGATTCGCCCGCAACGATCAATGAAAAAAAGAGAGGAGTGTATGATGCGGTAAGAAATAAGGCCAAGTCAAACCTAACTTGTCTTGTCAGTCCTATTATTGAATCGCAAATGGCCCTTTTTGTGGTTGTCGATGATAAGAAGCATGCCTATTGGCATCACGTTCAAGCGATCGAGTGGGGAAACCAATTCAATCAGTTTATAGAACATAGCTTTGAGATTGCGGTTTCTGTGGGTATCGGCACCGTCAGGAGAGGCTGGGAGGGATTGCGTCAGTCGTATCAGGAAGCCCTCCTGTCTGCGGGAGAGGATTCCGCTCTAGGTCCTGTTCGCCATTGGGAGGACATCAAACAGCTAAAGCCTACAGCCAAAAGCTATACCCTTGAAGCAGAACGAACGTTGATGACGGAAAGCGCGGTCAAGAGAGCCCAAGCGATGATTGAGGAACACTATCAAGAGGATTTGACGATGGAGCATATCGCGGAACGGGTGAATTTAAGTCCCTATTACTTCAGTAAGATCTTTAAAGCCCAGGTAGGTGAGAACTTTATTGACTATCTGACGAAGATAAGGACCAATAAAGCGAAAGAATTAATGAAGGATAACCAGCTCTCCCTAAAAGAAATTTGCTACTCTGTAGGCTATAAAGACCCGAATTACTTCAGTCGGGTATTTAAAAAAGTCGTTGGCCTGACTCCCAGTGAATATCGACAAAACAACTAGGTTATAGATGTCCTTGTCTTCTGACAAGGACATTTTTGTTTTTCCAGCAAAAAAATGCTAGTTTTAGCTTCAAAAAAGTAAGGGCTTTCAACCGAAGCAAATAAATGCTGCTTCATACCAAAAGAGTACAGATGAAAGCTCCTCTACACCCCTTTAAGCCATGCTAAGATCTAATTGTAAGCGCAATCAGATATGAAATGAATAAAGGGGGATCAATTACAATGAAACATTGGATTAAAAGTCTATCCTTAGGTGCAGTCGGAATACTCCTTGCCTCTTCGTTAACAGCCTGCGGAGTCGTGTCGACAGGTGATCAAAAGACCAACGTGGCGGAAACCAGTACGGAGAAAAAAGAAGGAGATAAAGTGGTCATCGGTTTCTCTATGGATACGCTGAAGGAAGAACGCTGGCAGAAGGATAAGGAGTTGTTTGAAGCCAAGGTCAAAGAATTGGGAGCGGAAGTGAAAACCTTGGCAGCCAACGGGGACGATGCGGCACAGCTGAGTCAGGCCGAGCAATTAATTTCTCAAGGCGTGGATGTTCTTGTGGTTGTTCCGCACAATGCCGAAGCTTCCGCAGCGATCGTGGACAAAGCCCATAAGGAAGGTATCAAAGTCATCTCTTACGACCGCTTAATTAAAAATGCGGATGTCGACTATTACATTTCCTTCGATAATGTCCGCGTGGGAGAAATGCAAGCGCAAGCCATCGTGGAACGTGCGCCAAAAGGCAACTTCGTTTATATCGGAGGAGCAGATACAGATAATAACGCTCACTTGTTCCGTGAAGGGGCGATGAATGTATTGAAGCCGCTTGAGGAAAAAGGAGAGATCAAAATCGTATATGACCAATTCTCAAAGGATTGGAAGCCGGAAGAAGCCTTAAAAAATATGGAGAATGCCCTCACGGCGAATAACAACGACATTCAAGCGGTTGTTGCCGCCAATGATGGTACGGCAGGAGGCGTCATCCAAGCCTTAAATGCCCAAGGATTAGCAGGGAAAGTACCCGTATCCGGACAGGATGCGGAACTGGCGGCCGCTCAGCGCATCGTGGAGGGAACGCAATCCATGACGGTCTATAAGCCAATCAGCGCGATCGCAACGAAGGCAGCCGAGATGGCTGTATCCGTAGCAAAAGGAGAGAGTGTGGCGGCCGATAAAAAAGTGAACAATGCGAAAATCGATGTTCCTTCCATTCTTCTTGATCCGATAGCCGTAACCAAGGAGAACGTCACCGAAACCTTGATCAAGGATGGTTATCAAAAATTAGAGGATGTTTTCAAGAACGTTCCAAAGGATCAATGGCCAAAAATGTAATCAAAAAATCGGGGAGTAGGCAGCAGGCCTATTCTCCTTCTATAGAATAGGAGGTGTTGGAGATGTACGCACTGGAAATGGAGAGCATTACGAAAGAATTCCCGGGTGTCAAAGCCTTGAATCAAGTCAGCTTTAAGGTCAAAAAAGGCGAGATTCATGCGTTATGCGGCGAAAATGGAGCGGGAAAGTCGACGTTAATGAAAGTGCTCAGTGGGTTGTACCCTGCAGGTACTTATACAGGTGACATCCGAATCGAAGGGAATAAAGTGGAGTTTCATCAAATTGCAGATGCTGAGCAAGCTGGAATCACCATCATCCACCAGGAATTGGCCCTAGTTAAAGATATGACCGCGGGCGAGAACATTTTCCTTGGCGCCGAACCGACCAAATGGGGAGCTATTCAGTGGGATGAATTATACTTTGAGGCTGGAAAATGGCTCAAGGCCGTTGGCTTAAACATTAGTCCGGAAACGAAAATCAATACGCTGGGGATTGGGCAACAGCAGCTTGTCGAGATCGCCAAGGCCCTGTCCAAAAACACCCGCATCCTGATCCTGGATGAACCGACCGCCGCATTAACGGAAAGCGAGGTGGAGATTCTGATGGGCATTCTCGCGGATTTAAGATCCAGGGGAGTGTCGTGCATCTACATTTCCCATAAGATGCCTGAGGTATTTCATCTAGCCGACAGCATTACGGTGATTCGGGATGGCCAGTCGATAGCCACGCTGAACCGAAAAGACACGAATGAGGACCATGTCATTTCGCTCATGGTAGGCAGAGAATTGACAGAAAGATATCCTCGGGTACCGCATCATCCTACAGACGTGATTTTGGAAGTCAGGAACTATTCGGTATGGAATAAGGATTTCCCTGACAAAAAACTGTTAGACGATATCAATTTCTCTGTCAGGAAAGGAGAGATCCTTGGGATTGCCGGATTGATGGGAGCCGGTCGGTCTGAGCTGGTCATGAGCCTATTTGGCGCGTATGGAGGAAAGACGGAAGGCCAAGTCCTGATCGAAGGAAATTGGATTCGGATCCAATCCATCGATCAAGCCATCCGATCGGGGCTAGCCCTTGTCACCGAAGACAGAAAGCGTTTAGGGCTAGTGCTGGGCATGGATGTGAAGACCAATACCACATTATCCAACCTCAGCCAAATTAGCCCCTTCGGCGTAATTAATCAAAATGAGGAAATTAAGTGGAGCCAGAAGTATGTGAAAGAGCTGCGCACCAAAACCGCGTCATTGGAAACTCCGGTCGGTACGCTCTCGGGCGGAAATCAGCAAAAGGTGGTCCTCGCCAAGTGGCTGATGTCCAATCCCAAAGTCCTGATCCTGGATGAGCCCACCCGGGGAATCGATGTCGGAGCGAAATATGAAATCTACAATCTCATGAATCAGCTCGTGGAAAAAGGGGTAGCGATTATTATGATTTCTTCCGAGCTGCCGGAAGTACTCGGCATGAGCGATCGCATCCTGGTCATGCATGAAGGCCGATTTGTGAAAGAACTCAGCCACGAAGAAGCTACCCAAGAGAATATTATGTTCGCAGCAACAGGAGGGAAGTAATATGCAAACCAATGTTCAGAGCGTTCAAACTCCCGTGAAGGGGAACCTTTGGAAAAATGTATTCGGCAAAATGGATGTTCGCGCCTACACCATGATCGGTGCGCTGGTTTTGATTTGGCTTTTATTCGGCATGCTGAATGAAACCTTCTTGACGGCACGGAACTTATCTAACCTTTTCACCCAAATGTCGGTTACAGCTATTCTTGCTATCGGGATGGTCTTGGTCATAGTCGCAGGCCATATCGATTTATCCGTGGGATCCATTGTGGGATTAACAGGGGGGATTGCCGCGATCCTGAGCAACTGGATGGGCTTGCCTGCTGGCATGGTCATTATCGGAACGCTGGTGGCGGGCGCTTTCATTGGAGTCTTCCAAGGGTGGCTAGTAGCCTACCGGGCCATTCCAGCTTTTATTGTCACCCTAGGCGGGATGATGGTGTTTCGCGGTGCGCTGATGGGGATTACGAAATCCTCCACGATTCCCGTCTTTGATGCTTCGTTTGTCGCGTTGGGGAATGCCTACTTTACGGCAGGCTTTGGGTATATCCTTGCGCTGCTAGCCGTGGTGGCCATGGCCTGGTCGGCCATGACCAGGCGCCAATCGCGTCAAAAGTATGGCTTTGACGTACAGCCCTTGGGTGTGGATGCGATTAAAATCCTGTTCTTTAGCTTGCTGATATTTGGATTTGTCTTGACCATGAATAGCTATAAAGGGATTCCGTTTCCGATCATTTTTGTGATTGTTCTGGCCATCGCCTTTTCTTTCGTAGCGACACGCACGACCTTTGGACGCCATGTGTATGCCATTGGGGGAAATCCGGATGCCGCCCGCTTATCCGGCATCAATATCAAGCAGCGGACGATGGTGATCTTTTTGCTTATGGGCTTATTATCATCCATTGCGTCATTAGTATTGACTGCCCGATTGTCTTCGGCAACCATTTCTGCCGGGCAGATGTACGAATTAGATGCGATCGCCGCCTGCGTGATCGGGGGTACATCCCTCATAGGCGGTTCGGGCACCATCTTAGGCGCCATCATCGGAGCATTAGTAATGACCTCTCTGGATAATGGAATGTCTTTGATGGGAATGGAAACCTTCTGGCAATATATGGTGAAGGGAAGCATTCTAGTTCTAGCCGTTTGGCTAGATATTTCTAACCGAAACAAAAAAGCAGCGAAATAAACGTTTCGGGATGTTCCCCTTTCGAT
Organism: Ammoniphilus soli; assembly: GCF_040813775.1. NCBI lineage: Bacteria > Bacillati > Bacillota > Bacilli > Caryophanales > Paenibacillaceae > Ammoniphilus > Ammoniphilus soli. Next base: position 29,597 of record NZ_JBEGDL010000002.1, read on the forward strand.
GATAGTGAGCAAAGAGCATGAGTCCTGACTCATGCTCTTTGCTTTATGACCATATGAAAGATAGAACAACCTAGTGGTTCAAATTCTAAAAGTTTGTTGTAGTGAAAATTTCATGAAGTAAACGGGCAGTATCGCTGAGGAAAGATGGTATAGAAAAATCGGTTAAGGAGTAGGAGAAAGGATCATTAATCTGAGTCGGAGAAAAAGGAAAGAAGAGGAAGTCACAGTATTATTAATTATTTATTAGTCTATATAAAATACTTTGTTTTTTAGGTATATTGCTTAAATTGAGACTAGACTAAACAAATTTTTTGATTTATAATACATTTTGATCAATTAACTATCTTTTTAAATTGGTCCATTTTGATTGAATTAATCCGAAGGTGTGAGTTTCTAGTTTACATATACAGCACAAGTATATTCACATCTCTCGGAATAATTAAAAAAGGAAACAGGGGGTACTTAAATGAGAAATTTTAGAAAAAAAGCAGCACAATTAGCAATGACCTCTGCTTTATTGCTTGGTCTATTAGCCGGATGCGGCGGGTCAACTGAATCCGGAGGAGGCAGCACGGAAGGTGCAAAAGATGCAGGTGGAGACGTAATTAAGATTGGTGCTAACCTGGAGCTATCCGGTGCGGTTGCTTCTTACGGTCAATCGATTGCCGAAGGACTTGACCTGGCTGTAGAAGAGATCAACAACAATGGCGGGGTAAATGGAAAGAAGCTTGAAGTGATCAAAGTGGATAATAAGTCTGAAGCGGCTGAGGCAACCAATGCGGCCATCAAGTTGACAAGCCAAGATAAAGTAACCGCTATTATTGGGGCAGCCACAAGCGGTAATACGGTGGCTCAGGTACAGGTGGCTACGGACAATCAAACGGTTATTCTTTCCCCTTCCGGTACGAGTCCGAATGTGACCGTAGGCGAAGATGGAGCGGTTAAAGATTTCGTATTCCGTACGAGTTATATAGATCCTTTCCAAGGAACGGTTGCGGCGAATTTTGCTGCCAATGAGTTAAAAGTGAAGAATGTGGCGATATTTGCTGACAATGCCAGTGATTATGCCAAGGGGCTTGCTGCTTCTTTCAAGGAAACCTTTACGGCTGCAGGCGGAAAGATTGTAGCTGAAGAAGCTTATGTTGCGAAGGATACGGATTTCCGCGCTACCTTGACTCGAATCAAATCTGCTAATCCGGATTTCATCTTCATTCCTGGATACTATGAAGAAGTCGGTTTGATCATTAAGCAAGCTCGTGAAATGGGAATTACTGCGCCGCTTATGGGTGCAGACGGTTGGGATTCTCCGAAGCTAGTGGAGTTGGCTGGAGCGGAAGCTTTAAATAATACTTTTATTACGAACCACTATTCTTCCGAAGATCCGGATCCGAAAATTCAGCAGTTCGTAACTTCCTTTAAGACCAAGTTCAGTGATAAGTCCCCAGATGCCTTCAACGCATTGGGTTATGATTCCGTTTATCTATTAGCAGATGCCATCAAGCGCGCAGGCGATACCGATCCTGTGAAAATTAAAGATGCGATGGCTCAGACGAAGGAATTAGCTCTTGTTTCGGGTATGGTTACGTTCGATGATAAGCATAACCCGATTAAGTCGGCAACGATCCTGGAATACAAAGATGGAAAGCAAACATTTAAAACAAAGGTTAATCCTTAAGCAGGGAAAAAGGGAGGGATTCCTCCCTTTTTTTGTACTTCTAGTTACTTTCCCGACAGGAGTGAACAGACATGGAATGGATACAGCAGCTTGTTAACGGTATTTCACTCGGCAGCATTTATGCCTTGATCGCACTTGGATATACCATGGTTTACGGGATCATTAAGTTGATTAACTTTGCCCATGGTGACGTGTTTATGATTGGGGCGTTTGTAGGATTTTTTGCGATCAAAGGGCTAGGGTTAGGCTTCCTGCCGGCTTTGGCGCTGTCTATGATCGTTTGCGCTTTACTTGGTGTGATTATTGAGCGGATCGCTTATAAGCGTCTGCGCAATGCGACGCGCATCGCTGCTCTGATTACGGCAATCGGCGTTTCGTTGCTCATTGAGTATGTGACAATCTATGTCCGCGGGGCACAGCCAGAAGCCTATCCGAATGTATTTCCAGCGAAAAATTTCGATTTATTCGGAGTCTCTATCAGCAGTCAATCGGTTTTCATCCTTGCCGTTTCTCTTTCCCTAATGGTTATTTTGCAATTTATTGTCCATCGGACCAAAATTGGGAAAGCGATGCGTGCGGTTTCTTATGATGCGGAAGCTGCCCGCTTAATGGGAATCAACGTGGATAACACGATCTCCGCTACGTTTGCCATTGGATCCGCATTGGCTGGCGCAGCTGGTGTGATTTTTGGTATATATTATACGAAAATTGAACCGCTCATGGGGATTATCCCCGGCTTGAAGGCATTCGTGGCAGCGGTGCTCGGGGGGATTGGCATTATCCCGGGAGCCATGATTGGGGGCCTCTTGCTTGGTGTGGTTGAAACGGTGGTTAGTGCGGCTGGCTATTCCCTCTGGAGAGATGCGGCAGCCTTCATTATCCTGATTTTAATTCTGATCTTCAGACCGTCCGGCCTCTTTGGCAAAAATATGAGAGAGAAAGTGTAGGTGAGGCGACCAGTGAAACAGGGTAAAGGCTTTTGGGGATTTCTCATTCTTTCGGTAGTGTTTTACGGAATTATCCAATTCCTTATTTCATCTAATTTATTGAATCAATTTTATGTGAATACATTGATCTTTACAGCTATTAATATTATCTTGGCGGTCAGCCTGCACATTGTCATCGGGATCACCGGACAGTTTTCAATTGGTCATGCCGGATTTCTGGCTGTGGGGGCCTATGTTTCCGCTATTGTTACCATGAAATTGCATATGCCGTTCCCAGTGGCCCTCATTGCAGGCGGGATCATGGCCGCCCTGGCGGGATTGCTTGTAGGGATTCCCAGCTTGCGGCTTAAGGGTGATTATTTGGCGATTGCGACCCTAGGATTTGGGGAAATTATCCGGATTGTATTCCTGAATATCGATTATGTCGGCGGAGCGGCTGGTATGCAGGTGTCCCATTTCACTAATTGGACGGTCACTTTTGTATGCTTGTTGATCTCGATCCTTGTGATATCCAACTTTACGAATTCTACGCATGGACGAGCCTGCATTTCCATCCGGGAAGATGAAATTGCAGCGGATGCGATGGGGATCAATACCACGTATTACAAAGTGGCGGCCTTTACGCTGGGCTCCTTCTTTGCCGGATTGGCCGGGGGATTATACTCCCATAACTTTTATATCATTCAACCGACTAACTTTGGATTTTTAAAGTCCTTTGATATTTTGATTTTTGTTGTACTGGGTGGTTTGGGCAGTATGTCCGGGGCGGTCATCTCGGCGATTCTTCTGACCATGATTTCGACCTTCCTGCAGGATTATGCGGAAACGAGGATGATCCTCTACAGTTTAGTGCTGATTATTGTGATGCTGTACCGACCTCAGGGGCTGATGGGAACAAGGGAAATCACAGACTACTTAGGCAAATGGACCGGCGGGAAAAGGGGGGGCTCCAATGGCAACAAAACCATTGCTTAAGGTAGATGGTGCAGGAATTCAGTTTGGCGGTTTAAAAGCCGTTTCCGATGTTCATATGGAAATCCATCAGGGGGAGCTGATTGGCCTGATCGGACCCAACGGAGCCGGAAAAACGACATGCTTCAATTTGCTGACTGGCGTTTATGAGCCTACAGAGGGGGAAATCCAATTAAGCGGACAACGCTTGAACGGTTTGGATCCCTATGAAATTACGCGCAAAGGAATCAGCCGCACGTTTCAAAATATCCGATTGTTTAAGGAACTTTCCGTGCTGGACAATGTTAAGGTAGCCTACCATTCCTTAGCGAAGCACTCCATGTTCAGCTCGATTTTGCGGCTTCCTTCCCATTTCGCTGGGGAACGCGAGATGGAAGAGAAAGCGATGAATTTCCTTAAGATTTTTGAGCTGGACCAGTTAAAAGATGAAACCGCGAAAAATCTGCCTTACGGCCAGCAGCGAAGATTGGAGATTGCCCGGGCGCTGGCTGCCGGACCGAAGCTGTTGCTGCTGGACGAACCAGCAGCAGGGATGAATCCGCAGGAGACCCATCAATTGATGGAGCTGATTGCTTTTATCCGCCAAGAATTCAATCTGACAATTCTATTAATTGAGCATGATATGAATCTGGTCATGGGGATTTGTGAACGAATCTATGTATTGGATCATGGTCAGCTGATTGCCGAGGGGACTCCTGAAGTGATTCGGAACCATCCTAAGGTCGTTGAGGCTTACTTGGGAGAGGAGGTCGACCAAAACCATGCTTAAAGTCGATCACATTGATGTCTATTATGGAAACATTCACGCGCTCAAAGAGGTTTCCTTGGATGTTCAGCAAGGGGAGATCGTTACCTTGATCGGGGCCAATGGCGCAGGGAAAAGCACGTTGCTGAAGGCCTTGTCTGGTCTGCTGAAGCCTAAGAAAGGAAAGATCGAATATCTCGGCCACTCCATTACCGATAAACAAGCGCAAGCCATCGTGCGGGAGGGGATATCCCACGTTCCGGAAGGACGCAGGGTGTTTGCCAATATGTCGGTCGAAGAAAACTTGGAGCTGGGAGCGTTTCTGCGCACCGATAAGGCGGGGATTCGTCAAGACATGCAAAAGGTGTATGAGAAATTTCCTCGCTTGCATGAGCGAAGAACCCAATTATCCGGGACACTCTCGGGGGGAGAGCAGCAAATGCTGGCGATGGGCCGTGCGCTTATGGCCCGTCCCAAGCTGCTGCTTCTGGACGAGCCTTCCATGGGTCTGGCCCCTTTGCTGGTTAAAACGATCTTTCAGATTATCGAAGAAATCAATCGCGAAGGCACGACCATTTTATTAGTGGAACAAAACGCCCATATGGCTTTATCCATCGCGCACCGGGCTTACGTCATTGAGACAGGGCGAGTGATCCTTTCCGGGACAGCGGAAGAGCTGCAAGCGAGTGAGCAGGTAAAGCAAGCTTATCTTGGCGGACATTAAATAAAGCCTCCCTATGCGGGAGGTTTTTTCAATACCTTAATGGCTTCATCCAAATATTCTTGGTCGCATTCACTTTGTTTGTGGAAACACAGTAATAAAACAGTTCCATGAAAAACATCGAGTCATTCAGAGTCTAACGAGTGTGTTAAATGCCCGCAAGAACAGTTGAAGGAAGCGGCCCTAATGGAAGAGCTAATTAACTTGCAGAGAGTCAAAGGAGTTTAGGATCGGTTGATAGATGGTGAGGGTGTGTTAGTTGGAAATTCGCCAACTAATGCTTCAGATCATGACTTTTTGATGCAATTAGGTGGAAAAATGCCCACTAATGACCGTAGAACGACCAAAATGAAGGGATGAAGTTGAAATGGCTGGAGATTTACCAGCTATTCGGCCTTTATCTGGTTAAAATTTGGTTGTAAGTGGCGTTTTTCCACCTATTTCAACATGGGAAACATAGACTCGGAGTGATTCAGAAATTTTTTGCTTATATACCCAGCTTTTTACGGAGGATGCTGTCAAACTCCTGGTCGAAGAACCCAAAATAGGAATTCTTATGTTCATGGGCATCCCAAACGTTATGCCAGTGGTAGGCGAAGGCACCGGGAAAGAAATCCCGATACGAATGAATGGTTGGCTTACGCTGGAACTTCTTGTCAAACTTGCGGAAAAAGTCCTCAAACCGTTGGAATGGAGCCGCTTTGTACTTATCCTCCCGGTCGTGATGAGGCCAGAGGGGATCGAAGAAAGGGCAGGGCAGTACCAGGAGGTCGAGATCAATGTTATAATCCAATCGAAGCACTTTTCTAGGGTGGCAGCTTTTCACCCTAATGCATCTGGTCAGGAGCTTCTGCGCATTTTTGCTGTGTTGCCGAAGCTTTAGAACGGCGCTGTTGGCAAAAGGTTGGGAAGACCATTGATAGCAAAACTCACTATGAAAATTTCGGATAAGCCTGCTCATATCACGGAGAAACATGATGTCCATGTCAATGTAGATTCCGCCGTACTTGTAAAGCGCTACGAAACGAAAGAAGTCAGAACGTGCGGAGAGACTAACATTACGGTACAGCTCCGGTCTTCGTTCGAGCGGGGTGTTTCGCGCCTCAGCCTCGGGATCGAAACGTCTCACATGGAGGTAAGGAAGGTACGGAAGGAGTTGGGGATTCTTCTTATAGCCAGCATATCCGCTTTCGTTATCCAGCCACAGCCATAGCTCTGACCTCTTAAGGTCCTGTGTGGCTAGGAAGGACTTAATTGTGAAAGTTTGCTTCGCGGATATAGGGCCGTACCAATACACGTGAAACCTCTGTGGGATGGGAAGAGAGGGTTTGTCAGAACCTGGACCGAGTTTACGCAAGAATTGCAAGCATTCCTCAGTCCGGGAATAGAGCCGTTTGTCGGCGAGGAAGCGTATGTTTGCTTTCCCCAATGAATACACCCCCTTTTTCACTGTTTTCCAAACTTCATTTCTATCATTTTATCTCCCAATATATGTTATGAAGAGAAATTTAAAAGGGAACTACTCATACAATCAGAATCAGATTGAAAAATCCGAAACGCGGGCTGGAAAAGCTTAAGGATGCTTTAGGCGGGAGCGGGAAGGGGTTGGTTACCCCATTCCGCTTAACTTTGATACATTGATGCTTCTGTAATGTCGCGCTCGTAGGCAATTAAGATGACACCGAGTTCTTTTTCCATTCTTTTTATTTGCTCAAGCTGGTCCATTGTTAGAACGGCAGGGGTATATTCGCCAGGTAAGTTTATTCTTTCATCCATGATCAAACCTCCTTATTAGGGATAATTTCATCATGCCCTTATTATTGATGTAAATTACAGGAATAGATGTAAAAAGGACTCTAATCCCGCGCTTTCAAAGGATTAGAGTCCAATCTATACAATATTCATATGTAAATATACCTGCTTCATTGGAAAATATCAGTATGTATGTCAGATTTTCTTACCAATAAGATCAATAGGACAAAACTCCAGTCTAACAACTAAATGCGTTTTAGACTGGGTGTTTACAATAGATTCTATCATGAAACCCGCAAGATCAGGTGAAGCTTGAGCTAAAAACGAGTAATTTTTGACTTTCCTTATCTTTTTTCATTATTACTTTCTTTTATTATAAGCAATATACCTTTCAATCGTTTTGTGCATAGATAAATCCTCCAAGTAACGGAATCCACCGACAGCGGGGGTACAATTGGCTTCAATCATCCAAACCTTTCCATATGGTATGAAATTTTAATTGGAACGACTGTTCAATTAACTAGGAAAAGAGGAATTAGGCTGATGTTGAGTGCGTTATTCGATGAACCGAATAATCTATAGCAGGGGAATTCTGAGGAAAGGAAGGGGAAGAACGGGATGAAGCCCATGATCACCCTTTATGATATATTTGGTCCTGGATACCTCTTCAATGGAAGAGGATCGTATCAAAACAGCCGATGGCTTCCTGGTTCGATATCACAAGATTCAGGAACTGGTAGTTTAATAACTATGGCAGGGGAAACCCCTTTATTATGTCACAGGAATGTTACGAGATCTTCATGTCTATCGATTCTTAAAGATGCTGGCCTGCCCGTTGCCCAAGAGTTCTATATCTATGAAGATCAAAAAAGCTATAGTCGCTTATTGAATGCCTTACAAAAAAAGAATCAAAAGCTGATTATTAATTATGCTCATCTGCAGGGCGAATGGGATGAAAATCAATATTGGATCAAAACTGAATTATTAACCTATATAAATAATAAAAGGAACCTGGAAGATCTCGTTCCAAAACCTTACGTTCCAGAGCGTAAAATATTAACAATCCAAGAGTTTAGGAACAACCATTCTATTCCCTTTGAATTTCCGTATGTAGTCAAAGCGGCAACGGACGAACCGAATGGTGGTGGGTTAGACGTATGCATTTGTAAAAATGTTATGCATCTCCAACAAGCCAAACAGATGTTTAAATCCTGCTCTCATGTGGTGATTGAAAAATTTTTACCCATCAAAAAAAATTATTGCGTGCAGTTTGCTCAAACCTATACAGGTCGCTTGGTTTACCTTGGTACAGCGGAACAAATTATTAATGAGGAAGGCAAATACGGTGGAAATTGGATCCATGCAAAAGATCAACCACCGACGGAAGCCATCGAATTGTGTAAAGGAATCATGGAAAAGGCAGTTTCCCTTGGATATTGGGGATTTTCCGGAATCGATACCGTCATGACGGAAGATCATCGCATTTTTGTCATCGACTTGAACTTCAGACAAAATGGTTCTACCGGCGCGTTGCTCCTAAGGGATAGTATAATGGAATCATGGGGTGTATCCGTGCTGAAATTGCGCAGATGGAAAACCACATTAACTTTTAAGGAATGCAGAAATTCAGTTGAACCATTTATAGAGGGCAAAATGCTAGTGCTAATCTGTGTTTACAATCCCATGATCCCAACCGCTGACAATCCGATCTATATCTCTAGTCTTGTAGTCGGTCATTCGAAAGAGGAGATAAAGGGCATAGAAAGAGAGATGGAAAACAGTGGTTTTGAATAAATGGATGGGGGGATTCCAATCTCTCTAAGTCTAAAGGAAGTGCAGTGGTAAACTCACAGCACTTATTTTTTTTCTTAACGAGAAAGGAACACACAAAAAAAACCTAACAGGTTGAGTTTAGGACCGTTGAAGATTAGTCCTATTTTATCAATTTTCAGTACTTTTGTTACCTTCTCTTTTGAGGATCATAAAATGATGTAAGGGGGAATCAAACAACCGTAAAAGGGAGGCTATATGATGCTTGATTTTTGTGTGCATTGTGGGGAAGAACTATCGATGATAGAAAGAAACCGATGTGAATGCTTCGATTGTCGGGATAAAATATCACTAACCGCCTCAGATGACGAATTAATTCACGAATAAAAAATCAAAATATCTGCCCTCCAATCAGAAGATAACATTCCGTTCGGAGGGGAGTTATTTTTATTTGTAAAAAGTTATTTATCCCCTATTAGGGAAACATATGGATAGTATTATAAACTGGAGGATTTCAATGATAGATGTACGGTTTGCCATTCTAATCATTCTCGTATTGGTAATTACATACTGGGTTTATGTAAGAATCGGCCGAAGGAAGAAGCCGGTTTTCACTGCTGAAGAAGGAAAGAAAGTGGTCTTAATTATTGTTGATTCCCTTTTGTCTGAGCCCTTAGAGAGCCTGATGGCACAAAACCAAGCTCCAGCCTTTTCGTTTTTGAGGGAGAACGGGAGCTACACTAACCGGATGGTGAGCTCTTTTCCAACCATGTCCGTTACGATCGACAGCACCCTGCTCACAGGCAGCTACGCGGATGAACATCGTGTTCCAGGTCTTCGCTGGTTTAAAATGGACGAGAAACGGCTGATTCATTACGGGGATGGGGTCATTCCAACGATAAAAAGCGGGATCAGGCAGGTCATGAAGGATGGCCTGTTTCATCTGAATAATACGCATTTAAGCGAAAAGAAGCGCACGATCCATGAAGAATTAGCAGCTTCTAACCGTTCTACAGCTTCGATTAACGGCTTAGTCTACCGCTCGAATCATCCGAAGGATCTTGGTATTCCTTGGCCTTTTGCCGCGATACAGACAATGGCCCCGGACTATTTTGTACTGGGAAACTTTTATCGTTACTTGGTTTGCGGATTCTATTCATTCATCAGATACTACGGGGTGAATAATCAAGTTTCCATCCGGCACTTGGTTGATCTGATAAGAGGAAATCAACTTTCTTCATTTACGATGGTTTATTTGGCGGATTTGGACCATGAGTCACACAAACAGGGAGAAGTATCGAGTAAATCGGTCCTTCAGGTCGACCGTCAGCTGCAGGATGTATTGAATGCTTTCGGCAAATGGGAGAAGGCGCTTGAAAAACATATCTTCATTGTGATGGGGGACAGCGGTCTTTCTAAAATCAAAAACGATAAAGAAGAAGCGATTGTCGATTTGGACCGTACGTTCAGTACGATGAAAGTGGCTCCTTTAGGGCATTCAAGACCACATGATGAAATTGCCTTAGCTGTGAATGAAAGGATGAGTTATATCTATGCCCTGCAGGCTCATGTGAAACTGCAGGATATCGTCAATCGCTTAAAACAGGATGAGAGACTCGATACGATTAGCTGGAGAGACCAAGATTGGGTGTATGTACTGCAAGGGGGATCAGAGAAGGAGATGCGTTTCCGCAAGGGGAGAACCTTAGCGGATGAATATGACCAGCAATGGGATATTGAAGGGGAAATGGAAGTTCTTGACCTAAGGCGCGATCCTTCGGGAGCAAAGGTTACTTATGGATCCTACCCGGATGGGCTTATGCGGCTTTATGGCGCGCATTATTCCCACGAAGGAAGATTTCTTATTGTCACCACATGTCCGGGCTATGAAATGAAAGGAACAAGTTCACCCACTCATGTGGGAGGTGGATCCCACGGAGCCTTCCATGAAGTGGACAGCTTTTTTCCCATGTTTATCGCTGGTACGAAAGAAAGTCCTAAATATAACAGGCTTGTTGATCTGAAAGAGTTTATTTTGGGACTGTTAAACCCGACATAAGGTTTCACAAAACAGCTAAATAGATAGCATAGCCCTAAGCGGAAACCGAAAAAGAGCTTAGGGCTTTTTATGCTCCTCCCCCTTGAAGCCTTTACTGGGGGTCTGTAATAGTTTCTGAACCTTCCCCGGAGAGATCCTTGTTGTCAGAAGGGGGAGTTTCCGCGTTTTGGAGCTGTTCATTTACTTCATCGTTATCAGTCGGCGGGTTGGGTTCCTCCTCATGCGGTTGTTCTGTCTGTACTGGATCCGTTTGCTCATCCTGCTCCTGGTTCACAGGCTCATCTTGCTGATCCTGCTCATCCGATTGATCCTGCTCTTCCTGTCGATCGTCTTCTCCTTCCGGTGCAGGCTGTAGCTGTTCCTTTTCTGGGGATTCCTCATTATCCGTTTGTTCATCCGAAAGCAGTTTATCAAAGAGTTCCTGAAACAGGGAGAGATCGGCTTTCACGATGTGGGAAGGCGCTCCTTCTCGGCCGCTTTCCGGATCATACGGAACGGCAAAGTAGCTGAACCCATGCGCTGCTTCGGCATCGATGCTAAATTCCGCTTCTGCTGTTTGCGCAAGCAGCTCCTTTTGATCGGAAAGTGCTTCCTGGAACCGATAGATTCGGTAATGGACTCTTTTATCTCTGTTCGGTGTCCAGTTTAACAAGTAAGATATTTGGTCATCATGAGAAACGAATTCACCCTTTAAATCGCGAATGGGTTCTAGTTGAACAGGTGGAATGAGATCTTCTACTCCTTCTGGCCGTTGAAACGGTTGAACCGGGACCCCCTTTAAGGCCTTTTTCATTACGGTACCGAATATTTTAGCTGCATCACTGCTTCCACCCTTTAACACATGCTGCTGATCCGGCCGGTCAAACCCGATCCAGACCGCCCCGACATACTCGGGTGTGTAGCCAACAAACCAAGCATCCTTGTTGCCTCCGGAACTTCCCGGCATTTGTGTGGTTCCGGTTTTTCCTGCGACAGGTCGATCGATTCTAGCCGCTGTGCCCGTACCTTTTTGAACAACCGCTTCCAGCATGAGGTGCATATAGTAAGCACTTTGGGGACTTAGTACTTGGGTTTGCTTATGCTCGGCTTCAGCAATCAAGACATCACTTGTATCTTTAATTTTGCGGATCGCATGTGCTTCATTTCGGATGCCATGGTTGACGAATGTCGTATAAGCTTGAGCCATTTCCAGGGGAGAGACCCCTTTTGTCAAACCGCCCAATGCAATCGCCAAGTTGCGATCCTTTTTGTCTAAATCAATACCGAATTTTTCAATGAAAGGCAGGGAGAACTTAACCCCGATTTGATCCAGCAGCCAAACCGCAGGCAAATTATAAGACATGCGTACCGCATCAACCATCGTCACGGTCCCCCGATACTTCCGGTCATAATTGCGTGGGGTATATCCACTGAAGGATTTTCTCTTATCCTCCAGCAAATCAAAGGGATTCCATCCCTTTTCTAGTGCAGGGGCATATACCGCAATCGGCTTAAAGGAGGAGCCGGGTTGCCTCTCAATCAAGGCACGGTTTAGTCCTTTTGCTGCATATTCCCGGCCGCCAACCATTCCAGTAATGCCGCCAGTGTGCGAATCCAGGACCACCATGCCGCTTTCCACTTTCTGATGAGGGCCATCTTGAGGGAAGTATTGCGAGTTGCTGTATACTTCGTTCATCGCATGCTGTACCTTAGGATCCAGCCAGGTATAGATTTGGTAACCACCCCGATACAATTCTTTTTCCTGAATTCCGTATTGTTCGGCGGCCTCTTTAACCACATAATCGATATAAGCCTGATAGCGATCCGACTGATTCGTAGGTTGATGGGCCTTCAATGGTTCTTTCTGTGCGGCTGCGATTTGTTCTGCTGTCACCTGGCTGCGAAGCACAGAGGTATTTTCCTTCATAAGGGAAAGGACAAGATTTCTTCGTTTTTCTGCTTTGTCGGGATTATTAAAAGGAGAGTACGTATTGGGTGCTTTAGGAAGGGCTGCTAACGTGGCGGATTCTGCTAATGTAAGATTTTCAACGTTCTTTCCAAAGTAGAGATTGGCTGCGGCTTGAACTCCATATGCCCCATTGCCGAAATAAATGCGGTTCAGATACCTTTCAAGAATTTCCGTTTTCGTATATTTTCTCTCCAGGTTCAAGGCGATGATGACTTCCTTGATCTTGCGCACGAAGGTTCGATCATGGTCGAGGAAGGTATTTTTGGCCAACTGCTGAGTAATCGTGCTGCCTCCCTCCACAATTTTACCTGCTCGAATATCGACGTACAAAGCACGCAGAATTCCAATGAGGTCTATTCCATGGTGTTCATAAAAACGAATATCCTCCGTTACGACAAAGGCATCGATCAGGTGGGCTGGGATGTTATCCAGGGTCACATATTCCCGATTTTCTACAAATAATTTGGCAATAGGCTTATCCTGCTGATCATAAATAACGGATGTCTCCGACATTTCCATCTTATCCTCATCCAAAAGATCTTCACCGGCTAGGATAACCACGGCATAACTCCCACCAATGAAAAAAACAAGGATCGATAGGACCATCATCCATTTAAATTTCATGTTCCCCCTCCTGTTATCAGGTCAGGATTTCTTATATCCATTCGAAATCACATCCGTTTTTAGGTCGGTACGACAGAATTGAAAAATGAAACATGACATGCTAATAGTCCGTTACCTTAAGACATAGAATTGTAAAAAAATTATTTTTATTAAACGGAGGGGATTCGATGATTCCTGCATTACTTCTTCAGCTTGCTTGGGTGATCATTATAGCCAGATGTGGGTATAAAGCGTTCAATCTCATGAATGCAAAAAGAAAACCTTGGTTTGAAATTCTTTTTAATATCTCCGTTGTATTAATTTCTTTATCCTTTTTGCTTTAGTTCAAGAAGAATTTTTATACTACATTAGTGTTAAACAAACGAGATTGCGTTACCGATAAAGGTTGCTTTGGCAGCCTTTTTGTTTGCTCTAGTACAAACTTTGAGAAAGGTCTTGAAATCGAGGGGATTTCATAAAGAAAGCGGGGATCGCTATGGGTACAATGAAGTGAATATATCAAGCTATCATACGCCGAGAAAAGGATGGAGACTTCAGTGTATACTTTCTAACTTTATTTGGGATGCTGACGGATGGGAATATCCATTAAGCCTATTCGTGCTAAAAAATTTTAGGGAAACAGGAATGGTGATCTGAAAAGGACTGCCCCAAAATTAGGGAACAGTCCTTTTACTGTTATCCAAGCAATTTAATAAACTCTCTCATAAAACCGGGAAGATCAGGCCAAGCATGAGCAGATACGAGTGTACCATCTACGTGAAGGGTTTCGGTCTGGTATAATGCACCACATGCTTCCACATCAGGACGGCATGCCTGATAGGCCGTCATTTTTTTTCCTTGGATATACTCACTCACCAAAGCTAACACCTGAGAGCCGTGACAAATGGAAGCTACGGGTTTACCTTCAGCAAAGAAGTGGGCAACGATAGACTTTAGGTGTTGGTTCAACCGAATGTACTCGGGTGCCCGACCTCCAGGAATAATCAAGCCATCAAAGTCAGCGGGGTTCACCTCTTCAAAGGCGACATGGGATTCCAATCGGTAGGCAGGCTTTTCTGTGTAAGTCTCACTATGTGGTTCAAAATCATGACAAACCGTATGTAATGTTTTTCGAGTCGGCGAAGCAATAACGGTCTCATACCCCTCTTCCAAGCAACGATAATAAGGATAGAAAATTTCCAGCGCTTCAACAGCATCTCCGGTTACGATCAACACCTTTTTGCTCATCGAACTCACCTCTTTTAAAAGATTGACTTACCATTTTATTCTAACAATTTGAGGTGTTTTTGCAAGTGGAATTTCTACAAAGGAATGATAGGGAATTATGGGTTGCCAAGCGACTGGTGAGCAATTGCCAAGAATCCTGACATCCTGTTGTGCGATGAGCCGACTGGGGCCCTGGATTTCATAACAGGCATTCAAGTGCTGAAGCTGCTGAAGGATTTCAATAGAACATACGGCAAAACGGTGATCATCATCACCCATAATGCAGGAATCGCTGAGATGGCAGACCGTGTTTTCTATATCAAAGACGGCATGCTGCATAACATTCGGGTAAATGAACATCCTCTGCCGCCTGAGGAGGTATCCTGGTGATGTAAATCATGGAGAACCGAATGGCTTATTTGGCTTGTACCGTGGTTATCGCGATTGGTTTGATGCTGTATGCCTCCATGTCCATGTCCAAGGACAATTTGATTTTCGCTAAAGATCAGTTGTATCAGGAATTCCATTTTGCAGATGGTTTTGCCAAGATGAAGGCCATCCCCTATTCCCGGGCGATCTCCCTCGATGAAATCGACGGAGTCGGCAACGTCAATGGGCGGCTGGTCAAGGATGTCAGAGTGCTGATGCCGAACTCCCATGACAATGTGTACCTCAGGTTGATTTCCTTGCATGATAAGCAAGAGCATCCCTTGAATGGCGTAAAGCTGCTGCAGGGTTCTTTTCCGGAGAAAACCGCAGACAAGTGCTGGTTGCGGATAAGTTTTATGTGGCTCACCAATTGCAGCAAGGTCAGAAGATCCATGTCGTGATTGAGGAAAAGCAAGTGGAGCTGGCGGTCGGCGGCAGCGGGCAGAGCCCGGAATATCTCTATGCGGTCAAAGATGCACACAGCATCACTCCCGATCCTAAAGTGTTTGAAATCGCCTATATCCCTTACGAGGACATGGAGATGCTGTTTAGCCAAAAAGGATTGGTCAATGATGTTTCATTCACTCTTGAGCCGGGCGTAACCTTTGAGGACGTGGAACAGAAGCTCAAGTCCGAACTGGAAAGATATGAGCTTGAAAGTCTTTATCCGGCCAAGGACCAGATCAGCAACGCGATCCTCACGGAAGAATTAAAGCAGCTGGAATCGATGTCGGGAAGTTTGCCGCTCATCTTTCTCGGAATTGCCGCCATTATTCTCTATATCATGCTAAAGAGGATGGTGGAAGCCCAACGGGGCCAGATCGGAACGATGAAGGCGTTTGGATATGGGAGATGGGAGATCTTAACCCATTACCTCTCTTACGGGCTGTTCATTGGCGTGCTCGGCGGGGCGCTGGGCGGGCTTGCAGGTACATACCTCTCGATGTTTTTTACTGAAATGTATCAGACGTACTATAGTTTACCTAATCTTGAGTCTCGCTTTTCTATGAAATATTTCATGCTGGGGGTTTTAATGTCGACCCTTTTCAGTCTGGCAGCTTCTTTTCAGGGCACAAAAGGCGTATTGAAGCTCAAACCGGCAGAAGCCATACGTCCGGATGTTCCTGTTTTCAGGGACAAGAGCTGGCTGGAGAAAATTCCAGCCTTCTGGAATCTATTTAATGTCCAGGGGCGCATGGCCATCCGGAATGCCCTAAGGAATAAGGGGCGAACTATCTTTACATTTATTGGCGTGGTTTTTTCCTTTATCCTGATGGCCTCCTTTGCCTCTATGGGCAGTATGGCGGATATCATGATCATGGACCAGTTCACCAAAGTGCAGAAGCAGGATGTCAAGATGAGCTTTTCAAAGCCCTTGCCGCTCAACGAAACGATCCGCGAATTGCAGCAGGCCAAAGGGGTTCATCTGGTCGAGCCGATGCTGGAGGTGCCGGTGCAGCTCCGGTTTGTGAATCATAAGAAGGATGTCGTCGCCTTAGGAATCAAAGAGGGTTCGACGCTGTACCATGTATTCGACAAGAGCGGCACACGACTGGATGTGCCCAAGACCGGTTTGATGCTTTCCGAGCAAGTGGCTGAAAAATTGGTTGTCCGGATAGGGGATGTCGTGCTGCTGGACAGCATCTGGGCCAAGGACGAAAAAATAAAAGTCAAAATCGAGCAGATTGTCCCGCAGTATATTGGAGCGAATGTGTATATGAATCAGGATTTCCTTTTGCGTCTGCTTAAGCAGGGGGATATGGCGACATCCGCACTCCTTTCCATGGATTCGCAATATGTTTCCGATTTAAAAGATCAGTACGGTACTTCTAAGTTTGTCAGCAATATCGAGATCAGGCAGGAAATGATAGACAAATATCAGCAGCTGATCGGATCGTCTGCCTTTACCTTGTGGGTGATGGCGGTCATGGCAGTCGTCACGGGGTTTGCGATCGTCTACAACTCTAGCATTATTTCCTTGGCGGAAAGAAAAAGGGATCTTGCGTCCTTGCGCGTAATGGGCATGACCCCCCGGGAAGTCATGGAGGTGATTTCGGTGGAGCAGTGGCTGATTGGGGTACTGGGGATGATGGCAGGCATTCCCCTGGCCATTGCCATGAATCAGGCGATTTCCAAGAGCATGAGCAGCGATCTGTACACGCTGCCTGCCATGACCAGTACGGATGCCCTGCTCCAAGCGGCGATCGGAACCATGCTGGCGATTTGGATTTCGCAGATGGGGGTATCCCGCAAAGTGAAGCAGCTGGATTTGGTTGAAGTATTAAAAGAAAGAGATTAGCGGGGAGGGGATTCCGCATGAAAAAGCCGGTAAAATGGGCAGCAGGAATCATTTTGGCCTTAGGATTAGTTGCCTATTTCATTTATGCCTCGTCGCAGCCACTTGAGGCGGAATGGGTGGAAATACAGCCGCAAACCGTAGCTCAAACCATTAAGGAAGAAGGGATCGTGGCCTCTGCAACCGAACGTCCGGTCTACAGTCTCATCAACGGAAAAATCATTCGCTTGGCTGCCAAAGAGGGACAGCAGGTGAAAAAGGGAGATCTCCTCGCTGAGATCGAGTCGAAGGACCTGGAGTTTCAGCTGCAGCAATTGCAAGCACAGAAGAAGAGCTTGCTGGGCCAGGAAAAAAAGAGTGAACAGGACATCCAACAGCAGCTTGGGCAATTGAGAGGCCAGCTGGAAAGCATCCAGGGACAGGAAAAACAGTCAAATAAGGATCCCTACGCATCCCAAATCAAGCTGCAGCAGCTGGTGGTTGAAGATCTGAAACGCCAATTGGACATCAGCAAAGAGGATTACAATCGAATCCAAGCACTATATAACAGCGGCGCCGTTGCCAAAAAAGAAGTAGATGATGCCCAGTAGGCCGTGAACCAGCTTGAAAACAGCCTCATGCAGCAGGAGCAGGCCCTTATCCTGATTGAAGAGCAAGCCCATCCCCTGCCTGGAACGGATCAGTATTTCAATGGACTCAAGAATGCGATTCAAACGCAGATTCAGGTTCTTACGAAGGAAATAAGCCAGGGATCAAAGGCAGGCAGCAAGCAATATTATCAGGGTCTCATAGAATCGGTAGATGCCCAGATCCAGCATTTTGATTATCTGATCAAGGGCAGGAAAGTGATATCGCCGATCCAAGGTATTGTAAAAGAAGTAGGGGTGGAAGAGGGTGCCATGGTGACAGCGCAGTCGCCTCTATTGACCCTTACCTCTCAGAATGATTTGGAAGTGATCGTTTATCTTTTGACAGAAGATGTGATCAGTGTGAGGGAAGGGATGAAGGTCCAGCTCATTCAGAAACGGAAAAATGGGGATTATGCCTTTGGAGGCACAGTAAAAGCTATTGCTCCTGCTGCCGAAGAGAAAATCTCGGCATTGGGTTTGACGCAGCAAAAGGTAAAGGTGACCATTACCCCGGATGACAGGGCTCCTGAATTGCGTTCGGGATACGCTTTGGATGTCCTTTTTACCACACTGGAACAGACGGACAAACTGGCTGTGCCCAAGGCCGCTTTATTTCCCTATAATGAAAAGGGGAATGCCCTATGGGTGATTAGAGAAGGGAAAGCGGTGATCCAAGAGGTCAAGAAGGGAATGGAAAACGACGAACTGGCGGTCATTGAAAAAGGACTGAACGCTGGTGAACGAGTTATCAAAAATCCTCAGCTTGAAGGATTGGAGCAGGGGAAACGAATTCTGATTGCTGAATAATCGGGAGTTTATATAAAAGAGTCTTTAGGGCATGCTGCAAAATTTTTAAATTAATAACGAAAAAGAAAGTAAAGTGCCTGATAGGTAAACAGTCAGGTGCTTTTTTATATCCACTCGATGGGGGACTTTAAGGAGTCATTACTAACCAGGATTTTAAGTTTTGTAATATTGGCTTTAGGGTGGATTAGCTTTTTCAAAAAACGAACATTAGAAAAAGGCAAAAAACCATGCAAGCAAGAAAAATTACATGATTTTCAAAGAAAATGTAAAAAAATGAGGCTAAATTCACTCATCACCCCCAAAATTAAAATTTGATTTTGGCTTTTTCCTTATTTTATATTTTATTTAGCACTCATCACTTGAGAGTGCTAACAGATCTACATCGAATAAAGGAGGGTGACTGGAGTTAGCAAGTGAATTTCACATGTATTCCATTTTGTTATTGTTGTTGTCTTAATCCAAACTACAATTTCTAAAAGACATAGGAGGATATCATTCATGCTGAAACCATTGGCTGACCGCGTGGTCATCGAAGTTCAAAAGCAAGAAGAAAAAACGGCAGGCGGCATTGTACTGCCAGATACCGCGAAAGAAAAGCCCATGCAAGGCAAGGTGATTGCTGTGGGTAAAGGACGGGTAGAAAAAGGGCAGCTTATTCCTGTTGAAGCCCAAATCGGGGACATCGTCCTATACTCGAAGTACGCAGGGACGGAAATCAAAGTAGAAAATCAAGAATTCTTAATCCTTCGGGAAAGCGATATTCTTGCCATCATAGACTAAAAGAATCGACCCAAAAAATCCATAAACTAATCAATACAAGGAGATGTAGAAATATGGCAAAACAAATTCTATTTAGTGAAGAATCCCGCCGTTCGATGCTTCGTGGAGTAGATAAGCTTGCCAATGCTGTAAAAGTGACGCTGGGTCCTAAGGGACGGAATGTGGTGCTAGAAAAGAAATTCGGATCTCCGCTGATCACCAATGATGGAGTGACGATTGCCAAGGAAATCGAATTGGAAGATCCATATGAAAATATGGGGGCCAAATTAGTAAAGGAAGTAGCCACCAAGACCAATGATGTGGCAGGGGATGGCACCACAACCGCAACCGTGCTTGCCCAAGCGATGATTCAAGAGGGATTAAAGAATGTGACCGCTGGAGCGAATCCGATGGTGATTCGAAGGGGAATGGAGAAAGCGGTGCGTGTAGCGATCGATGAAATCCATAAGATTGCCCAAAAGGTAGAAACCAAAGAATCCATTGCGCATGTGGCTTCCATCTCAGCAGCGGACGAAGAAACCGGACAATTAATTGCCGAGGCCATGGAAAAGGTCGGCAAGGAAGGCGTTATTACGATTGAAGAATCCAAGGGCTTTACAACCGAGCTGGAAGTTGTGGAAGGAATGCAATTTGATCGCGGCTACTCCTCCCCTTACATGGTTACGGATAAAGAAAAAATGGAGGCTGTTTTAGAAGATCCGTATATTCTCATTACGGATAAAAAGATATCCAACATTCAAGATCTCCTTCCGATTCTGGAAAAAGTAGTTCAGCAAACCAAGCCGCTTGTTATCATTGCCGAAGATATAGAGGGAGAGGCTCAGGCTACCTTAGTCGTCAATAATCTCCGAGGTACGATCAAAGCCGTAGCCGTTAAGGCTCCTGGATTTGGTGATCGACGCAAAGCAATGCTTGAAGATATCGCCGTGTTGACGGGGGGACAAGTAATCTCTGCTGATCTTGGTCTAGAATTGAAAGCAACCTCCCTGGATCAGTTAGGAAAAGCCAACCGCGTCCTTGTGACGAAAGATCATACCACCATTGTAGATGGCGCTGGTGAAAAAGAGAAGATCGAAGAGCGAGTCAAGCAAATTCGATCCCAAATAGAGACCACGACATCTGATTTTGACCGAGAAAAGCTTCAGGAACGTTTGGCCAAGCTGGCAGGCGGGGTGGCCGTGATCAAAGTCGGTGCGGCTACAGAAACGGAACTTAAAGAGAAAAAGCTGCGCATTGAAGATGCGCTCAATGCTACGCGGGCCGCAGTGGAAGAAGGGATTGTGCCAGGCGGCGGTACGGCACTAGTGAGTGTGATCCGGGCGGTACAAGGCATTCAAGCAGAGGGCGATGAAAGGACAGGCGTCAATATCATCCTCCGTGCCCTAGAAGCACCAAGCCGTGCCATTGCAGCGAATGCCGGCATTGAAGGATCGGTCATTATTGAACGCTTAAAGAATGAAGAAGCAGGCATTGGATACAATGCAGCGACGGGTGAGTGGGTCAATATGGTGGAAGAAGGAATTGTAGACCCAGCAAAAGTCACTCGATCCGCCTTGCAAAATGCAGCATCGGTAGCTGCGATGTTTTTAACCACGGAGGCTGTCGTTGCAGATAAGCCTGAAAAGGAAAAAGCGCCAGCCATGCCTTTAGAATAACAAAAGGCATTCAAATCAGTCTCTAAAAAGGTGAGTTTTTTAAACCATTCCTTGTTCTTTCAGACGAAGTGTTTTTAAAAAGGAGAAGGATGCAATGTGTTACTTGGATAGAGATCGATGTGTTTATTGTGGGGAAGAGTTATCCTCGTGGGAAAGAATTAGAAGCTACTGCTGGGAATGCAACGAGCTGTCGACAGTAACTTATTATGAAGACGAACCTAGCTAATATCCTCTAGGGTGACTGCCTATGAAAGAGTATCTAATCTTCTGTACGAAATGCAATGAATATACCGGTCTAGGAAAGTATCTTCCTGAAAGAAGACAATTTCAAGGAGAATACTCTCTCCTGCATAATCGCTGCACCGAAGATAATGAGCTGCTATGCCGATTTCTCATGAAGCATCTGGGACATCACCTGAAGTCATTGCAAAGCCAGACAGAAGATTATAGTCGCGTAATTCGAGATGCCAGCCGCTATCTCGATCATGAGATTGATGATTATGTGCAGGATAGTTGTCAGCGACTGCTCTATTTGGAGGAAGAAAGAAAAAGGGAGTTAAGTCTCAGCCAGGTCCATTTTGATGTACTGGAAAACATTCTCGAAGAAGAAGCGCTTTCCATGGCAAAAATACCAACTCAAACCCCTGCAGAGTCGCAATATTGGTTAGGAAAAGAACAGGGAGTAAGAAGGGCAGTAAAACTCCTGAAGGAATGGAGAGAAAAATGGCTGACTTAACCCCATTCCATGACTTCGACATGGCATCGTGCGTGCCGGGGGCAGGGTTTCTATACGCAGGATGGATAGCAGAGGTGGCTATCAAGGCCGTCAGCGGAGGAGGCGCTGGCGGTTTTTTTTTAATGAAATACAAACTTTAGATTGTATTCTAGAATAATGGGATTCAAGGAAAGAGAGATTGAATGTGCAGCTGTCGAGCGAGGATCACAACATAAGAGATAACTCCTTGTTTTCTACCGTAAAATTGAAGGAGGAAGATACATTTCATAATTTTTGTAAAATAATTAAAAAAATTCTGTTGACAGAAGTAGGATGAATCAATAGTATTATATTTACAGTATTATAAATTGATAGATTATAACGAATTAATTAATACGCTTTTATCTTTTATTGCTTTCATACTTTTGGTATGGGAAAACTAATCCTTAGTAGATCTGTCAACAGCATATTGTAGTTTTTTATATTCTATTTTTAGATCGATCTATTTTATGTTTGCGCTTACATGAAAGGTATATAAGGATTTGTTTTTTAAAAACAAGTCTTATATAAAAATATCTATTAAGGAGTGATTCTATTGAAGAAATTGCTTGCCCTATCTTTGGTCACTTGTCTTGCTCTTGTCGGGTGTTCTTCTCAAACTGCGAATACCCCGAAAGAAAATGCAACGGAGAAAAGCGCTGAAGTAAACTCTAAGACAGAAGTGAAAGTGATGAAATTAGCTGTGGTAACGCCCAAGGATCGTTCCCTAACGCAGGGACTCTATAAATTTGGAGAAATCGTAGAAAAAGAAACAAACGGATCCATTAAGGTGGAAGTTTACCCGGACGGACAGCTGGGAGGAGATCGACAGGTATTTGAAGCCATGAGAATGGGCACGATTCACGGTTCTACAATGTCGAGCGGACCTATTGCTGCCGACGTTCCGCGCTTCACCGCTTTGGACCTGCCTTTCCTATTCAAAGATGAAAAAACCGCTTATGAAGTGTTAGATGGCCCCATCGGGGATGAGTTGCTCAATGATTTGCCTGCAGTTGGTGTGATAGGTTTGAACTATTGGGAAAACGGATTCAGGCACCTCACCAATAATAAAAAGGAAGTGAAAACGGTGGATGACATTAAGGGCTTAAAAATAAGAACCTTAGAGAACGAACTTCATATTGATATGTGGAAAGAGTTGGGAGCTAACCCTACCCCAATGGCATTTACAGAATTGTTTACTGCTTTAGAGCAAGGAGTCGTGGATGGACAGGAAAATCCAGCCGGAAATGTGACAACCTCGAAGTTCTATGAAGTGCAGAAGTATCTAACCACGACAGGGCATATTTATAATGCTAGTGTTTTTATGATCAGCAAGAAATTCTATGAGACTCTTTCCGATCAGGAAAAAGAGGCTGTAGCTAGGGCGGCCGAAGAAGCAAAGAATTACCAGCGCGAATTAAATCAAAAAGAAAGCAAGGAAGCACTAGATTTTCTTGCGGAGAACGGAATGACGGTTACCGAATTATCGGCAGAAGAAAAACAAAAGTTCTTAGACAAAGTAAAACCCGTCTATGAAAAGTATTCTGCAACATTAGGAGCCGATCTTGTTAATAAGTTAATGGAGGCAAATAAATAAGGAACGTTATAAAAATGGACTGCATACACTTAGTTCTTTTTGACTAGTTCGTAAATGACTGGCATGATTTTCCTGAATATTTTCAAGTAGATTTATGTAAAAAGTCGGATTTAAAAATAGTATAAATGTTGGTAATTTATTCATATAATTTATTTTTCAGTAAATAATGAAAATGAAGTAAGGGAAGTTTGCTCTCTTTATTAGATCGATCTTTTTTGGAAGCTGATTGTCAAAACAAGAGCGATTTCTTTTTGTTTTAAAATTAGATCGATCTTATATTGGTGTGTAAACGCTCACAATGATTCTTCTCTGATTTCATTCTTAAAGGGGGTGAACGCCAAGTTGAAATCAGGATCGTGTATAGGGTGAGCAGTGGGAAAGCCAGGGATTGAGAAAAGATAACAAGGAGGAGAAGGTATGAAAAAAGGTACATTCGTAACAGCAACAGCAACAGCAACAGCATTAACATTAGCTTTGACTCTTGGGATGGCGGGGATAGGGGCATTAGCTAAAACGGACAAGATTCCGGAGCCTACATATCAGGATGTAACGATAGCGACCGTTGATGACAAAGGGGAATCCTTCGACCTCAAAACCAACGTTTATTTGCCGAAAAAGAAAGGAAATTCGGAACCAACACCGCTGGTTCTCTTCATCCACGGCAATGGGGGGACGTACAATTTTCCTAATGGTTCGCGCTCTTACGATTTATCCATCGCCTTAGCAGATAGAGGGATTGCGGTTGCGACCATTGACTATCGTCCTAAAGCGGGCTTACCTGAGGATGTCTATGATGTGAAAGCTTACGTCCGTTACTTTAAGGCTAATGCCGAAAAATATAATATCGATCCAGAAAAAGTGGCCGTCTGGGGAACTTCTAGAGGTGGAAACCTGGCTTCCTTGCTTGCCGCGACGGGAGATGATCCGAAACTGGAAGGGGATGTTGGAGGCAATTTAGATCAATCCAGCAAGATCCACTCCGCAGTTATTTATTATCCATTTACCGATGCCTTCTTCTACGATGATCCTTCAGGCATTTTAAAGAATTTCTACGGAGCACAAGATTCGGACATAGCTGGAATTTTAGCAGCGAATGAGAGCAATGATACGTCCAGTCCTTATTGGCCTTTTGTTGAAAAAATTCGTTTAGTTAACCCAATCAATCACGTAGACAAAGAGGACCCTCCTGTTTTGATTACGATCGGTGGTCAAGACCCTGTAACCCCAATCAAGCATAGCACGGAGTTATTTAACAAGTATTTAGAACATGGCGTAGATGCCTCCCTTTACGCCTGGGCGCCGGGCGTTCACGGACGGGTGGGAACCGATATTGAAGCGGCGACTGCCGAATGGCTCGTGAACAAGCTGCTAGGGGAACAATCGGAAGAAAAATAAGGATTCGCACTCGTTTGGGGAAAGCGAAATTAATATCTAAGGAGCTAATAATGAAATTTAAAAAAATAGTTTCATTAAGTATGACCACACTCATGATCTTGGCAAGTGTCGTACCCGTTTCAGCGGCATCAGAAAAAAGCAACGAGAAAAAAGAACTGGCAGCTACTTCCCTGGATGGCATGCCAAAACCCGCCATCGACATCACGCTCGGCAACCAATTGCCGTTGACGGGATATTTCACCCGCAATGTAACGGTTGGTGAGGATATCCGTACGGTCAAGATCTATGTGGCTCCGGGTACGACGGTCCGCGATTATTTCACGGTCATCGCAGTACCCGAAGGCATGACCACCGAAACGTTCCTTCAAAACAGCGGCTGGCTGGATATTGCCAATGAAAAATCGGAAGGCTTGTTCATCCTGGAACCCGGTGCTGATGGCTGGGGCACGGTGGAAGAAGAACTTTCCTATATGAATGAAGCATTCAAACTCCTGAGAGATACTAAATATTACAATACCTTCGGTTTATTCTATCTGGCAGGATATGGTGACGGCGGCACGGCACTCAGCGCTTGGGCCATGGAGAACCCGCATTTCGTGATTAGCTCCACCTTTGTCCAAACGGAAGATCTGGATGCCGACTTTTTAGTCAAGACGGGCGCAAAGATCTTCCCTGAAAACCATGACATTTCTTACAGCGAGGTTCCCGTTCCTACCTGGTTCGTGAATGAGGACCTGAATTCTGTGGAAAACCTCGTCAATTATTGGAAAGCAGCCAATGACACTGTTGAGGAGGGAACCCGTTCCTCGGATGTTACCATGGGAG
This sequence comes from Ammoniphilus soli, assembly GCF_040813775.1. Classification (NCBI taxonomy): domain Bacteria; kingdom Bacillati; phylum Bacillota; class Bacilli; order Caryophanales; family Paenibacillaceae; genus Ammoniphilus; species Ammoniphilus soli. Next base: position 55,183 of record NZ_JBEGDL010000002.1, read on the forward strand.
GTACCGTTTTCATGCAGGATGAGGATTCCGATAACATCGTGACTTCCTATAGTGATGTCCGCTCTAAAGTCGCGGTTCTCGAAAAAGGGGATGCCAGCCTTTATCGGAAAGGCTTCACGAAGAAAGTCTATGATTTCCTTTCCTACTATACACGCTATGACAGCACCTCCATCAATGGAAACGTCCTTGGCATAAGACCTGACTACGAGAAGATGGGCGTCGAGATTAAGGAAATGGTCTTGGATGGCTACACCCGTGAATATCTCGTATACGTACCTGAATCGGCTCCAAAAGAAAATATTCCGGTTGTCTACGCTTTGGCCGGAAACACGCAGCAAGCACGGGTATTTTTTGATGCGAGCCACTGGTGGGAAGTGGCTGATAAATACGGCTTCATGCTCGTCATGCCAAGTGAACAATATCATTCCTCCACTGAAGTGACATGGAATATCTTTGGTGATCCAACAAAGCAAAATGACTTTGAATTCCTTGAGGACGTCATTAAGCAAATTGACAAAGATTACAACACCGATCCCGGTAAACGTTATCTGACTGGGCAATCTTTGGGCTCCATGTTCTCTAACTATGCAACCATGGTCATGCCGGAGTACTTCACTGCTGTGGGAACCACATCGGGTCCGCTTATGATTGATAGAAAACCTGCCGAAGGCAAGACGGACAAAATGCCGGTATACCTGCTCTTTGGGGAACACGACATTTGGAGCTGGGATCACACGAGCGCTGGTCAAGCCAACGATACAGTCGAATACTGGCTTGATCGAAATGATCTAGGAGAAATTAGTGACGCCGTCATAACTACGAACGACAGATATACCACATATACTTGGAATGATGAAAATGGGATCCCGATGTACAAATACACTCAGACCAAGGACAGAGCCCATAACTTTATCGTATCTGAAGTGTGGGAGCTGTGGGAAGAATGGTTCTCTCATTGGGAAATGGATGAAGATGGGGTTCGTCATTACAGTAATTAACTTGAGTCTACAATTAGGAAATAACGAAGTCCCTCAGCCCTGAATAAAAGGGTTGAGGGATTTTTTATTTTTAATGCGAATGAAACATGTGACCCACTACCTTCGCCAAATGGATAAAAGTGATAACAAAAGGAGCGATTCCCATGAAGAAGTGGATGACATGTTTAGCGTTAGGATTATTGGTTCTTTCCGTACTAGGATGTCAGGCTGGAGAGAAGCCTGCCTCCAATGCGACAGAAGTGACGACACCTGACAAGGAAGAAGAAAAACCTTCTGCACCGCAGGAAGTTCCCGCCGAATCTCGTACCTACCAAAATTCCGTCGATGCCTATTTGCTCGATTTGCCCAAAGAGTGGTCTAAAGTTCAAATCATCGAAGCGAGCCGAAGTGCAGATTTCATTTATCCATCCGCCAGTCCTGATGTCCACCAGTCCCTTATGCGGATTGTGGGGATGACCAATGAAGAATGGGAGAAGATGAAGGCGGAAGGAGGACCGGAAGTTAGTCAATTGAAAGAAATTACTCAGATTGATGGAAGCATGTATTTCTATGTCCTGCCCTTGGATCAGGTTTTAGAAGGCCAAGAGTTGGAAGAGTATAACGCTATGGCTAAACAAATGCCAGACATTCTTTTTAACTTCCGGGTAGAGAATTAGAGGAGGAGTGTAGCTAATCCCATCTAATAGAAAGGCATCAGTAGCCCCAATCATCCAAGGTTGGGGCTACTATTGTGTTCATTATGAAAAAGGCACAAACACTAGGCTACTATCATTGGTCATTTTACTTTTTTATCCATAAGATAGAGTATCTTTGGTGTAAAGGAGTATTATCAATGGCACTTGTAAAAAAGAAAGCCAAAATAAATCAAATCGGTAATTTAACAGGTTATTAGATCGGTATTAATGATAGTGGATTTTACTATATCCGGCAGGGTGAAAATGGAGAGGAAACCTCTTTGTTAATGTTTTCATCGGAACCCGGAAGGGAAATATTGTTTCTGGTGAATGGGCAGACGTACCTCGTGGAAAGGCCCGAGGAAGCGGAACCCTTCTGTTCGAGTCTTTCGGCTCAAGATGGAAGTGTTCGGCTTGAACGCATTAGTGAGACCGGAGGATTCTTTAATAGCCAATGGGAATTCCTCAGTCGAAGGGGAAGTACGGGCATCGAAGAAAAACAAAAATAATTAGTTGGCAAGAGAGATCCGTGAAATCTCTCTTTTTTTATTGGAAGAAAAGTCACAATTACAGTGGATAGTATGCAATTACCACCAAGTACCTGTCAATTATCGTTTGATTTACAAGTATAATAAAAGTACATATCCTATTTTTTCTTTTCTTTAAAGGAATTACCTAACGGGTTTTAGGATTGATAATTGACACCATAAACCTTGTTTACTCGAATGAAACAAAGGAGTGAAAAATATGAGTCGTGTCATGTTATTTTACAGTTCTAATATATTATTAGTTCTATACCTCATTTTAGTTTTCGCTTCCATTTTTACAAAAGATAAAAATTACAGACTGCTTTTTATCGCTGCCTCAACATTATTATTTGGATTAGCCATAGGTATCATTTTATTTTGGTTACCCTATGATGCAGACCCATCTATTGCTAAAAAAACATTATATACTATAACTCTAATTGCTTTAATAACGATACCTACTCTATTAAGTAGGAGGTGGAAACTTAACGAAAAAATTCAAGCATTTTTTGAGAAAAAGAAGAACAATAACTAGGTTATGCAGTGTCATCATTGTTGTGTGCCTTATTATCTGGTAAACGTAATCTAATCTTATGTAAACCATTTTTAACAGACCATCTAACGGAATGCTCGGGATGGTCTTTTCTTTTTTGTCCATGCAAATATTTTTTGATTTTCATGCATCTGAGCAGGAAGTTTTTCCTGCGTTTGGTTGTTTATGTCTGTATTTTTACTGTGTTGGTTGGAGGTGTTGCGGCGTTCGGCTTTGTTGAATCCCAGAAAGATTTTTACGGTGCGGTTCGCCAAGAGATGATTCCTTCTTTGCAAGGAATAGAGATACCGTAGCACAATCCGGCTAAGCCTACGGTAGCCGTTCTGTTAGGGAGTGAAGCTACGGAAGGATTGGATTTCATGATTCCCTACGAATTATTTTCAAGAACAAGGGCCTTCAACGTATATGCTGTTGCTGCAGATACGGGTGTTAAGCTGCTTTCGGGCGGATTGGATGTCGTACCGCACTACTCTTTGAAGGAAATCGATAAATTGCTGGGGAAAAGCCCCGATATTATTGCCATTCCTTACATGACGGATCAGGGAAAGACCTTTGAGACTGTTAAACAATGGATTCTTCAACATCAAGAAACAACCTTAGTAAGCATTTGCGGCGGTGCGGGAAATCTAGCCTCTACGGGATTGTTGAATGGAAAGACAGCGACATCCCCATTGGCAAACCAAGTGGGCTAGAACAAATAAATATCCTCAAGTGGACTGGAAGTGGGATCAGCGTTATGTTCTTCCTGACCAGAACATGGTGTCGTCTGCAGGGATTACATCCGGAATCGATGCTGTCCTTTATGTGATTTCAGAAAAACTAGGTGAACCTATGGCAGACAAGATAGCCAAGGAAATGAATTATCATACGTACCACTTTGTACACGATCCCAAGGTAGAGCCCTTTTTCATCGATTGGCGGTATTCTACCTATGTATTGAATTATGCTTTCCAGTGGAACAAGGAAAAAGCAGGGGTGCTGCTCTATGACGGTGTAGAGGAAATGGCTCTAGCTTCCGTATTTGATATCTATTCCTCCTCGGGTACAACGCGAGTCCATTCTATATCAAGTTCCGTTGAGCCCATTGTAACGAAACACGGGTTAAACTTAATTGCCAGACATCCCATAGCGGATACGCCAGAATTGGATAAGTTGATCGTTCCAGGCCTCCAAGCCAAATCGCTGGCAGCAGAGGAGATCCATAACTGGAACGAAACGGGAAATACCAAGGACGTTCAGTTTGTACACAGTGATTTCCTCGATCGCTTCCTATTTGAAGTTTAACTTGAGGATTTAGCGAAGCAAGAAGACCTTCTTACAGCCAAACATGCGGTCAAGCGACTGGAGTATCGTGCGGATGAAGTCCAGCTCGAAGGCAAAGTGTTTCCCCTTGAAACATACAGCCATCTATTTCTGACCGGTTTACTAGCTGTGTTGGCAGCTTTCTATATGGATAGACGATTTATCACGAAGAAGAAGCGCTCCCTATCTAAGGAGGGAAGAAGATGAACATTCAACTTTTGCAATGGGGACTATTTTCTTTTATGTTGGGATTGATCTTATCATTGCCTCTTGCAGCCGTATTTTACCAAAAATCACCCCAATGGACAAAAATATTTACGAATCCTCGCAAGCTGAAATCAGCTCATTTAGATTTTTTCATGCAGGCTTTTGCTATAGGGTTTGTCTATGTGTTGGAGTTGGCTATGGAGGCTGAGTTTCCGATCTATGTCGTGATACCGCTCATTTTCGGAACGATAGGGAATCCGCTTATATTTTTATTGGAAGCTACCCCTTTGCACCGTTCAGGGATCGGTTCAGTCTTCTATCGTCTGCTCAAAACAACAAGCCCGGCCTCCTTGCTCTTTGCCTGGTTGGTCATCGCCTGGTACATCTTGCCTGGGTTCATGAAACTATTGCTTTTAGCCTTTGTATTGTTAGGACTGTTTTTCATCTTCAACTACCAAAGAAGAGAGATCAAGCCGACGGAATCATCCATTCGCTCTTGATTTGACGATATTGACTCTCACGTTGCGTTATGCCTTACAGTAATTTTTGAAGGGAGGGAATGGCAGTGGCATTAAGAGTAAAAGAACTGGCAGATTTAGTTGGCATCAGTATTCGAACTCTGCATTATTATGATGAGATTGGTTTATTGTCGCCCGAGGAGATCACGGATTCCGGTTATCGGCTTTACTCAACTGACAATCTAGAGATGTTGCAGCAAATCTTATTTTATAGGGAGCTCGATTTTCCCTTAAAGGAAATAAAAAAGATGATAACAAGCTCTTCCTTTGATAAACAAGAAGCGCTCATTCAGCATCAAAAAATGCTTCTTGAAAAACGCGATAAACTCGATAAGCTAATTCAGACGGTTGATCGATCCATTAGACATATGAGAGGTGAAATCATAATGACAGACAAAGAAAAATTTGAAGGATTCGATTTTAGTCATAATCCCTATGAAAAAGAGGCACGTGAACGTTGGGGGGACGAAGCAGTCGACCAATCGAAAGCGAAGATAGCCAATATGAGAAAAGAGGTTCAAGAAGAGGTAACCAAAATCTATGCTAAGCTAGCAACCCTTCGGCATACTTCTCCAGAATCAGATGAAGCACAAGCAGCAATTAAGGACTGGTTTGACTGTTTAAACCAAAACTTTGGGAATTACTCGCTTGATGCCTTTAAAGGACTAGGTCATTTGTATGTGGATGATGAACGCTTTACGCAAAATATAGACCAGTATGGGGAAGGATTAGCACAATTCATGTGTAAGGCTATGGCGTATTTTGCCGATCATCACAATAAATAAAGCTTTAGGGGAACGGAGCCTTTTTTGAACGAAGGCTTCGTTTTTATTTTTGAGTATTCTTATTGAAATTGCTTGACAAAGCCAAAAATAAACATAAAATATAGACGTGCTCCCATTTCTTTCCTTCAGTTTTCTCCTTATGTCTCATTCTACTTGTTATTTCACATCCATTTCCCTTCTTAATGTTCTCCCTCCATTTTAATTGATTTCGGAATCTATGAATTCAATTTTAAGGAGATGGTTTTATGGCCTCACAGGGTGGACGTTCTGCGATGGTGTGTAATTTAAATTGGAAAGGAGCAAACCCATGAACTTGGATTCTTTTTTAGCCTATCCCCTTGAACAGATTCCTTATGTATTAGTGGCCTTGATTCTTGCCTTTTCCCTCCATGAATGGGCACATGCTTATGTCGCTTACCGCTTTGGGGATCCCACTGCCAAAAATCAAGGCCGACTCACCCTTAATCCAGCAAAACATGTAGAACCCGTCGGTCTCATTATGATATTTCTGTTAGGCTTCGGATGGGCCCGCCCGGTACCGGTCAATCGGTTTTATTTCCGCAACCCGCGTCTGGCCGGGGTTCTAGTTTCCGTCGCAGGTCCGCTCAGCAACTTGGCATTAGCCTTTTTGTTTATGATGGGTTGGTATTTCCTGAAGAGCATGGGCTGGATCGCTTGGTTTTCCGAGGCAAACTATACCATGACTTATCAGCTGTTTAACACGATCATCTACTTAAATGTGGTATTGTTCATCTTCAACCTCTTGCCTTTCCCTCCATTAGACGGGTATCGGATCATCGAGGACGTTGTACCGCCAGGTGTTAGGGCAAAGCTAACCCAATATGAAAATTATGGCGTTGTGATTTTTCTGATCTTAGCCATCACTCCGTTGGGAAGTTATATTTTTCCCCCCATCTTTCAGGTAGCCGTCCCGTACGTATTGGAGACCATGAGTTCTTTCTTTGCCTAAGTCTCTTAGCCTAATCACAAATGTCTTCCGTATCTAAGGCTTAAATTCATACTTTATGGGGATATTGAAATCATAGCCTAGTAGAAAGAAGGGAGACCTATGTGGCAAGCCGTTCCAATTACAGAAGATACGTATGGATTTCAGCACATGGAGAATTATCATGAACCTTGGGCAGCAACGGCTACGGTTCAGTCTTCGGGAGGATCTCTATCTATCCAAGCTCACATCACGATGACCTATCTTACGAATAAGGAAGAATATGAGCAACTAAAAGAATCTATCCAAACCTTAGCCAGGGAAGTTCAGAACGTTCAACAAGCTTCTTCAGTAAATTTAAAATATGAATGCAAAGGCATTTCTTCGTTTCAAGGAGAAACGCCGATCCCTACACAGCCTCATCCAGCTGGCCACAGGATGTTTAATGAAGAGTTTTCAGAGGAGTTTGGGTGATTGATATTAATAAAAAAGGTTCTTACCAGAGATTTAATCCCTGGTAAGAACCTTTTTTATTCGATTGGAAGATTAGGTGGGGGTGGTATAAAGTGTAAGTGGAAATTCCTCAATTAAACGCCCAGATCATGCTCTCACCCTTGTGTTTAAGTGGAAAAATCCCCACAAAAGTAGAGAAACGACCAACATGATGGAACCTAAGCTGAATTAGATGATGATTTTCCCACTATTTCGACTTTATATGGTTTGATTTTGATTTTAATTGGTGGTTCTCCGCTTATTCAACACGGGTATGGAAAAATGGGCTTTTTTTGTCACTTGTCTTGAAATTCCTATGAATGTCATAGGTTAATTCCCGGGCCTGACGAATCCATTTTGTTTTATGATCATAGCTGGCATTCTCCCATTCTAAAATGTGAATTAACACCATTTCGTAGAGCGAATCTAACTCTGCAGGGGTGCTGCCCTGACTGAGGATTTGGTGCAGGATTTGCGGATTATTCCACCACATATCCGAGTTCATGGATTTACCTCCTGGAAATAGGGTTTCTTTAGAGATTTGCTCCAGTTCAATGCTTTGGCAAGACGTTTCGCTTTTTTCGCTGACAGTTGTTGTGCGGTCGCTCCATAAAGATAGTGGATTAGAAGCGTGACTCGTTCACTCCTTCGTAGAAAGGGGAATCAGGCTTTGGAACGCCTTGATTCTATTAATTTATATTATGAAATTAACAAATTATTATAAAAATGGTGTTAATCCATTGTTAAGATTCGCGTTGAAGCTTCATATCAGGTTTAAATGAAATTCATCCGAAGCTGTTAGACTGGAAGGGAATACAGCGCAGAAGAGGGGGAATCGGCATGGATCAGCTCCTTTCATGGATCGAGAGCGGTGATCGGCGGATCTTTCAGCTCGTAAATCATCAAATGAGGTGTCCCGTGTTCAATCGCTGGATGCCAAAGATTACTTACCTCGGTGGATTCACGTTTTCCATGGGTTTGCTTTTGGCCTTGTTTTTCTTGATGGAAGATGAAGACGTGATGTTTGAAGCTCTCAACGCCCTGATCGTCAGCCACATGCTCGTACAGGTTGGAAAAAGAAGCTGCAGCAGGCGCAGGCCCTATCTGAAAGAAGGCTTGGTCCACGTGGTAGATCGCCCGCTCAAGGATTATTCTTTTCCGTCAGGGCACAGCGCTGCGGTTTTTGCTTGGTGTACAGCCATTGCTTTTGCCATTCCTTGGTTAGCTCCATTTCTATTTACCCTAGCCATTTTTGTGGGGATATCTCGAATGTATCTTGGGCTTCATTATCCATTGGATGTATTAGTCGGAGCCGTTTTGGGGATGTCTTGTTCGATAGCCGTTCATTTTTGGTAAGAAAGATTAACTTTTTTACGTAAATGGAGGGATTCATGGTGGATACGGGAAGTCATTTGCTGTTTGGATTTACGCTGGCCGGTTTGGCGCATCTTGATCCGACGTTGGCTCGGGTTCCAGGTTTGGAACAGGCTGTCATGATGGGAACCGTGATTGGTGCGCATGCACCGGACTTCGATACCTTAACCCGCTTGCGTGGATACTCCGCCTACATTCGCCATCACCGCGGAATTTCGCATTCCATTCCGGCTCTCTTCCTATGGCCGCTCGTGATTACGGTGCCGTTGGCGATGACACTTAAGCTATGGGATTACTGGGGATTGCTTTATTTCTGGACTTTTCTTTCTGTCTTTTTTCATGTGTTTCTTGATATGTTTAATCAATATGGAGTCCAGTCTCTTCGCCCGTTCAGTAAGAAATGGGTGCATCTGGATATCCTTCATCTGTTTGAGCCGTTTTTGTTCTTTCTTCATTTAGCGGGAGGCATGCTTTGGATCGTCGGAGAGCTGGACCCGGTTGCGGTTTTTCCTTGGGTGTATGCGATAAGCTTTCTCTACTTAGGCGTTCGTTTCCTGCAGCATGCCCATCTGCTGCGGATCCTGCGGCGAACGCTTAACGAGGAAGGAAGCTACCATGTCTTTCCCAGCCTTCACTGGTTTCATTGGAGATACGTCGCCGAAACAATAGATGGTTTTTATACGGGAACCATGGAATATGGAAAGGTGAAAAACAAGGAGACATATTCCAAAGAGGGGAAAAATCCGATCATTCAGGCTGCGGAGTCGGTGCCTGATGTCCATGTGTTTCTGCAATTTGCCCAGCGCATCCATGTGAGTTATGCCAAGCTGCAGGACGGATATGAAGTCAAGTGGAGTGACGTTCGCTTTTGGTATGACAATCAATTGACGTTTGGCGTAGACGTGCGGCTGGATCAGGATTTAAGGGTGGTCAGCCATAAGTTTGGATGGCGGAAGAGAGCTGTAGATCCTCCTTATGTCTAAACCGATACCAACAGGAAAGGGTGGAGACTCATGTCTCCACCCTTTCCGTAGGCTAAACTAAAGCTTAGCGTCAGCCAAGTTTTTTACCCGCTTCCAGCTCGGGCTGTAAATCGTCGGCCTGCCAACGGAAATGTAGGTCATGCCATAGGTATCTGAGATCCCCTGCATTTCCTCCAGAGAAAAAAGATTTCTTCCATCGACAATCAGGGGCTGGCGAAGCAGATGTCTCATCCGATTCCAGTCCAGCTGAAGGAATTCCTCCCATTCCGTAAGGATCAGCACGGCATCGCAGGAATCCACCGTATGATAAAGATCTTGGTGAAGGGAGACTTCTGGAACAGGGTAATCCTTGACCACTGGATCATAACCGTGTACGGTGGCTCCTTCCTCCAGACAGAGCCTGCTTATGCTTAAAGAAGGGGCCTCGCGGATATCATCGGTCATGGGCTTGAAGGATAAGCCTAAGAGTGCAATGTTCTTGCCTTGAAGGGTTCCCAGCGCACTTGTTAATTTCTGCATGATCGCCATAGGCTGCTCTTGGTTAATTTTTTCTGTCTGTTCAAGCAGGGACATCTCACAGCCAGAGCGCGTTCCAACCGCCATGAGGGCTTTGATGTCTTTGGGAAAACAGGAACCGCCATAGCCTGCACCCGCCTTGAGGAAAGCGGAGCCGATCCTTCGGTCGCTGCCCATTCCTACCGCGATATCAACGACATTAGCGCCCGTTTTTTCACACAAGCCCGCTATCATATTGATATAGGATATCTTCATAGCCAGAAAGGCGTTGGAGGCGTATTTCATTAATTCTGCACTTCGCCGATCGGTAAAGATAAGGGGGGCATGGAATTCTTGATACAATTGATTCATCAGATCCATAGCTTTTTTGGATGGACAGCCGATGACCATTCGATCGGGATGGAAGAAGTCATGTATGGCACTGCCCTGGCGAAGAAATTCCGGATTATGAACAACATCCAGAAAGCGATCCCCTGCTGTGTGAAGCAGAAAATCGAAGATCGCGTCACTTGTCCCGACGGGTACGGTGCTTTTTATCACAATCAATTGATTCTTTTTTCCATATGTAGCGATCTGCTTCACAACCGACCAGATTTGAGACAAGTCAGCTTCCCCATCCCATCTTGATGGAGTCCCTACACAAATGAACAGGATATCCGATTGCGTAATCGCATAGGGCAAATCCTCGGTAAATCGGATCGAATTGTTGTTCTGAGCATATATCAGCAGCTCGTCTAATCCGGTTTCCCAGATAGGGAGACGACCGTCCTTCAACATGCTGATTTTCTCTATGGAGATATCGGCGCAAAGGACCTGATGCCCCATGCGGGAAAGTCCCAATCCTGTCACCAAACCCACATACCCGCATCCGATGATGGTTATGTTCATAAAGCCTCCTCATTTTTCAGGTTGTAATGGTTTTCCAGCCAGTCCTCCACAAGGGGGCGGAGTATCGAACGGTAGTAGGGGTCTTTGGAAGCTAAGGACAAATTGGCTTTGAAGAAGCCAAGCGGGTTTCCTATATCATGGCGAATGCCGATGATGCCATAAGCTCTCATCTCACTATATTGGTTATAAAGCCTTAAGGCGTCCGTAAGCTGGATTTCCCCATCAAACCCAGGCGGGACTTTGGAGAGAAAATCGAAAATGTCGGCATTTAAGATATAACGTCCCATTATGGCAATGCGGGAAGGAGAATCTGCCAGGTTCGGCTTTTCGACCAGATCATGTATGGCAACGGTTTCGCCAGGAAGGATAGAAGTTCGATCCGTCCGGATAATTCCATATCGATCTACGTCATGAAGGGCTACCGTCTGTACCCCGATAATCGGGTGATGATAGGTTTCGTACTGCTTTATCAGCTGCTGGGTGCAAGAAGGGATTGAGCCCGGCGTTTCCACGATATCGTCTCCTAACATTAGGGCAAAGGGCTCGGAGCCGATAAAATGTCGGGCTTGAAGCAAGGCATCTCCCAATCCATTCGGTTCTTTTTGCCGGATATAATGGATATTGGCCAGATTGGATACTTCCTTTACTTGTTTTAGGAGTCCATCTTTTCCTTTTTTCTTCAGTAACGCCTCCAGTTCATAGGACTGGTCAAAATGGTCTTCAATTGCTCTTTTGTGCCGGCCGGAAATAATCAAAATATCTTCGATTCCTGATGCTGCCGCTTCTTCCACCACATATTGGATGACTGGCTTATCCACGATGGGAAGCATTTCCTTCGGCAAGGCTTTGGTCGCAGGAAGAAAGCGGGTGCCCATTCCCGCTGCAGGAATGACGGCTTTTCGAATGCCTCTCATGAAAAAACCTCCTCTTTCGTCTTTAGGCGCTTGAATGCTTTCTTGCATAAGGGATCATCTGTTCATATTGAGCCAGCAGGTTATCGAAGATCGCTTCCCAGGATCGGGTTAAGGCATAGCGGCGACCTTGTTGTCCCATGGTGCGCAAGATGGATTTTTTTTCCATGAGTTGCGTAATGGCCTGGACGAAGGCTTCTGAGCTGCGAGGCTGGCATAAAAATCCGGATTCTCCATGATGAATAATTTCCTTTACGCCTCCGGCATGGGCACCGATAGCAGGAATTCCGGATGCCAGAGCTTCCAAAACGACATTTCCGAAGGTTTCAGTCGTAGAGGGAAAAACGAACAGATCAGCTGAAGCATAAACTTCAGCCAACTCTTCCCCTCTTAGACTGCCTGTAAAAGTGACGTTGGAAGGAACCTGCTCTTGAAGCTCGGAGAGGATCGGTCCATCGCCAACCATCACCCACTGAACGTGATCCTTTAAAGGCTGGGGGAGTCTGGCCATGATTTCCAGCAGGATGTCTAAATCCTTCTCAGGAGCCATTCTGCCCACATAAAGAAAAATGAAGGAACGGCCGCATCGGAGCTTATCGCGCAGTTTGTAATTTTTCTTGGCCGGATGAAAGAGATCGCAATCGACGCCTCTCGTCCAGAGATTGACTCGTGAAAATCCGCGTTTCAATAGCTGATCCTTCGTTTCCTGGGAGGGGACCAGGGTCGTTTCGCAAGAATCATGAAACCATCTCAGATAGCGCCATATCCAATTGGAGGCTAGCTGCAAGCGATAATATTCAAGGTAACGGTCAAAATGGGTATGATACGAAGAGGCAATGGGGATGCCTAATTTTTTCCCGTAGTGCAGCCCGCAGAGTCCCATGTTGAATGGAGTAGCAACATGAATCAGATCCGGCTGGAATGCGCGCAGGTGATTCCGGATCGAGAGCGGGTTGGGCAGGGCGATGCGGCACTCCGGATACAGGTAAAAAGGCAAACTAGCAAAGCGGTGAATATTGCTTTCATACAAATCTTGCTTGGAGAACTCCGGCACGAAAACCTCATGGCGAATTTTTCGGTGTTCCAGGTGTTCCACCAGCTTTTTTAATGTCTGTGAAACCCCGTTCACTTGCGGGGGGAAAGTGTCCGTAAAAAGAGCAATTTGCATGTTCTCCCTCCTCGTAATGGAATAAAAGTGGCTTTCAAACAACCCCTTTATATTATTTATCTAGAAATTTAACAGAACATTATAAATGTTTAGTTAAGCCTGTGTGTAGTTTTGCCTCGTTTCTTTACATAAGCTTTAAGTATCATCAATGAACTCCAATAAGATAGAAGTAAACATCTGATTGGAAGGGTGAAAGTTCACTTCATCTCGGGAGGAAATACACATATGAAACCTTAGCAAAATATGGATAAATAGATTTGAGAAAAGGAGGCGGATCGAATTGGAACCTTACATCCTACAACTCTTAAACTTGAGTAAATCCTATGAAGACCAACCGGTGATCCGCAGCATCAACCTCCAGGTCGGTTCGGTGGAATTCCTTACCCTGTTGGGCCCATCAGGCTGTGGCAAAACAACCACTCTGCGTCTCCTGGCTGGGTTTGAGCAGCCTGATGAAGGAGAGATTCGAATGGATGGCACGGATATTACTTCTCTCCCTCCATACAGACGGGATGTGAACACCGTTTTCCAAAGCTATGCCCTCTTTCCCCATATGAATATATTTGATAACATCGCCTTCGGCTTACGGATGAAGAAAGTGCCTAAAGCGGTTTTGGAACAACGCGTAGCCGAGATGCTGACGCTAATTCAAATGAGCGATTTTGCCAAGCGCAAGCCAGATCAATTAAGCGGCGGCCAGAAACAGCGAGTTGCCATAGCAAGAGCCTTGGTCAATCAGCCGCAGATTCTACTCCTCGATGAGCCGCTGGGTGCCCTGGATCTGAAGCTGCGCAAGCAAATGCAAGGGGAATTAAAGCACTTGCAGCAAAAATTAGGCATTACCTTCATCTACGTCACGCATGATCAGGAAGAGGCTTTATCCATTTCGGATCGGATTGCGGTCATGAACAACGGAAAGATCGAACAGATCGGAACACCTGAAGACATTTATAACCACCCGAGATCGCGTTTTGTCGCAACCTTTATTGGGGAAGCGAACCTTTTAGAAGCCCGGATCATGGACTTTTCCAAGGAAAGCATGCAGGTGAAGTGGCTGGATTACCCATTTGCAGTAAAATGCGAAAGCTCGCTCTAGTCTGTCTTTTCCTGCTGGCAAGCACATGGCTCGCGGCTTGTGGAGGAACCCCTGCAGAGAACGATGAACAAACATTAAATATCTTGAACTGGTCGGAGTACCTGCCGCAAACGGTGATCGATCAATTCGAAGAGGAATATGGGATCAAAGTAAACTATGATACCTTTTCCTCCAATGAGGAAATGCTGGCAAAGCTGTCGGTTGGCTCTTCCCAATACGACCTGACTGTAGCGACAGATTATATGGTGGATATAATGATGAAGCAGGAGCTATTGGAGCCCATTGACAAAGAGAACATCACCAATCTGGAGAATGTAGCCCCTGAGATGCTAGTAAAGACGCATGACCCAACGGGTCAATATTTTGTTCCTTATATGTGGGGAGGCGTCGTCATCGCTGTCAATACGGAGAAAGTGAACACGCCGATTAGCGGCTATAAGGATTTGTGGAAATCGGAGTTCAACAATGCGCTAGTTGTTCCGGACGATATGCGCAGCATGATCGGGCTGGCTCAAGTGAAGTCAGCCCGTTTTTCGTTCGACGATGAATTGCCCGCTTTTCTTAGTGATGAGGATTAGGGTTTTGCATTTTTTCCTGAATGCTTTGGTCACTCATCACATTAAAAGGGAGAGGTTGATCTTGAGCAGATTCAAAGAAGGGTTCGGGTTCAAGATCCATGTCAAATGTCAAAGGAGAAACCTCCTTTGGTTCTTCGGACCTGGCTTCTGCCACCAAGCCTGCCATTTGAGATCTTGCCCCAGCAGTCAATTCCTTTATTCCGTCGGCAGCTCCGAGTACAGCGCCGATCCCTTTGACTGCCATCTTTCGCGTAAACTGCCTAGCTTCAGGAGATACCGATAGAAGAACAGTCGCTGCCGTAATGGCAAATCCTAATGGGGTCTTGGGAAGTAACTTATTTAGCATAATCCGTTTTCCTCCAATATGGTGCTAAGTTACTTATACAGTTTCCTCTTCCTCCCAAAAATATTCTCCCATACATAAGAAATAAGAATCGTGAGCAGGCTATTTTACATCATTATTCCGTAAAAGTGTGGTGATGGACTTTGCAGGAAATAGGGTTTAAAGAACGTAACATTCGTTTTATACCCGGAAGGTTGCGATGTGATGTTTATGGATTAAAGGGGAATGCCACCTTTTGCAGGCAAATCGAAAACACTTTAATGGTGCCTGGTATTAACGTTGTAAAGGCCTGCCCTTTAACAGGCAGAGTGTTAGTCTTATATGATGAATCGCAACTTTCTGCCGGACAAATATGTCATTGGATTCACCAAATGGAAGAAAAGATTTTTGCGTACAGCAATCCAGTTTTTTGTAAACCAAGCAATGAAAATACAGAGATCTTGGCTGAAGTAGCCGCTACGGCCGGGATAGCCGAGCAGTCCCTCGATGGAGGAATACCCGCTTCATTTCAAGCTGTCGTGACAGAAGAGTCGCCTCGGCCACAGGAGGGACCATCCCCGCTTTTAACGGCATCGGTTCTGGGGCTGGGGGCTTTGGGAATGAAGCAGATTTGGTTAGGAAAGACAGCCATGGCGAGAAGTCCCGGCTTATTTACCGCTTCGGCGGGACTAGCGGTGCTGACCGGTTATCCGATACTGAAACAAGGCTTTGAAACCCTTTCGAAACAGGGAAAGTTAAATGCCGATCTTGTATTAGGAACAGCGGCTGTAGCTTTAGCTCTCTTAAGGGAAAATTTATTAGCATTAGGCGCTGCGGCTCTCATTCAATATTTGCATTGGCAAAAAAAGAAAAACGAAGAACCCAATTTAGATCCTTCGCTATATGTCACGAAGAAAACCAAATCCTATGCGAAACAAGCGACAAAATGGGGATTTGGATTAGCCGGCCTAAGTTGGCTGTGGACCAGAAGCCCCTGGGCCGCCCTAGGCGTATTGCTGGCTGCGAATCCAAGGCCTATCTTCGCATCGGAAGAATATGCCTGGAAACTGGCCGAGCACGAAGAAAAGAAACGGGGGCAATGGCTTCCGAAGAATTGTACGCTCTGCCAAATATCCGAACTCGAGCACGTCATTTTGGCAGATACTTCCTATGTATTTAAGAAATCGTCCCCCAAATTGCGCTGCATAAGCTCAAAGGAGGATGAAATCTGGTCCATTGCCAGAAGTTTAGTAGATAAGAGGGAGCACCCCTTCAAAGAGGAAATCGAAAAAGTCTTCCTGCACATGCATAAAACGAAGCGGACAGCTTTTGAGGTAAAACAAGACGAAGAAGGAATTCATGGAAAAATAAATGGTCACTCCGTATATTTGGGCAGTAAAAGCTATTTACTGAGACATGGCGTTCGTGTAGACCAATATGAACTCGAAGCGAAACGGTTGCAAAGAAATGGAAAAACGGTTTATTTTGTAGGTCTTCAAGAGGAATGCATTGGGTTAATTGTGGATGAAGCCCATCCGGTGCCAAGTCCAGAATATCAATACGTTCAAAAACTGCAGCAAGAACATCCAGGACTCCAGATCCATTTTCTTCAGGATTCATTGAACGTTCGGAAACATTTCATTCAAGAAAAATGGCACCTTTTAAAATCCAACCATCTCCGCGAGCTGCAAAAGCAAGGCAGAGCCTATTTGATGGTAGGCGATGATGATCCGATGGCATCGAACGATCCAGATCAACCTCAAATTAGCATGCAGCAGCTCAGAGATCTACCGGCACTGCTTCAAAAAGCGAAAGACATTCGCACCATGACGACACAACACCGGATTTGGACGATGATCTGGAATACGGTGGGATCGGGTTTCGCTTTTTCCGGCAGGCTGGCGGCTCCGGTCGTCAACTTGATTGCAGACGGATTAAAGCTGTTATTGTTGGCTAAATCCCATAAAAACTACAACCAAACGAACGGCTCAGCCGCCTGCACTGGCCAGGCAAGCAGGGCATCGAATTGGCACAGCCTAACGAAGCAGGAACTTTGGGAAACTTTACGGACAGATCCTCAAAGAGGGTTAACCGATGAAGCCGTTCAATCCATCCGGCACCGAGTGGGGAGCAACCGGATAGAACCTGCAGAAAGAACGCCGTGGTATCTCTCCTTTGCAAAGCAATTTACTGAATTTACAACAGTCATTTTATTAGGTACCGCGGTCATCTCCGTTCTTTCAGGGGATGTATTTGACGGCTTGGCAATGACGGCCGTGTTGCTTATTAACTCCTGCATCAGTACTGTTCAGGAAGGTAAAGCGGAAAAAATGGTGGAAGCGCTGAATTATTATCAGCCGCCTTTGTGCAACGTGATCAGAAATGGAGAAATAAGGGAAGTGTCTGCCGTTGATTTGGTACCGGGCGATATTGTTCCTTTGGAAGCAGGGGATCGGGTTCCAGCAGACCTTCGTATTTTGACGGATTGGAATCTGGAAGTAAATGAAGCTCCGCTGACAGGCGAATCCGCAGCGGTCCAAAAGAGGGCAGGGATATCCCCTGCGGAAACGGGATTATCAGACCGAACCAATATGCTGTATATGGGCACCAATATTACGCGGGGGAAAGTAACCGGTGCGGTTGTCCAAACCGGTATGAACACGGAAATAGGGTACTTAACCTCCTTGCTCAAAGACCAAGAGAAGGAAGTCACCCCCCTGCAAGAAAAGGTCACGTCCATCAGCAAGAACTTTGTAAAAGGGGCTGTGTTGGCTGGCGTCGTTGTCTTGGCCGTCGGCCTGCTGCGCGGAAATACGCTGCTGCAAATGGTTCCAACTTCGGTGGCATTGATCGCTTCAGCTATACCGGAAGGCTTGCCCGTCACCATCACAATAGCCCTCAGCGCCGGAATTCTTCGCATGTCGCGGAGGAATGCGGTAGTAAGGAAACTATCTGCCATTGAAGCACTTGGCCGCGTGAATGTGATTTGTTCAGATAAGACAGGAACCCTAACTAAAAATGAAATGACGGTTACCAAGATCCAAACCACACAGCACGAATGGACCATAACCGGCGAGGGATATGAGCCTAAAGGGGAACTCCAGCATGTTCAGCAGAGACAGATCCAGCGAGACGAGGAAGGGAAGAAACTGCTTCACATTGCGATGCTGTGCAATAATAGCCAACTAGACAATCGACAGTGGAGTTTAAAAGGCGACCCCACCGAAGGGGCCTTGCTCACGCTTGGCTATAAGGCCGGGATGAATCGGGAGCATATATCCCAATGGAGTCGAAAATATGAGATTCCCTTTGATTCCTTTAATGGGTCGATGAGTGTCGTCTGCCATGACGGGATGGCGGAGAATCCTTGTTACCTATTTTCCAAGGGATCCGTTGAAGCGATTCTGAAGCGTTGCAGCCATTATCAGGAAGATGGAAGTATCCTTGATTTAACGGATGATATTCGACAAAAGATTTTAAACCAAAACAATGAATATGCAGGACAGGCCCTGCGTGTATTAGGGTTTGCTTATAAAAGCGTCGAGTCAAATGAAACAATGGAAGATGTGAAAGAAGAAGGATTAATCTATGTTGGCATGGTCGGTATGATGGATCCGCCTAAGCCAGAGGTGGAAGAGGCGATCGCGTATGCGTACCGCTTAGGTGTCAAGCCGGTTATGATTACGGGAGATCATCCGATTACAGCCATTGCCATTGCGAAGCAGTTGGGAATGTATCATGAAGGGGAACGTGTCATCACAGGTGCAGAACTGAACGAATTAACCGACGACCAGCTGCAGAAGATGGTCAGGAAAACGTCTATTTTCGCTCGTGTATCCCCAGAGCACAAATTGAGAATTGTAGAAACTTATCAGAAGCAGGGATTTGTTGTGGCGATGACAGGCGATGGGGTGAACGACGCTCCAGCCATAAAAAGAGCTGATGTGGGAATCGCCATGGGGAAAACGGGAACCGATGTGACCAAGGAAACGGCGGATATGGTGTTGAAAGAAGACCATTTTGGCTCCATCGTGGATGGAGTAAAAGAAGGCCGGACGATCATAAGCAATATTCGAAAAGCTATTGGATGCTTGCTTACCGGAAATCTAGCTGAAATTTTAGTTTCCAGTACAGCAGTTCTATTGGGAATGCCGATCCCACTTGTGCCTGTTCAAATTCTGGCCATGAATTTGTTGACGGACGCGTTGCCAGCCACGATTCTGGCAGTCAATCCCGGAAACAAGGAGCTGGTAACCGAGCGCCAAGAGATTGTGGATTCGTCCCTATATAAGAAGGTAGCTGTGAGAGGATTCATTCTTGGAATGGCTTCACTCGGATTATTCGGATCGGCCCTTCGAATGGGAGCGTCTCTGCCTGTTGCCAGAACGATGGCTTTTGCTTCATTAGTAGCAGGGCAACTCACGCAAACCTTTTCTTGGAGACAAGAGAACGGCCAGAAATTCTCCCATTGGATAAAAGATAAGTTTTTGATCGGGGCATTAGGGATTTCGTGGCTTGCCCTGATGTCGGTGATCTATGTCCCATCACTAGCTCAAATTTTCCATACAGCGCCATTAGGGATCATGCAGCTTGTACAGGTTTTAATAGTAGGAGGATCCGTTAGCCTGCTCACCAGACCTATTCTGGGCCTGCTGGATAGGAAGGCATCTGCGGATCAACCCGTAATGAGAATGGCCGCGTAGGAGGACGGAGAAAATATGATTCAGAGAAGTGCAGAACGAGTTTTGGTTGGAACCGTATTAGTATTAACAGCAAAGGTGCTTTGGCCTGTCGCTAAAACCACCATCAGAGCGGCGGCCCAAATCGGCGGCAGCACGGTTTCCTCCGCCGTGAGAAGCACCCGATCGGGTATGGCTTTTGCCAAGGAAGAACTGGCGGATATGGTGGCTGAAGCGCAGTTTGAGCGGATGAAGCGAAAAATTGATCATGAAATGATGGAACCATAGAAGGAGGACGCTATGGAAGGACACAAGGTAGACCATCATCTGCAGCAAGCATTTGCCCATTTGAGAGAAGCCCTTAATGCCAGCGTTGGGCTGGTTTTAAATAATCCAACCGAAAAAGGCGTAATAGGAAAGAAATGGGAAGCTTTCCTAGGGGAGTTTTTCAATATGGTAAAGACGAAAGGGAAAGAAAATAAACTCAATCTATTATCCTGGATTTCATTTCCAAAACTTTGGAAATGGTAAATGATCAACAAGGGGCAGAGTAACTCGATTTCTGCTCCTCTAAAAGCTAGTTTTAATAAATATCGGCCCTACCCACTTGACTTTAGTCCCGCTTGTGAGGGTGGTTTGACGTAAGTGGACCACACCAAATAACAATTGACAGAAATAAAGAACTCCTTTAATCTAAAATAAATTCAATAATCTGGATTGTGACTGGTAAGGCAGGCAAGACCAAGAGGGTATGATAGGGTGAAAAATTTTTCTTCCCTTCATTTCTTTTTGGTCTTTTTTGATTTATTGGAGGAGGGAAGAATAATGTTTGGCAAATTATTCGGGTTGAAGGAAAAGAAAAGAGAAGAGGTGCTTGTGGCTCCTCTGACAGGGAATGTGGTGAATATGGAGGAAGTTCCGGATCCTGTTTTTTCAGAGCGAATGATGGGGGATGGGCTGGCCATTGTACCCACAGAGGGAAAGGTGGTTTCACCGGTCAATGGAGAGATTATTCAATTTTTCCCTACGAAGCATGCCATCGGTTTGAAGTCTGAAGCTGGGGTGGAGATTCTTATACATGTAGGACTTGAAACGGTTAACATGAAAGGTGAAGGGTTCGAGGGACATGTTCAAGTCGGGGATAAAGTCAAAGCCGGCGATTTGCTCATTTCCTTCGACTTAAACTTAATCGGGGAAAAAGCGAAAAGCACCATTACGCCGATTGTCATCACTAATGGGGAAGCCGTCGAAGGCACGGAAATAGTGACGGGTAAAACGGTTGAAAAGGGTAGTCATCACGTCATGACCATCAAAACAAAATAAGTGTTGGGAAAATGCGACCGTAGATGTCACTTTCGGTTTTGCTAATTCAGTTATTCTTTTGTAAAATTTCCATCATGAGATCATTAAATGGTAGACGAAGGGAACCATATGGCTTATCGAATTCATAGAATTTTAAATAACAACGTCGCGGTCGTATTGGATGAAGGAAGAGAAAAAATTGTCATGGGTCCCGGCATTGCCTTTCAAAAAAAGAAAAATGATGTGATTCCGAACGACAAAATCGAAAAGATTTTTATAATGGAAGAGGAAAACGAGAAGTTTCAAGAATTATTGCGTACGCTTCCTGAAGAACATATCGATATCGCTGAAGAGATTATTAGCTATGCGGAAGGGGTATTGCAGGCTCCTCTCAACAATCATATTCATATTGGCCTGACGGATCACTTGTCTTTTGCCATTGAACGCCTTCATCAAGGCTATCAAATTCAAAATCGGCTATTAAATGAAATTAAAGCGCTATATAAAAAAGAATATCAGATTGGCCTTTGGGGAAAACAGCTCATTAAAGAGAGACTGGGTATCGATTTACCTGATGACGAAGCCGGCCACATTGCCCTCCATATCCATACAGCAAAGATGGATACAGCCAGTATGGGCAAGGCGTTGAAGCAAACTACCCTGATCCGGGAAATGATTGAGGTACTGAAAAAAGAGCTGCAGGTGGATATCGATGAGGAGGGAATGTCTTATCAGCGCTTGGTCACTCATCTTCGCTTTGCCTTGATTCGCATGGAAGACCAAGAGACGTCCCCCCTCATGGATGAGGACATGCTCGAGCTGGTTCGAACCAAGTTTACGAAGGAGTTTCAGTGTGCCGGAAAAATGGCTGAATATGCCCAGCGCGAGT
This sequence comes from Ammoniphilus soli, assembly GCF_040813775.1. Classification (NCBI taxonomy): domain Bacteria; kingdom Bacillati; phylum Bacillota; class Bacilli; order Caryophanales; family Paenibacillaceae; genus Ammoniphilus; species Ammoniphilus soli. The sequence continues at coordinate 76,891 of NZ_JBEGDL010000002.1, forward strand.
ACCAGCTTCAATTTTCGGATTCCGAGCTGGCCTATATTACCCTGCATATCCAAAGGCTTCGGGAGACAGGAAGGAATCCGCAAAAAGAGGATTGACAAAAAATATAGAGTGAACTATGATGAAAGCGTATAAAAAATCCATATTGAGGATTGTGACTGGTAAAGCAGGCAAGACCTAAAATGTGCAAAGGAAGTATAGGATTCTATCCTATATGGCAATCCTTTCTGCGTTTTAGGTCTTTTTTATTTTCAAAATGGGAGGAGAAAAGAGATGAATTATCAATACATTGCCAAGCAACTTGTTCCTTTATTAGGCGGCCGCGAGAATATTGTAAGTGCCATCCATTGTGCCACTCGCCTTCGCCTAGTGCTGAAGGACGAACAAAAAGTAGATCAAAAGGCGATAGAAAATGTGGATGGCGTAAAAGGGGCGTTTTCCAGTTCGGGTCAGTATCAAGTGATTTTCGGAACGGGTACGGTGAATAAAGTGTATGAGGCGCTTGTCGGCGAGACGGGGTTGCAGCAGGCGGGCGATGATTCCCATCAGGAAGCCGTGAAGCAAAAAATGAATCCGGTGGCCCGGTTTGCCAAAGCCCTGTCTAACATCTTCGTACCGATTATCCCGGCTATCGTGGCCAGCGGTTTATTGATGGGGCTGCTCGGGATGATGAAAGCATTTGCCTGGGTGAGCCCGGATCATGCCGTTTATCGTTTGCTGGACATGTTCTCCAGCGCGGCATTCATTATTTTGCCTATTCTCATCGGTTTTTCCGCTGCGAAGGAATTTGGGGCTAATCCGTTTCTTGGGGCCGTTATGGGTGGCATATTGACTCACCCGGCGTTATTGAATCCATGGACCTTATCGAATGCGACGCCTGAATATATGAATCTACTCGGCTTTGATTTGGCCCTCATCGGATATCAAGGAACAGTCGTTCCTATTTTAATCGCCGTTTACTTCATGAGCAAAATCGAAAAATCCTTGCGTAAAGTGGTCCCGAATTCCATTGATTTATTGGTTACACCGTTTATAACCGTCATCGTAACAGGATTCTTTGCCTTTATCGTCATTGGTCCGTTCGGACGATGGGTGGGAGACATGATCTCGGTCACGCTGCAATCCCTATATAACGCGGCAGGCCCTGTGGCTGGACTTGTATTTGGAGGATTGTATTCCACCATCGTAATTACCGGAGTTCACCACAGCTTTCATGCCATCGAGGCAGGCCTTTTGGCTAGTAAGGAGATCGGCGTCAATTTCTTATTGCCGATTTGGTCGATGGCGAATGTAGCGCAAGGTGGAGCGGCATTGGCGGTTTACTTTAAAGCCAGAAACAAAAAATTAAAGAGCATTGCGCTGCCGGGTGCCTTTTCTGCCTTCCTGGGAATTACCGAACCGGCCATTTTCGGGGTAAACTTAAAGCTGGGCAAGCCCTTTATTGCGGCAGCCTTAGGTGGGGGACTCGGAGCGGCTTACGTCGTCATGATGAACGTGGTGGCAAATGCTTATGGGTTGACCGGAATCCCGATGCTGGCCATAGTAGCTCCTTTCGGTACGGAAAAAGTCTTCCATTATTTAATCGGCTTTGCCATTGCCGTTGGTTCCGCTTTTATTGCGACCTATGTTCTGGGCTTCAAAGAGGAAGAGAATTAAGAGGGATAATGACATCAGGTATGGAGCGACTTACCTGATGTTTTTATAAGGGAGGCAAGAATCATGAAAACAGGTGTCATTAGTTTAGGGGAAGCCCTGATTGATTTTATTCCGCTGGATGAAAGCAACAGCGTATACCGGAAAAGTCCAGGAGGGGCTCCGGCCAACGTTGCCGTCGGGATTTCCCGTTTAGGTGTTCCATCGACATTCCTGGGTAAAGTCGGAGATGATGTACTCGGGCGCTTTTTGCAAGAAACATTGAAAGCATACGGCGTGAATACGGATTATATGCTATTGACTGACGAGGCTCGTACCGGAGCTGTTTTTGTCACACTGGGGAAGAATGGGGAGCGCAGCTTCGATTTTTATATCAATCCGAGTGCGGATTCCTTTTTAAGCGAAAAGGATATGAAGGAAGAATTATTTGAAAGTCACAAAATCTTTCATTTCGGTTCGATTTCTCTCATCAGAGAACCTTCAAGAGGCGCAACCAAGAGAGCGGTTCAATTCGCCAGAGACAATGGGATGTTGATCTCTTACGATCCGAACCTGCGGCTGGGGCTGTGGGATCATGAGGAACAAGCAAGGGAAACGATCCGATCGATGCTCCCGGAGGCTGACATCCTAAAAATCTCGGAAGAGGAGCTCGCGTTCATCACAGGGGAAAAGGAGATCGAAACAGGGGTACAAGCTTTGAAGGCTTATCAGATCCCTCTTGTGCTTGTCACCTTAGGGGAACAAGGAAGTGTTGTATTTACGCGTCAAGGAAAGGTTCAAGTTCCAGCCCTTCAGGTGGAAGCCGTGGATACGACGGGAGCAGGGGATGCCTTTGTGTCAGGCGTGCTCTATTCCCTGCATCAATATGATGGGGCATTGGAGAGCATAACGTTGGAAGAAGCGAAACAAATCGCCCGATTTGCAAGTGTATCGGGAGCCTTGGCTGCCTCGACCAAAGGAGCAATGACCGCTTTGCCCACGTTGAGTGAAGTTTCCGGATATTTGGAGAAATAAGAAGGGAAAAGGTTGTGTTTGGATATGAATGCATTAGATAAGGAATTAAAGGAACAAGCCTATGCGGAAATCGAGAAACATAAAGGCCTGGTGGACAGCGATCCTTATCGATTACACTATCACATCATGCCGCCGGTGGGCCTGCTGAATGACCCCAATGGTTTTATTCATTGGAAAGGAACCTATCATTTATTTTATCAATGGATGCCGTTTAAAACCGGTCATGGGGCGAAATTTTGGGGGCATTACTCGTCACCTGACCTAGTGAATTGGACGCATGAAGAAATTGCCCTTGCGCCAAGCGACTGGTTTGATAAAAACGGCTGTTATTCCGGCAGTGCGATCGAGGACAGCGGAAAGCTCTATGTATTCTATACGGGAAACGTCAAAGATGAACAAAATAACCGGGAAACCTATCAATGCATGGCGGTTTCAGAGGATGGTCTTCATTTTGAGAAAAAAGGTGTGGTAGCCACCCTTCCGGAGGGGTATACAGCTCATTTTCGCGATCCTAAGGTTTGGAAAAAGGAAAATAGCTGGTATATGATTGTCGGCGCACAAAGCCTTCAGTTAGACGGAAAAGCCGTACTGTTTCGATCGCGAGACCTAATGGAGTGGGAGCATCTGGGAGACATAGCCGGAGGGAATTCCAAGCGCTTAGGGTATTTTGGTTATATGTGGGAATGCCCGGATTTGTTCGAGCTGAATGGTCGGGATGTACTGATTGTTTGTCCGCAAGGATTAAAACCAGAAGGCATGTTATACCAAAATGTATATCAAGCTGGCTATTTTGTCGGAAAGCTCGACTCTGAAAAAGCGGAATATAGCCATGGCGATTTTACCGAGCTGGACCGCGGGTTTGAATTTTATGCTCCGCAAACAATGTTAGATGCAAAGGGACGCAGACTGCTTGTGGCGTGGATGGGCGTTCCAGAGCAACAAGAGGATCAACAGCCGACCATTGCGCATAAGTGGGTCCATGCGATGACGATCCCGAGGCAGTTATCGCTTATGGAAGGCAAATTGTATCAGCAGCCGATTGAAGAATTAAACCAGCTTCGCAAGAATGAAGTGGCTTATGATAAGGTAAGGTTAAATAGCCAAGAGCTAGAGTTGGACCAAGTTCGCGGAAAGAGCATCGAATTATGGATACAAGATATTGGCTATGAGGAGCGTTCTGTCGAGGTTTGTTTCCGAAATGAGGTCCGCTTCATTTATCATCCGAAAGAAAAGCTGGCCACACTGGAAAGGAAAAGCTTTGTTAACGGGTTAACGGAGGCGAGACATTGCAGGCTGGACGATTTATCAAGCTTGCAAATTTATCTTGATGCGTCATCCATTGAAATCTTTGTGAATGGCGGGGAGGAAGTGTTTACGTCGAGGATCTTTGCCTATCCGGAAAACGAGTCTGTATCCTTTTCAACGAAAGGGTTATTTCAATTTCACGTGAAGAAGTGGGATCTGATGTACTAAAGAAAATCATACGCAAGCGGCACTCCATGGTGAGTGTCTTTTTATTTGTTCATATTTCAGAACGCATCATTTCGACTTTGCTCGTCAGAAAATATGACAATACCACAGATAATAACAAAAATAGACATTAAGATGTGATAGAGGTATTCAGATACATAATTAATAGGTAAAGTGAGTGAAAAAACATGCTACATCAAGTCATGCCGTACTTCCAGCCTATTTTCAGCCTAGATAATCAGATGATTTGGGGGTATGAGGTATTAGGCAGAATTCGGAGTTCTGCTGGAACATGCTCTTCCTTAGGGGCTTTCTTTTCAGATATGAGCGTTGAGGAGAGTGTACGAAAAGAAGTAGATAAAACCGTTCGAAAAATGGCATTGGCTAAATTCTGTGAACAGACAATGGATGTCCATTTGTTTATTAACATAGATCCGAATTGGATCACGGATGACTTGAATTGGCTTTTAGACGATCATGTTATCCCGGAGAACATTGTACTAGAAATAAATGAAAGGGACTTTGAAGGGAATGTAGATGAGCTTTCTCAGATTTTAGCTCCCTTTCGAGAGTTAGGATGCAAAATAGCAGTGGATGATTTAGGGAAAGGATTTAGCAATCTTGATCGCGTGGCCTGCTTGAAACCTGACTTTATCAAAGTGGACCTGCATCTAGTACAAAAAAGCACCCAATCCCGCTCGTATCGCTCTGTTCTTTCCGCCTTATCTCTTCTATCGCAAAAACTAGGCTCCGCTCTTATTTACGAGGGAATTGAGGAACCTGATCAATTTGCCAATGCATGGCGCAATGGGGGACAATTTTATCAGGGATATTTATTGGCTAAACCGCATGCTGAATTTCTAACGAAAGAACACTGCCAAACTCTCCTCCAACAGCAAATGGACAGCCTGGTAAAGCAAGAGTTCTCGTTTTGGAATGATCATTTTAACTACGAGTTGAAGCTTAATCAAAAAATGGGGCAATGTCTCCAAGAGATTGCTCCACTCCCTAATTTAGACGAGTATACCCAGCAGTTCACGCGAGTTGTTGGCGAGCCATTTCTGCGTTTGTATCTCTGTGATTCACAAGGGAATCAGTATTCTTCAAACTATGTCAAAGATGAAGATGGGTCTTGGGCAAAGAAAATGGAATATAAAGGCATGAATTGGAACTTTCGCCCCTATTTCATGCAAAATATTGTCAAGATGAATAACTACGGTAGAGGTATACTGTCAGAGTCCTATATAGATAGGGAGTTTGATCTGATGATCCAGACATTTTCTTGTCCCGTGTATCATGATTTGTTTCTTTTTCTCGACATCCCTGCTCATAACCTTCATTGAGAGAAGCCTCTTTCATAACGCTGTATTACAGAAGCCAATCGGGCCGTATCGGAAATATCATGCGGAATGGAGCAGACCGCTTCTTCTATCCAGATGGTAGCTGATTCTGCAGTGACCGCTAATGAAAATGCCTCCAACGGGACTAGATTGGTTGACCAAACGATGGAACAGATGAACGCAGTACAGGAAACGGTAAACCGAATTTCCCAAGTCGTCTCAACACTTGGACAGAAAACAAAAGAAATCGATCAGATCATTGGACTAATAACCCAAATCTCCAGCCAGACCAATTTGTTGGCCCTAAATGCAGCGATTGAAGCAGCGCGAGCAGGAGAACACGGAAGAGGCTTTGCCATTGTAGCGGATGAAGTCCGCAAACTGGCAGAAGAATCGAGGAAATCAACGGAGCAGATACGCAAACTGATCGGAGAGATTCAAGCGGAATCGAATAAAGCCGCAGAAGTCATGAATCATGGTACTGTAGTGGTGAAGCAAGGAATTGACATGGTCAAGGAAACAGGAGAATCCTTCCATAGTATTGTGAGGATGGTTCAAGAGATTTCCAGTCAGTCCCAAGAAGTGTCTGCGATCGTCCAAGAGGTCAACGCCAGTTCTCATAGTATGGTTGAAACGATGGAGATGATGGCGAACATCTCGGAACAAACTTTCGGGAATACGCAGCATGTAGCGGCAGCAGCGGAGGAACAAACAGCTTCGATGGAAGAAATCACTGCTTCTTCCTTTGAACTGGCAAGAATGGCGGATGAACTGAAAAATTTAGTAAGGAATTTTAAGGTGTAGATTATTATTTGACCATTGTTCTTCGAACCCAATGATGAAGTTCAGCAACTACTGCTGAGCTCCTTCATCGTACAGAAATTATAATCAGACGATATTTATTAATCTAAATTAATCCTTACATTTTTGACTTCTGTGTAATTTTCTAAAGCATAGCTTCCCATGGCGGCTCAATCATTAGGCGTTCCCAAGTACGTTTTATAAGAGACTTCAGAAATTCAATTTATAAAAAGGCTGTCCATCAGGGCTGAAAAGCTCTAGGGCGGCCTTTTTTACTATCCAAAAGGTAATTCTCTCCACTGATTTCTGCTTAAGTGGACAGAACGGAACAGTATGTAACAGAGTGGAACAGAATGAGACATTTTCTTATTTGTCTATATGGAAATACCTTTTTTAGAGGTAAAGATGGCCCATGAAATCAAGGATCCTGTTGATATATTGAGAAGTTTCTTTTTGGCACAGTACTTGCTTATAAAAGGGTATAGGGTAAAAGGCTATGATTACAGAAAAGATAGGAGTGGATATGTATGGCCATTAATAGAAATGACTTTAGAGATCAACTAACGACTGAAGCCGCCCATCTCTTATATAGGATTAAGGGGGTGTCAGATTTGGATGCAAAGTATGAGTTGTGCAGCATGCTTATGGAAATATTTGAGGAACTCGATATTGAGGTTGAATCCCATTCCTCATTGTGGGGCGACATGCAGATCAATTATCAGGAATACATCCAATATATATTTGAGAGATCACCAAAGACAGCATGAATGGGGCAAGAGAATCTATTGTGTTATAACAAATATTATTTTGTATATAACATGAGAAGGGAGTAGGTTTTAAAATGCAGATTACGAAATCAACAGGAAGAGAATGAGTAGAACGTCGGAGAATTCTAGTTTTCTTTGTGTCCGTTAGGCGACTGTTCCCTCTGTCCTTTTTTTCTGGATGTCGGCTAAAAATCTTCGCACGACCTTCCTGGTTAGCGAATTTCCAGTTTAGGCCGTGTGAAGGTTTGAAACCTTGTTTGAAAAGTATCGTATAGGGGGATAAGTGTTGATGTGATATTCAGCTATTGGAGGACGACCATGAATTTGATCTGCCAACAATCCTATTTTGAAACTGTTCGAGTAATTCAGAGCAATCGTCAAGAGTCGGTTGAAACGGAAATGCTTCTTCGTTTGTACAAGGATCTGATCACTATAAACTCGCGCGATTTTATGCTTAAGGATATACGAGACATGTCGTTTAAAGTGATATCAGGTGAAGCAGGTTTTTTATATATACATACTGATTTTCAGGTTTTTTCTTTTTATGTGAAAACAAACCCAATCAAGTTGTTGTGCGAGTTCAGACGATTAAAAGGAGTTTGAGTCATTATCATTTTTCAAAGGGGGAAGCGTCCTGCCTTGCAGAGGAGTGGCTGTCATGGCCGCTCCTCTTTTTGCTGCTGGATTAGGATAGAATAGTTTAGTAGTATTGATCGGGATCTGAAGTTATAATAATAATTATCTAACAGTCAAAAGGAGTTTTATATGGATTATTATGCACTAAAAGATGTTATTCATGGGCGACGGAGTGTTCGCAACTTTACGGAACAAGATGTCTCTATTCAAGATATAGAAGAGATTATTGATTGTGCTAGGTACGCCCCTAGTGATACGAATTCACAAACATGGGAATTTATCGTTATAAAAAACAAGGATAAAATAAAGGAAATTGAGAAAATTACATGGGATGCCCTGTACGAAAAAGCAGCAGAAGCAACAAGCAAAGGATTTGAAAAGGAAGGAAAGCTCCTTACTCGTTCTTTCGGTCCTTACGCAACCGCATTTTCTGATGCCCCCGTGCTCATTGTTTCTTTGGCTACCCCTTATCAATCTAAGTTTAGGGAGAAAATTTTTGAGCCTATACAATTGGTTCCTGATTCAGTCTGGGAAGAAGAGGGAATTAAAAGCAGTTGTTTAGCTACTCAAAATTTAATGTTAGCAGCCTATGCAAAAGGATTAGGTACATGCCCTATGACTGGGCCTGTACTTTTGGCATCAGAAAAGTTACGTGAATATCTAAACATTGAAGCAGAGAAACAAATTAATATGGTGATTGCTCTTGGTTACCCGAAAGATACTCCTAAAAAACTGCCGCGCAAACCGGTAAATGAAATCACTCGTTACGTATATTAATAGGACTAATTCTAGATATATTTTAACTTAATAATAGAAAGTTGAAATTTTACTGCTCGTTGAACAGAATGAGGTAAAATCACACAGCAAAAAGACCACATTTCGAAGATGTGGTCTGATTTTTTTATCCCATTTGAATGGCCTTCATCGATTACGCTTCCTAAAGGTAAGGGTTATTGCTCTTATACAATTCGGCAAGCTGGTCAAAAGGGAGCTCGTAGCGATCTATCCAAAACTGTATTTCTTCCTCAGCTTTTTGCCGTTCAAATTTATTCCACTCGTCCCAAAGATCCAACTCATAAAGAGTATCCTTAAATCTTCTAAATGGTCTTTGTCCGTCAAGAGCATTAAACAACTTCATGTCAGGAACCCGTTTGCATGTCCAAATAATAGGGATGTTCTAGGTTGTTGTCGAGATAAGCATCAATAAGCTCGTCCATGAGTTTCAAAGTTATCGACCTCACTATCACTAAAGGATAAAGATCCCTAAAAAACTTTCCATAGAGCATGATTGAATTTGTCAATGAAGCGAGTCGTTATGAAAGCAATATTAAAGTGGAGGCGATAAGCCTAAATGCCAATGCCAAGAGTTTGATGAGTTTTTCGCTTGCGGTTGTAAACTCCAAAAACTTACTGATACGCGCCGAGGGACCGGATGCTTTAGAAGCCATTCGAAGTCTATCTTGTTTCTTCAACAAGTTGGATAACGTAGCCTTGTAAAGCAGACTTTTAGATTTTTTTTATGTAATAGTGAAAATAGATTGATTATATCAATAATTCGGTTTATCATAAATGATGAAAGCGCTGCAAAAAATCCTCGATTAACCTTCATCTATCCACGCTTTCTCCTTCAAGTGACAGGACATTTCAGTAGATTAAGAGAAAAAAATCCAAACATAGGGAGAGGGTAAATTGACCGAGACTACACTTTCATTTCAAGCATGGAAGCAATTCATGAGTGAAGGTGCATTTGATCTATCCCGACTGAATCAAAGAATTGTTGAATCCTGGTATCGTTCAAGGACAGCGGATGTGAATCCTTACTTAGAAAAAGGGAAACAGATTTTGACAGATGAATTTTTTTTGGCCCAAAAGGAGAAAAACTTCCTATTAATGAATAGTGCCGGACCTCATTTGTCTAAGATTGGACAATTTGCTAGAGATATGGGAATGATGGCTCTTGTGATTGATCCTGAGGGATATGTCCTGTCCATAAAAGGAAGAGAGGATGTCTTAAATCAGGCTAAGGAAATCAATTTTGTGGAAGGCGTACGCTGGAGCGAGGGCGAAGTAGGAACGAATGCCATTGGCACCGCGCTTCAGGCCGAAGAAGCGATCCTGGTTACCGGTACGGAACATTATTCTATCGCCTCCCACCAATGGAGTTGTGCTGCGGCCCCGATTCGTGATCAGAGCGGCAAGCTCCTTGGGGTTCTGGATCTTTCATGTCCCGTTGAGCGGGCCCATCCGTATATGCTCGGCATGGTCGTATCCGCTGCTTACATCATAGAGCAAGAGATCAGTCTTTGCCTGCGAAATTTTGATAAGGAACTTATAAACCAGACGATAGACTTCATGGAGTCGATTCAACCATTGCTGATCTGTAATACTGCAGGAGATGTAGTGGGGGCCAGTAAACCGATTCGCCTCCAAGTTCCAAACTGGTCGTGTATGAAAGAGGGCCATTTTCCTGCCTATGGGTACCATTCACAACTAAGAATACCGGTATTCTCCAAAACCAACGGATTTTTATTAGGTTATTGTATTCATTTAAACAATGACAAAGGCAAAAATGCAGATTCGGTTTATGTGTCCAAACGAAAGGAGTTTGAATTCAAAGGGGAGGCTGGCGTCAGCTTATCGTTTCAGAGGACACTAGATGAATTAAAACCTGTGGCGCCGACGGATGCGAGCGTTTATATTTTGGGAGAAACAGGCACAGGCAAAGAGGTCATTGCTCAATCCATCCATGAAAACAGCCCACGAAAAAATGGTCCATTTATAGCGGTGAATTGTGGCGCGATCCCGAAAGAGCTGATGGAAAGCGAGCTTTTTGGCTATGTGGAAGGGGCTTTTACAGGAGCACGCCGCCAAGGCTACAAGGGGAAATTTGAACAGGCCAACCGCGGTACCCTTTTTCTTGATGAAATAGGTGAAATCCCCCCTCCTATGCAGGTTGCGCTCCTAAGAGTGCTGCAGGAGCGAAAGGTCACTCCGATTGGAAGTCATAAAGAAATCCCCTTGGATATCCGAATAATAACGGCAACCCATCGAGATCTTCGCCAACTGGTGAATGAGGGGAAGTTTCGGGAGGACTTGTTTTATCGACTCCATGTGTATCCTATCTATGTCCCGCCGTTAAGAGAACGGAAGGAAGATATCCCCCATATCATTCAATTTTTTTGTGAAAAAAACCAATGGGATATGACCTTTGCCCCTGAAGTTATAGATTGGCTGCATACCTATCATTGGCCCGGGAATATCAGAGAATTATTGAATGTGCTGGAACGATTGTACATTCTCTCTCAAGGAGAGATGAAGGAACCATCCCAAGTCCTTCAATGGCTGGCTTCGCAGAATCGAGTCGAACCTGCTTTAGCCGTGACTACAACAAAGGAAATCCCGGAGAGTGCGGCCGATCCTGCCGCAGCCCTTTCAGCACGCGAAAAAATCCAGAAAGAGCTTATGATCGATGCGTTGCAAAAGTCGAAAGGAAACGTAACGTTAGCGGCTAAATTGCTGGGGATGCCAAGAAGCACTTTTTACAAGAAGATACAAAAGTTTCAACTCTAGCATGATCAACGTAGCAAAGAACGAAGAGGCTGCTCCCCAAAAGTCGTTTTTGACAGACCTTTTAGGACAGCTTTTTTCCTTTACCATGCTAATATGGATTAATCTTCGCACATTGGCTAGATGAGATGAAAAAAAGCTTACCTGTTGATACCTACACTAAGGGTAAAACAACGTGCAACTTCAGAGGAAAGCAGAGGAGAAAAAGAGGGGATCTCCCTACGCTTTCCTTGCAGGGGTTCTGAATTACCTTCGGCTAAAGAGTCATATCGAAGATACAGTCAAGGCTCTGCCCGTAGAAGTCCTGTGGGAGTCACCCCAGGCAAGAAAAATAGATATTTATACTCTGGATTCGTGGATGCAATGTCAAATGTTTACAAAGGAAGGAAGACATTTTTTTAACCTCATTGCTGAAATCATGTGTGTAGAGCTAGATACTTGATGATTAAAAAATCCGATTTGGATTATCTACTTTTCTGAGGAAACGATGATACGCCCATTCAACGCTTCCTATTAGAATGGAGAGGGATAAGATTTCGATAAAGTCTAATGTCCAATTTGTTACCCAGGCTGCAATCCAAAAAAATCCGAATGCCAGACCAGCATCAGCTATCGTAGACACCGTATTGTTTGTCATTCTTTAATAGCAATTGATCCCCCACAAGATACGTCAAAACAGAAAAGGTTAAGGCCGTGACCAAGGAAACCAGGAATGCAGAATCGGAAAACCACATCAGGAAGGGAACAATAACAATCGAATTGAGGACTAATTTCCTTAAAAATCCATTCATACATTTCACTCCTTTTGATATAGTTTGGCTCCCTTTCATGAAAGATTAATTTTGGCAACAGCTAAAAGCAGGGAAATTCATCTCTGCTTCCTAGCTGTTTAGTTGAATCCAATAGGGTTATCGCGTATCTGTATTCATTTTGTTTATAACGTTTTTAATGTTGCTGATTTCGGTTTCGATATCGCGTTGCGGTTGATGGTGTCGCTCAGATTGGGCATAAGAATTCGCTGCATTTTCCGTGATAGCGCGGATGCGTTCATTCATTTGGTTATTCGATGTGACATATATGTTGTAACCAGGTTCCCTTTCCTGAATCAAGCGTTTCACTTTTTGTTCCAAGTATGTCGATTCCGAAAAATTTCTAACCTGAATGCCCACAACAATATCTTCCCCATATACGATGCTGCTGGAACGGGCTACACCAGGAGTATCATCAGCCAAATCTGCGATCCGCAGAGCATGTGCATCATTGGCGTCATAAGAAGTTGGCCTGTGGCCTACATGTCCATGCCCAAGGTCTAAAGCTTGGTCCCTGGCACTAAGCATACCGTTCTCTTCAATATCTGCGCCTAATCTGTTATGCATTTGCGGCTCCATGCCATCGATATTTCCTGTACAGGCACATAAGCCCGCCATTAAGCCAGACAAAAAAAGGGTTTTGATATATGCTTTCATCAGGCACCTCCCTTTGAATAGTTTGTTTTTCTTCGAACAATAATAAACTATGGAAGAGAATGTATTGGAGGGTTAAATATGGATCAGAGAAACGAACAGCAACGCAGCAAAGCGGAGCAAAGAAAAGCAATCAAAAGAGCACAGCAACCCAATGCCCATGTCCAACAAGATTTTGAACAGGCTCCTCCCGTTATTGACGGAAAAGACCGTTAAAGGTTCATTTGCAATGGACGAGCTTAAAAATCAATTAAATGCTTTATCATGTGAATTGGAATGGCTATATCAACAATTGGGTTCAGGCATTTATGATAATCAAGAACAGCGGGAAATTCACCAACGAATCCAAGAAATTGAGCATCAATTCCGCACAGCCATCGATCAAGAATTAGATGTCTAGATTGAAAATAGTCCACCCCTTAAAGTAGACATTGGATAAAAACCGTAGGGAAATGTCCAATTTACTTAAGGGGTGTATTTTATTGCTTAACTAATGCACCTTAAGGGTAAATAACCCTTAACTATAGAGAGGTAAATCACATATGAATGACCAAATCCTTTATACCCTGAATAGCCTGTGGGTGATGTTGTCGGCCGTCTTGGTAATCCTGATGGTCGGCGGTTTTATTTTGCTTGAGGTAGGGTCGACTCGCATGAAAAATGCGGGCCATATAGCCGGAAAAACGATTTTTACGTTCGGAATTTCCTCTGTTGTCTTTTGGGCCATAGGGTTTGGCCTCATTTTTGGCGGAGCGGGAAGCTTTTTTTCCGGTCTGGGTAACATGTTTTATAACGGATATGAAATGGCTGGCCTAGAGCTGAATACTGCAGTATTCTTCTTGTTTCAGCTTGCCTTTGCCGGCATTTCCTTGACCATTGCTTTTGGAGGATTTGCCGAACGGGCAAAGCTGTCCACTTACCTTCTGTTCTCCCTATTATACAGTGCCCTGGTTTATCCCGTGATTGCTCACTGGATTTGGGGCGGCGGATGGCTTTCAGATCATGGGAAACAGGATTTCGCGGGTTCTACCGTGGTTCACTTGACTGGAGCTATGGGGGCCTTAGCTGCCACGATGCTGTTGAAGCCAAGGATTGGGAAGTTTAACAAGAACGGTACGCCGAATGTGATTCAGGGTCATAATCAGGTTTTCACCGCGCTGGGCGTGCTTTTGCTATGGGTCGGATGGTTTGGTTTTAACGCAGGCAGTACGCTATCGGTTGAGGAGGGCTTCTTTGGCTACGTAGCAATGAATACCAATTTGGCTGCCGCCGCTGGAGCGATTAGCGCCTTGCTGCTTTCCTGGATCGCGATTGGAAAATCGGATGTGCCCATCATGCTCAATGGCGCACTGGCCGGTTTAGTGGCAATTACGGCATCCTGTGCCTTCGTTACCCCCTGGGTCTCCGTTCTGATTGGCTTTATTGCCGGGATACTTGTTTTCTACAGCATGAAATTTTTTGATAAGATAGGAATCGATGACCCCATCTATGCGCTATCTGTTCACGGCTTGGCAGGCGTATGGGGAACCCTGTCCACGGGCTTATTTGCTACTCCTGAACTAGCCGCAAAGATTACCGGGTTGCCTGGCTTGTTTTATGGTGGCGGGTGGACCCAGCTCGGGGTGCAGGCGATGGGTATCGCGACTTGCGGTCTATACTCTTTTGCTGTTTCCTACTTGATCTTATGGATTATGAAGAAGATGATGAACGGTCTTCGCGTGACCGAAGAAGAGGAGATTATTGGTTTGGATCTAAGTGAGCATGGAGGCTACGGCTATCCTGAACAGTTTAACCCTGAGCAACGGGTGGAATGAAACAAGGTGCCAGCCATTGGGGGGAGGGGGGACGTATGGGCGAACAGCTGGATTCCTATCAGGCACTGAAGCAATATCGAGATCTTCATATGGTGAATCACGCATCAACGATGGAATCACTCAACGCTTTTCATGATTGGGTCATGAAAAAAGCCTGCGGAATTGCCCAAGTACAGCTGCAGAAAGAAAAAGGGCCGCTGCCTGCACCGTTCTCCTGGTTTGTCATGGGTAGCGCAGGCCGAAGTGAGCAGGGGAGGGCGGCGGACCAGGATCACGGGCTGGTGTATGAAGGCGAGGAGTTTAAGGAATATTTTGAAGCGCTTGGCGTGGAAATTACGAACGGATTGTTCCAGATCGGTTACCCTCTGTGCGAAGGAAAGGTCATGAGCAGCAATAGGGTATGGTGTCAATCGAGTGCCGGTTGGGAGCGTCAGCTCGCCAAATGGCTGGAAGAAGAAAGCTGGAATTCGATTCGGCATTTGCTCATTTTCTATGATGCAAGGGTGCTGGTTGGAAGCGTGGAGCCCCTTCGCCACCTGAAAAATCTCATGGATCGGTTTATTGAGAAGCATCCTGCTTTTTTGTTCAGGCTGCTGGAGAATACGAAGAGAATCAGAAAAGGAGTAGGCCTTTTTCAACAATTTTTAACAGAGACTCATGGACCCTATATGGGCTCCATAAACCTAAAGGAAATGGGCTTATTTCCATATATCAATGCCGCCCGTCTCCTGGCGATGAAGGAGAAAATTAGCGAGACGTCTACTCTTTCCCGCTTGGGACTGCTGGGCGAGCTCCCTGCCTATCTTCAAGACTTCGGGCGATTTCAAGCCCATTTCCGCTTGCTGTTAGACTATAAGCTAAAGCAGGTGAACCATCAAATAGATTACGAACAAATGCATTTTCTTAACGTACAGGGGTTGACCCCCGCTGAGAAAAGCGCGCTAAAGCAGGTGCTGAAGGATGGAGTGAAGCTTCATCAATTTACCCAGCGCGTTATTGAAAAAGGATGTTAGAGGATGGGATACGAGCCGTTAATCCGATTCATGAAGCAAATGCAGGGGAAGCTGGGTTCGGCCCTTTACGCCCCTTTGCAATCGCATACAAATCCGCAGCATGCGGCGTTCATTAGACAGCTGCAAAAAGAGCTGAGAGCTAAGGAAGAATTGATGATTCCGCTACAGGAATTAGTTGTTGTTGTCTTTGATCTCGAAACGACCGGTTTCTTCCCGGAGCAAGGCGATCAGATTCTATCCATCGGCGGTGTGAAGGTTCAAGGGGAAACCCTCTTGGAGAGTGATACTTTTTATTCGATGGTTCGCTATGATCAGAAATTAGAGGCACACATTCAAGAACTGACTGGACTTTCGGAGGAAGAGGTACGGAAAGCGCCACTTTTGGAAGAAGTACTGGTTCAATTTTTTAAATTCGCTGGAAATCATATCCTTGTCGCTCACCATGCCGCTCACGAGAAAAAGTTTATGGACGCTGCCACAAGGAAGGTGTTTCGTACGCCGTTTCAGCATCGGATTGTCGATACTTCTTTTCTGTTGCGCATTGCGGAGCCCAAGGAGTCTTGGCATCATCTAGAGGACTGGTGTACTCACTGTCAAATTCCTGTGAAAAATCGACACCATGCTTTAGGAGATGCCCTTTTGGCCGCTCAATTGTGGAGCACCTCCCTTCAGAAAATCGGAAGCCTTGGGCTTCATACGCTGCAGGATGTATATGAGCGACTGGCTAAGTCCTAGCTGACGGGTTCGGCGAGATACGTTCCAGAATTCATATATTAATTACATTTATTAGGACATAGTGATTAAAGTTCTACAGATAATAAAAGGAGGGATTTACATAGCTAAAACTGGAGGATAACTTGATGGAAAAATTTTGGCGAGTCTCTGCCGGTTTCATTCTGCTCATCCATACGATTGGTTGCGGGATGAACAATCGGCCTCAAGAGAACTACCAGGTGGAACAAACTCCGCTTCAGTACCATTCCTCTATTCAAGAGCAGGGAGGAAAAGATCCGGTTGGGATTAATCCGAACACCGGAGGAAAAGAGAGCGGACTTTCCGAGGAATACCATGGACATATCCAGGATCGTCCTATTAGCCCACGGGCAGACATTCAGTCGGAGGAATCCTTCCAAAGCTTAGCGGCCCAGAAGGGATATAAATCCATACAATTGCTGGGTATCAATGATCTTCATGGACAGCTGAACGTAACCCGGAGGGTAAATGGGAAACCGGCAGGCCGGGTGGATTATTTGGCGGCTTATTTAAAGCAGCGGGAGGCTAAGAATAAGAACACATTGCTTGTGCATGCGGGCGATATGATCGGAGCGAGTCCGCCTGTTTCGGCTCTCCTGCAGGATGAGCCGACCATGGAAATCCTCAATCAATTAGATTTTGACATCGGAACCGTCGGCAATCATGAGTTTGATGAGGGAGTAAGGGAACTTCTCCGTCTGATTCGAGGAGGCACCCACCAAAACACCGGGTACTTTGCGGGGTCCTCCTATCCTTGGGTCGTTGCCAATGTCTTTGATAAGAAAACAGGGAAATCTCTTCCCCCTCACAAAGTGATCACGGTCGATGGGATGCCGATTGGGTTTATTGGTGTATGCCTGTCCAATACCCCTAATATCGTGGTTGAAAGCGCAGTGGCCGGATTGCGTTTTACGGATGAGGTTCAAGCCATCAATGATTCCGTTGCGAAATTGAAAAAGCAAGGGGTGCGTGCTATTGTCGTCCTTGCACATAACCCAGGGTCATCGAGCATTAATGGGAAAAACCCGTCCGGGGAATTGGTGAGAATCGCTAAAAATATCGATGACGAAGTAGATATCATCTTTGGCGGTCATAATCATGCCTATATGAATGCGGTGGTGGACAATAAGCTTATAGTTCAATCGTATTCTTATGGGACGGCTTTTTCAGATGTAGACCTTTGGATAGATCCGAAAACCAAAGACATTGTGCAGAAAAAAGCGCAAATTGTCATAACCTTCCAGGAAGGAATTCAACCGGATCCAAAAATCCGGTCTATGGTTACAAAGTATGAAAAGAAGGTAGCCGCATCGGTGAACAGGGTGATCGGATATACCACATCAAACATCACGTCCATCAAGAGTGAAGAAGGGGAATCCGCATTAGGCAACTTAATCGCGGATGCTCAAAGAGCGGCTATGAAGACGGATTTCTCTTTCATGAATGCTGGAGGTATTCGAGCGGATATTGGGCGAGGAATGATTAATTGGGGCGAACTCTATACCGTACTTCCCTTTAATAACATACTCGTGAAAATGGATTTGACGGGTAAGCAAATCCGCGATCTGCTCAATCAGCAGTGGAGAGATACAGGTTCCAATATGCTCCAAATCTCCGGGCTGAAATACACGTGGGATGCCAATCGGCCGATAGGCGACAAGCTTGTCAACGTTTACTTAAAGGATGGATCGGAAATCGATGCAAGTAAAACGTATTCAGTTACCGTCAACAACTTCCTTGCTGAAGGAGGGGATAACTTTACGATCTTCCGCCAGGGAAAAAACCGTGAAACGGGCATAGTGGATCTTGACGCCTTGGTGAACTATGTTCAAAAGCTTCCAAAGCCGTTTACGTATCAGATTGAAGGACGAATCAGGAAGCTCTTTTATTAGATGTGGAAAAGCTGTCGAATAAATAACTTCGACAGCTTTTTCCTGTATCATCGCGGACCGAAGAGAGCGATTCGTTTTCCGGATCTCAATTTCTTAGTACGTGAACGGAAGGTGTATTCCAGAAAGTTAAAGGCAATGTTCTTATAGCTGCCTTTTCGATTTCCATCCTTGCAGTATACGATTTTTGTTTTCTTCTTGTTTTTTTCCAGCTTAAATCGCTTGAATCGTTTTGTAACCTGGGACAATAGGGCTTTGGCTTGGGCTTCACTGCGGCAATGAATAATTATATCGTCAACATAGCGCTCGAAAGGAAGATGAGGATGATTCTTTTTCATCCACTGGTCAAAAATATCGTGCAAGTAGAAGTCTGCCAGGAAAAAGCTAAGACTGTTATCATGCGGCAGCCCTTTGTTCCGTCTTTCTAACGTTCCATTTTTCAATTGTGCAGGTACCTTCAGCATTCGATGGGTATAGAGCAGTACCCATGGATTATCGAAATGTTTTTTTAGCATATTCATGAGGATCCGATGGTCTATGTTGTCCCCATACTTTTTAATGTCTAGAATAAGGGCCCAATTATAACGCAAACAGCGCTTACGGGCGGTTTCAAGAACCGCTCTTCTTGCTTTTTTGCCACGCAAATGCAAAAAAGAGTTGGGATGCCAACGCCCATTGAATCTAGATGACAAATGATCTCTTAATAACGTCTGCACGACATGATCTCTCACGGTAGGAATTCCTAGAGGTCTCCACCCGCCGGTCGGTTTGCGCCTATAGGCTCTGCGAACAGGAGCAGGAACATATTTGCCGGATGACATCTGTTCCCACAATTCATGCAATCGCTTTGGCTGCAATCCGAAAGATCGGATGCTTCGGCGATTTATACCTATAACCCATCCTTTTTTGGCTTGCTTGACTGCATCCCAAACGACTTTCTTGGGTATACGAAATAATCTGTTTTTGGACATTATCCTACCCCTTTTAGTCATTTTGTTTACCATTCTATCTATATGTTTTCGTTGGAAATTGTGATCATGAAAAGGGCTTTGGAACTGTTCCCATTTGCTAATCTTTTACATAGAATACTAGAATAATAGAGCTTGTAAGGAACAGAGGAAGGAGTGCAATTCATTGAGCAGGGGTATTTCGGTCATCACCTGTACAAATAAACCCAAGTTTATGAAGAATATTTTTTCGAATTTTACTCGCCAAAAGTGGAAGAAGAAGGAACTCATTATTGTTATAAACAGTGAAAAGATGAATTTAGCAAAGTGGAAGAACGCTGCAAGGAACTATAAGAACGTTTCGGTTTTCCTGCTTCCGGCACGCATTTCCCTTGGTCAATGTCTTAATTTTGCAGTCCAAAAAGCGAAATATGGATGGATTGCGAAGTGTGATGATGATGATTACTATGGTCCGTATTATTTAACCGATTCTATGAAATACATTCGGAAAACAAATGCAGATGTCATAGGGAAGCGTTCCTATTATATATTCTGGAAAGGCACCAAGCAGCTAAGGATTCGATTTCCAGGCCAGGAAAATCGCCCATCGAGACTGGTTCATGGGGGAACGATTATTGCGAAAAAAAACGTCATGCAAGCAGTACCCTTTGCCGACCGTTCTCTTGGGGAAGATCAGCGCTTTCTTCGGGATTGCCGGTTGAGGGGTTATCGGATTTATTCTACTAGCAGATTCAATTATTGTTATATCAGGCGCAAGGATCAGCTTCACACCTGGAAAGCCGATCGTGAGTATTTAATAAAGACATCAAAAAAAGTCGCGAAGACGTCTCATATCTTGAATTTTGTTAACCGCAAACATCCAGGCTTGCCATGAATGAAATAAGTCCCGTACCAACGATGGCACGGGAGTTTGCTCTTATCGCTATTTTCTTATCCAGTGAGAGTCTACAATTTCGCCGTTTGTGTTCATAGTGCGGATTAAAACAGCGCTTCCTTTCACGTCTATAGCCGTAAAATTATGCTGGCTGTTGTAAATCTTGTCTACATAAGCATAGTTATGTCTTTTTTGGCCCAATTCCATCCCCGCGCTGCCGTTAATGAGATAGGTAATTCCGTTAATCGGCTTGGTGCGCTGATAAAAATGCTCATGTCCGCTCATGACAAGGTCTACCTTGTACTTTTCGAGTACAGGAACAATGATTTTTTTCATGTTTTCCACTTCATAGGTGCCGGAGTACTTTCCGGCTGTGAAGGGAGGGTGGTGAAAGAAAACAAATGTCCAGCGTTTTTTATTGGCAGCCAGATCCTTGTTCAGCCAAGGTACCACAAAGCGGGTTAAATCTTCTGATCTTAAGTTGGAATTTAAGCTGATGAAATGAGCATTCGCGTAGTCGAAGGAATATACGCTTTCTTTTTTCACTTGTGCCGGCCCGTTTTCGGGGAGAACAAAATTATCATAATAGGCTTGAGCGCGATCATGATTTCCAGGCGTCGTATACATGACGGCAGAGCTTAAAATCCTTTGGTAAGGGTTGAAGAACCGTGAATCGTAATATTGGGGCTCCCCTTTGTAGTAGATGATATCTCCAAGATGGATCGCCAGATCGTAAGGATAGCGGGAAATCAGGTTAGCCATCTTAAACTGAGCTGTTGTTCCAATGCCCGAATCGCCCATCACGAGCATTCGGAAATGGTCCCCTTCTTTCTTATTGGTCATAAATGAATACAGTTGAGTAGATTTCCCATTGATGGAAATGCGATAGTAATATTTTTTTCCCGGTGTCAGGCCCGTAATCCGGACGCGTTGCTCTGATTTGTATTCCTTTGGAATGATCGTTTTCTTGTTTGACTCAGAAGTGCCGTATTCCAATTTGCCCCGATGTGCCTGTTTCGCTTTCCAGATGACCCAAACACTGTTGCCCGTTCCATTTTGCAGATAAGGCCCCCTTTCAAGTGCCAAATCATCAAATGCTCGGATTTCTGCATTAGGATGGAGGGGATCATCGGAAATGATGCTTTCCTTCTCTCCGGTGCCCGGATCCCTAAAATCTTGGATAGGGGAGGATGACCTACGCTGTATAGGCATCTCTTGAACGTTTTGGATATTGCGATGGTGTTGAGAGTTTTCTTCAGGACGGTTCTGCATGCCGCATCCAATCGGATAGATGAGCAGGATGAGAGCGGCAGACATTTTCCAAAGCTTATTCATCATTTACCTCCCATGTATTGCAAGTACAGACAGTCGTATTATTTGTAAAAGTTTTTATCCTATGTGAAACAAATTGTTAATCATTTGTTAATCTGGAAGGCCAGGGCAAGAATAAAGGGCAGTAAGACTGTACAAGTACTTCGACAGTCTTATTGCCCTTTTATAATTTACGGTAAAATCTTGTGAGCTTCGTTGCACTTGAAGCAGCATTACGTGGATTCACATAGAAGCGGTAGTTCTTCGTTTTAGCAACTTTAATACTATTCCGAAGCAGGAATTTCTTGTCAGTTCTCCAGGTATGGTCCCTGTTGTTGTTTCTTCTCATGTACGTGTAGAAAAAACGATTGGTAGCAAAGATTTTGAAGCCTTTAGCCCGGCAATCCTCATAGAATCGATTATCTTCCCCTAAAGAAACGTCGCGGAATTTCACCCGGTTAAATACGCTCCGCTTAGCGAGGATTGTACCGCCCTCCACGCGTCTGACCAAGCGATTTTCCGCAAAGGGATTGCGAATGACCAACAGCTGGCTGTCAGGCATATACAAGAAGTGCGTTTTTTTTCCTACTATATCGGCTTTGGAGATTTTTAGAGCAAGCAGGGAGTTGGACAAGTAGGCGGGGGCGTAAAAATCATCATCGTCAAATTTAGCGATATAGTTGTACTTTGCCTTTTTCACCGCAAAATTTAAACAGCTGCCGAGAGAAACTTTTTCAGGAATTTGGTATACGGAAACATGCTGGAAATTTCTTGCTTTCGCCCTCCATTTGTTCAGCCTTAATTTATCATTATTAAGAATGATGATCAGTTCTTTGTTTTTTAAGGCTTGATTGCGGTAATTGGTGAAGATGTTTTTCTTGAATTTTGTCTTATTGGTACAGGTTATAATCGAAACACCTTCTTTTGTTTTTCTCATGGGTTTTGCCTCCTTATTCATTCCTATGCTCATAGTCTGGGTTGGGAGCGGGCTGGAAGCCCACCCCCTTGGTCAGGTACCTTATAAGAGCCTCGAATAAAAACGATGATAATCAGCTGCCACTCTTTTCCAGCTATAACGCTGAAGGGCTGTCCGTTGACCAGTGGCTGCCAGTTTTCTTTTTTGGGAAGGAGAGGATATCAGCTGTATGATTGCCCGAGAAAATGCCTGTGGATTTCGATAATCGCGAACGGTGATTCCATTTCCTCCTTTTAGAATTTCTGGAATCCCTCCTCGGTGCGAAGCGATAACGGGGAGTCCGCTGGCCATGGCTTCCACATTGACTAAGCCAAAAGCCTCCTTAAACTGGGTGGGGAAAACCAAGCAGTCTCCGAGCCAATAGGCACGATGCGTGAGGGAAGGCTTCATCTTCCCGGCAATGCTCAGAGGAACATGGAGTCTTTTGGCCAAGGAAATGATCTTTCTCAGGTAGGTTTGGCTTGATGGCCCAACAAGGACCACACGGATAAAAGGATATTTCTTTTTCGTTATGGCTGCCGCTTGAATAAGCAGCTCTACTCCTTTTTGCGGGATGATGCGTCCGCAGTACAAGATATTGAACGTGTCTTCAACCGAAAAACGGGCACGCAGGCGGTATTTTTCTGCTAGGGTTGGGGGTTTAAAGCGACTAGTATCAGTTCCAAGCTGAATGGCATGGATCTTTGTGGTGTAAGGGGGGAAAAGCTTGCGATAGTGATTTTTAATATAATGGCTGTTGCATAGGATCGCTTGAGCATCCTTCATGACTCTCCGTTGTCGTTGAGCGCTTAATTTGCGCATAAACGTAAGGGAATGAAGATTGAGGACAATGCGTGCAGAAGGTAAATGGGACTTTAACAAAGAAACAGCCTCAGGGCGGTTATCCACTTGGATGAAATCAAATGTTCGGATTTTGGCATAATGGATCACCTTCTGCCAATAACCTCGAACAGGAATTCGGATAATGCGAAGTTTATTGAAACGGGATTGAGAGGGAAGCCCCGCTGACGCGCGGCTGATAATTGTGACCTGGTGGTGCTTGGATAACCGTCTGCCGATTTCAAGCATGCAGATTTCAACAGAACTGCCTGTACTTGCAGATACGGGGAAGGAAGGGGGAGCGACCATCAAAATCCTCATCTGATTCACATCCTTGTATAAGGAATGTATCAAAATAAATTTATGACTGCTTTGTTTCTTCAAAAGGGGGTTTGGTAACCCTGATATATCTAATGAAGCTTTTTACTTATTCACTTCATCTATACGAATTAATTGGTAGTTTGTGATAATGGAATAGCGGATATTAGAGAATATAACAGAAGCAAAAGTGGAAAAATAAAGGAAAGAAGGTGGTCAGTCCCTGACCGCCTTTTTACTTTTCCGTATGACTGCAATAAGCAAGAGCAAAAGAGGAAGGACTGAATTGAATTTTTTGAATATTTTAAGTTGATGTGGGGGACAAAGCACGTTCCTCTTAGCTTGAAGGAAATCCGTTGTTCTCCATCTATAGCCGCAGCCCTGGATATCGCGCCGGATGAAAAGGTCTATGAGATTCTTCGCTTACGCTATTTTAAGGATGAAAACGAGCCTTCCGTACTTGAAAAGTCTTACCTAAAAGCGCAGCCTTTTCCTGACTTTCTTAGCCATAACTTCGAAGGTCGAGTGTTTGATCTACTGGCTGAGAAATATAATGTGCACATTAGCAAAACAAAAACCTTTATTGAGCCAGTACTGCTTTCTGCCTATGAAGCCCAAGTGCTGGAGGTAGTGGAAGGACAGCCTGCATTGAAATTGACCAAGCTGGGGATGGATACACAAGGCCGCCCGATTATTTTAAATAAGAGTATCTTCCGAGGAGACCGTTGCAAGCTTTTGTTTTATTCTGAGGATCGCTAAACATCCACTTAAGGGGGAAGAGGGATGAAGAAATATTGGTCAGGAGCTTTAGTGAGTTTGGGTTTGAGCTTAGCTGTTTTGGCGGGGTGCGGCTCGAGTGAAACGAGTGCGCCTCAGCCCCAGGATTCAGTCACTCCAAAGGCTCCCGCAGAGCAAAAGTCTGCGGGAGGCTGGGAGATACAAAGGCTATTGCTGGGTACCTCGAGTCAAGGCGGCACCTACTATGTCTGGGGTGGCGGCTGGGCCAAGATCATGAATGAGAGTGTAGCGAATACCGATATCTCCGTCGAGGTCACAGTCGGACCGAACACCAATATCCAGTTGATTCAAGAAGGACAGATGGAACTTGGATTTGCAACTACTTGGCTGGCAGGTGAAGCTTACAACGGGGTGGGATGGGCCGACAAAAAATATGATAAAATACGCGGATTGTTCCCCATGTACTCTAGTGTGCTTCATACCTACAGCTTAAAGGATGGTCCCGTAAAGACCATTCAGGACTTTTCCGGCAAGCATATCAGTGTCGGGGCACCAGGCAGCACCAGTGACGTAGCAGGCCGGGAAGTGTTGAATATTTTGGGTATCACCCCTTCTAAAATCAGCGGGTTGCCAACCAATACCGCGGTGGGGAACTTAAGAGACGGTACTGTGGATGCCGGCTTTGCGGTCACAGGAGTTCCAGGTCCTTTTATGCTGGATTTGGAGACAACCCACGAAGTTCAGCATATCGGGTTAACGGATGAAGAATTAAAGAAAATTACCGATAAGTTTCCATACTGGTTGACAGGCGTGATTCCGAAGGGAACGTATAAGCATCAGACAGAGGACACGAAAGTCGTAGAGTTTTGGAACTATGCCATTGGCTCGAGTGATTTATCAGAAGATTTTGTATATGAACTCGTAAAAACGACATTTGAGAAGCAGCAGGATTTACTGGCTGTCGACCCAAGCGCCAAACAAACTGTCATCGAAAATGTGACGAAGAGCAGTATCCCTTTGCATCCTGGTGCCGTCCGTTATTACAAGGAGCAGGGAATCGAGATTCCTGAAAACTTGCTTCTGCCTGAAATGAAGTAAGCAGATCGAACCAATAGCATCGGATAGAAAGGGGAGTCTACATGACAAAGACAAAAGAATTGGAGGTCTACACGGAATACTGTGAAATAAGTGACGAAGGAAGTACGGCACGACGTCTAACCGGATTTCAAGGGAGGGTGGTAACCGCGATTGCGGTTGCCATGTCTCTCTACCATATTTATGTATTGGGTTTTTTCCCAGTCACCCCTTGGATTCTCTACACGGTCCATTTGGGATTGGCCACCATATTGATTCTATTTCTTTACCCGGGGCGAAATAAGGAGAAAACCGCTTCAATTAAAACACTAGATTATATTCTAGCCTGTCTGATGCTCGTATCAGGAATCTATATCATCCTGGAAATGGAAGAGTTGATATATCGCGTGGGCATTTCCCCAACAGGTCCGGATTTACTCGTTGGCGTGATCTTGATCCTGCTTGTTTTGGAAACGACAAGAAGAACATCGGGCAAGACTCTTCCTGTCCTGGCCATTATTTTTCTTCTCTATGCCAAATACGGGAATTATTTGTCAGGAGCTATTGGTCACAGGGGATATAGCTGGGAGCGGCTCATTAGCTATACGACGGGTATGGATGCTATTTTCAGCGTTCCATTAGGGGCCTCGGCAAGCTTCGTATTCTTGTTTATCCTATTCAGTGCTTTTTTGAATGCCTCAGGTGCAGGAAAATTCTTCATTGATTTCTCCTTGGGAGCCACGGGAAGCGCCAGAGGGGGCCCGGCGAAGACAGCGGTTGTAGCCAGTGCCTTATTCGGGACGGTATCGGGTAATTCTACGGCCAATGTAGTTTCGACCGGCGCCTTTACGATCCCGCTGATGAAAAAAATCGGATACTCGCCCAGATTCTCCGGTGCAGTGGAATCAGTAGCGTCGACAGGGGGACAAATCATGCCTCCGATCTTAGGCTCTGCGGCCTTCATTATGGCCCAGCTGATTGGTGTTCCCTACATGGATATCGTAAAGGCTTCGATTATTCCAGCTTTGCTTTATTTTGCTGCGGTTTTTATAATGATTGACTTGGAAGCGGCAAGATTGGGTTTGAAGGGTCTACCGAAATCAAGCTTGCCCCAGCCGATTGAAGCGCTAAAGAAAAGTGGGCACTTGATGATCCCCTTGCTTGTCTTGATTTATGTGTTGGCGATCATGAATGCCAGCCCGATCAAGGCAGCCATCTGGGCCATTGCCACGACTTTGATCGTGTCCGCTTTTCGGAAAGAATCGCGGATGGGCTGGAAGGATATTCTGCAGAGTTTGTCTAAGGGGGCGGAATCCGCACTCGGGATGATAGCCGCGTGCGCGACAGCAGGAATTATTATAGGGGTCTTGAATCTTACGGGTTCTGGTTTGAAATTTGCAAGTGTGGTCATCTCCCTTTCGGGAGACTCGTTGCCAATCGCACTCGTACTGACCATGCTTGCCAGTATTATTTTGGGAATGGGTCTTCCCACGACAGCTGCTTATTTGATTACGGCGGCAGTTGTCGCTCCAGCTCTTGTGCAGATGGGGGTCTCCCCGATGGCAGCGCATATGTTTGTCTTCTTTTTTGCCTGCTTGTCTGCGATTACGCCGCCTGTAGCCTTGGCTGCCTTCGCGGGTGCGGGAATTGCCAAAGCCAAACCTATGGAAGTGGCTGTTACCTCAGTCAAGCTTGGGATCGTCGCCTTTATTGTTCCTTTCATGTTCGTCTATGGTCCTACCCTCTTATGGGAAGGAAGCATGCTTAAGATAATCCTGACGGCCATTACGGCCCTGATCGGTACCTATTCTTTAGCTTGCGCCATACAGGGATGGTTTTTTGGAGGAACAGCTAACCTCTTCTTGCGCTTGATTCTAGGCTTGTCTTCCTTAATGCTGATCAAGCCAGGATCCCTAACCGATTACCTGGGGATAGGTCTTTTGCTTGTCGCCATTGCTTTACGGGTCTTTATTTTCAAAAAGCAAACAGAAGTAACGACAGCTCATGACGCTCAGATGGAAAAAGCCACTTGAGGAGGTCTATCTTGAAGGATCAAAAGATGAAATTTGCCATTATCGGTGCCGGAAACGGCGGACAATCCATGGCTGCGCATATGACCCTTCTGGGTCATGAGGTAGGACTATATGATATTCAGGATTCGCTGATTGAGGCCATTAATAGGGCAGGTGGAATCCATGTCGAAGGGGTGTTGGAGGGCTTTGCCCCGCTTCGAGCTACAAGTAATCTGGCAGAAGCGGTAAAAGATGCGGATGCCATTATGATTACGACAACGGCAACTGCCCATAAGCCTGTTGCCCAGTCGATCGCTCCTTATCTTTTAGATGGACAGGTGATTTTAATATTCCCAGGTTATTGGGGAGCGATGGAATTCGTCAGTACATTTAAGGATTTGGGCATGACAAAAGATGTGGTCGTAGCTGAAACAGAATCGTTAATCTATACCTGCCGAGCAATTGCTCCGGGGCATGTCAACATTAGGAAGATTAAGGAAGGACTGGAGTTTGCTGCCCTCCCGTCTCATTATTCAGGTAGGGTGATGCAAACCTTAGGGGGCGTGTACCCCCAGCTTATGCCTGCTTCAAGTGTGATTCGTACGACCTTAAATAACGTGAACCCCGTATTCCACGTTCCTATTTTGTTGCTGAATACGGGTCGGGTTGAGTCGCCAGGAGACTTCTATTTCTATCCGGAGGGAGCTTCTAAGTCGGTCGTTCATGTGATTGAACAGCTGGATCAGGAGCGCATAAATCTTGGGAAAGCACTCGGTATCGAGTTGGACTCCTCGCTAGATCTCCTTCGAAGGTTTTATCAGGTCGAAGCCGATACACTTTATGAAGGATTTCAAAATAATCCGGCCTATAAGATAGGAAAAGCACCGACGACATTAAACTATCGCTATATTTATGAGGATATTCCTTATGGCCTCATTCCCATGTCTGCTCTTGGGAAGGCGCTTGAAGTGAAAACGCCTTGCATCGATTTGTTAATTGACTTAGCTTGCATGATAGTGAAGCAAAATTTAAGAAGTAAAGGAGCAGGCCTAAGGGAAATTGGTTTGGAGGGAATGACCCCTTCTGATATCAAGCAGTATTTAGCGTAGCATGAACTAAACCCTGAATTTCCAATCTATGGAGTTCAGGTTTTTTTCATTTTGCAGGCTTGTCGCTCCTACAGCATAAAGGATAATGAGAGCGGAAGAAGGAAATATAGACAATAGCGCCGTATTGATAAGTTATTTCTTGTTAGGAGGTAGGAGAATGGACTTTACGATATTTTCCATGACACATCTGGGTACGTTAGGACTCATTGTTTTTATTTCAGTCTTCATTTTCCGTTTTCGATATCAATTAGATGAACGGTTTCGCTACTTTTTGGGCTTCCTGATGTTGAGCTTGGAGCTGGGATATCATGCATGGGCAGTGTTGATGGGGCAGTGGAGCATAGCCTACAGCTTACCCTTTCAATTATGCAGCATGAGTATCATGCTTTGTCTTATTCTGATTTTTACGGAGGCCCGGTGGGCTTATGAAATTGTGTATTTTACGGGATTAGGCGGAGCGAGCATGGCTTTGATCACACCTGATTTATTTTATGACTTCCCGCATTTTCGCTTTTTTCACTTCTTTATCAACCATGCAGCGATCCTCTGGACGATTTTTTATTTCACCTGGACAAAGGGCTACCGGCCAACCTATCGCTCCCTTTGGAAAACAATAGGTTATTTAAATATCTATATGATTTTAATTTACGGCCTAAATATGCTAGTGGGCGGAAACTATCTATTTTTAATCGAAAAACCTGCAGCAGGAAGCTTATTGGATGTGATGGGCCCCCATCCTTGGTACATCTTGAGTTTGGAGGGGGTTACGATTCTATTGTTTCACCTTCTCTATTTGCCCCATCCCAGGAGAAAGGCCTAGACAGTTCAGTTATGCCACTATAGTGCTTGTTTTAATGGAGATCTATTCTTGAGGGGCATCCGTATTGTTGCTCCTTATTTATTTTTGGTTGTTAAAGTATTAGGCAGCTTACTGCAACATTTATATACAATAGCTACATATTCGTGATACAAAGGGCTTTTATATGGTAGGAAATGGTGGTGGAATGGTTTAGTGTTTTATCAGATAATGTTAGATATGCAATTTATCAATGCAAATAGAAGTTCAGAGGTGCAAAAGTGTTATGAGTAACGCTTTTAATATTCAGAAATTAAAAGAAAAATGGCCTGTTTTTAGGATTATTTTGATCTATTTACTTCTTGCTGGAATATGGATCATTCTATCGGATAGGATCTTGTTTACTTTAGTTAAAGACCTTGAAAAATTTTATAAAGTTGGTGTGATTAAAGGTTTACTATTTATTATTGTAACGGCTTGGATACTTTACTCTCTTATTGCCCGTCACATCAACGAACTCAAACGAGTAGAGGTATCTTTAATAGAAGCTGAAACTAAGTACCGCAGCTTGGTAGAAGAAGCATTGGTTGGCGTATATTTATATCAAGATGGTCGGTTCTCTTATGTAAACCCCCGTTATGCCCAAATCTTTGGCTATACACAAGAGGAAATATTAAAAACCGATATTATGAATTTAGTGTATCCAGAAGATAGACCTCTTCTATCTGAAAATATACGCAAACGCATTTCTGGTGAAATCAAAAACCAACGTTACTGTTACCGGGGAATCATGAAAAATAATAGTGTGATTGACTTGGAAGTCCATGGGACGGTAACCATTTACAATGGAAAGCCTGCCATCATTGGTACACTCCTTGACATAACCGAACGGATAAAGACTGAAGAACTGTTGCGAAAATCAGATAAGCTTGCAGTTGTAGGTGAGTTAGCAGCAGGTGTTGCCCATGAGATCAGAAATCCATTAACTTCCCTAAAAGGCTTTGTTCAATTACTACAAACGAAAGATCATGAAAATCAAAGGTATTACGATATCATGCTATCCGAATTAAATCGAATCAATTTTATTGTTAGTGAATTTTTGCTCCTTGCAAAGCCACAGGTCGCTAAGTTCCAGCGTAAAGATCTTAGTATCATATTACAAAATGTCATTGGATTGCTTGAATCCCAAGCCATTTTAAACAATGTTCAAATCTCGATTGATTTTCAATCCTCCATTCCCATGATTGAGTGTGAAGAGAATCAGATAAAACAAGTGTTTATCAACATACTCAAAAATGCTATTGAAGCAACACCAAATGAGGGTACTATTCTAATCAGAGTTCAAATGCAAGGACATGACAGCGTTTTGGTCCAATTCATTGATCAAGGATATGGAATTCCTGCGGAACGTAAGATAAAGCTAGGTGAACCCTTTTATACTACAAAAGAAAAGGGAACAGGTTTAGGATTAATGGTTAGCTATAAAATTATTGAATCCCATCAAGGGCAAATAAACATAAAAAGTGAAGAAAATGAAGGAACAACCGTTGATATCATTTTACCTATAAAAATCAATCATTAGCATTTAGCATATAGACTTAACGGTACGAAATTATCTAAATGAATATTATTTGGTGGAAAACAAAAGTAATCTAAAAATTCAGATATCTAAACTCTATGCTTTTCAAGTTAGTTACTAATTTAATGTAGATGCAGGAAAAGCACCTTTACCTTTTTCCGCGGTAAGGTGCTTTATTATGGTGATTTTTCTGTTGCGGTCTCAAATAACATAATAGATAAACTACTTCTCTGTAT
Organism: Ammoniphilus soli; assembly: GCF_040813775.1. Classification (NCBI taxonomy): domain Bacteria; kingdom Bacillati; phylum Bacillota; class Bacilli; order Caryophanales; family Paenibacillaceae; genus Ammoniphilus; species Ammoniphilus soli. Next base: position 107,878 of record NZ_JBEGDL010000002.1, read on the forward strand.
ATAATAATATATTTTTTATCCAAAATAAAAGATTCTTATTTAAATCACCATTCCAGCGCTCGAAAGGAAACTACGATTGATACAGCTAGAGATTACATTTCATGTTTCTCCCGCTATGACAATGCATGCAACCTTTTTAAAAGCTTGTGCGTCAATTCCTCTGTAAGAAAAAACAAAGGTGAGGAATAGGAGTGAAAAGATGAACAAGAAAGCAAGAACAGCATTGATCATCGCAACTTTGGCAACAGGTTCATTATGGATGGGGAATACAGTAATGGCATCAAGTGCAGCATCAGCAGCCCCGCTTGAAAGATCTGAACAAGCTGTTCAACGGGATGATTCATCAGATTACATAAAATTTTCTGGGGTGATTTCAGAAATAAAACAGAATGATCAATCGCTAACGCTCATAGTTGAAAATGAGGAAAATTCTCTGCAAATGATTTTTCCTATATCCGATGAGGTGCTCTTATTAAATAGCAGCACAACTGAAAAGCTTGAAAAGCATTCGATGGAAAAAGGACTACAAGTAGATGTTTATTATGATAAAACCAAACCGATGCCTTTGATCTATCCAGCAACCATTTCGCCAGAAGTGATCATAGCTAAAGACAAAGATATGGGTCTAGTGAAGGTTTCAAAGTTTGATGAGCAATTCCAAAGTCTTGATCATGAACTCAAACTTAATATTTCTGAGGATACAGTTCTCCTAAATAAGCAGGGGGAACAAATAAATAAAGAAGATTTGCATGGGAAGGAATTGATCGTATTTTATACTTTTACTAAGAAAAGCATTCCAGCCCAAACCACACCTAAGAAAATTATCGCTTTAAACAACGAATATGAGCTGCCAATGAAAGTAGAACAGCTTATTAATGAGGACCATTATATGAAAGAAGGAACAAAGATGATTCCGATTCGAAAAGTGGCAGAGTACTTAGGGTATAGCGTTGAATGGAATCAAGAATCGCTAAGCATATTCCTTAGGAAACAAAACCAATCGTTTACCATCGCCATTGGTGAGAACGCCTATGGTTATAATCGCAGTATAAGATATTTTGATGTTGCACCCGAGATGATAAATGGGAGATCCTACATACCTGTTGAGTTCGTTAAGATGTTGTCGATAAATTAAATTTTCATAGGGAGGGGTGGCTTAGGTGCTACTCCTCTTTTTGCTATAATTATTTAAGGAGGGACACTTAGGGGGAATAGATATCGGCTTCAATCTTAAATTTCGTATTTCCATCCATAATCTGAGTTTAACCCCATGCTGCTGTTTTATTGCTTGACTTTATGGTAATGAGGGTCAGAAGATCCTGTCAGATCTCAATTTTGTACCCGCAAGCACCAAAATTGAAACCCCATTAAAGGATGTACCCATCGAATTTGTAGACCCGGCGATCGTTCTGGCTGAACAAGAAAAATGAAAAGTTTGCGGGAATCCAAAAGTAAAAAAATCGACAGGCACCTGTCGATTTTTCTTTTCTCCTTTCCGTATTAATGCAATCCTTCAATTTCAGCGTCAATTTGTTTAATCCGTTGGTTGAGTGCAATCAGTTCTTTGGGCGTGCTATCTCCCCATTCTGAGGGGGGTGATTCCTTGAGAAGGGCAGAACGTTTTTCCATCAAATGCTTTTTCTCAGTCAGCAATATTTCTGAATCACGTTGTATATTTTCCATAATATTATTATTGTCGGTTTGGAATGGAATAATCATTTGCAATAAGAATTCGAGCTTGATGGGAATCATCAGGGGACTTCCTGAAACGGGACTCCCTTTATTTCGCGCAAAAAGTAGCATCCATTACGGTTAACCGCTTAGGGGCACAACCCTCACTTCCTTATAGAAGAGAAGCGGAAAAATTAACCTAATAAATTTATGGGAAACCTCGTGGCTAGATCCTTTGGGTTGTTGGTTCCGTGAAAGATGAAATCCGAAATGCAAAAAGTCAATCCCTCAAATAATATGGGACTGATTTTTTATTTAAGAAAGAAAAATATAAAAGAGGTCTAATATCCGTTTTTTAAATTAACCCTTCCTTCTAATGGGTCACCAGCCAAATACTTGCGAAGATTCTCGAGAAAAAAACGACAAACATCCTCAGGGATACTCGGACCTGATAGATGAGGAGTAACGTAAACATTAGGGGTGTCCCAAAATGCATGAGATTCAACTAACGGTTCTTGCTCGAAAACGTCAAGTACGGCTGCGCGTAGATGACCATCCCTTAACACGTCAAGAAGGTCCTGCTCCTGAATTAGTTGCCCTCTGCCCACGTTAACCAGGCAAGCATCCGATTTCATCCCAAGCAATAGATCGCGGTTAATGATTCCCTTCGTTTGTGCTGTCAAGGGGAGGGTGAGAATCAAATAATCTAATTCTTTTACGAATGCTTTCCATTCGCTTGAATTGAAATGACAATCAACTAGATCCGCTGATTTCCCCGTGTAGCTTAGACCATATATTTTCATATCAAAGGCTCGTGCTTTTCGGATAATGTCCTGGCCAATCGATCCAATACCGGCTATACCGATCGTCTTATTCTTCAAAAAATCAGTAAGAAACGGCGCCCATGCGTGCTGCTCTTGGGAACGGATGAGCCGAGGCATGTCTTTGGCCAAGTAAAGGAGGTAAGAGAAGACATACTCTGAAATCGCGCTTCCAAATTGTCCAACGATTCTCGTTAATTGTATATTTTCTGGTAGATTAGAAAAAGTGACCCAATCATTGACTCCTGCTCCCATCGATTGGATCCATTTAAGCGAAGAGGGGATCTCCAACTCGTGGATAGGGAACTTCCAGCAGAGCAATACCTCTGTATCCTCTAATAAGCGGCCTGCTTTATCAGCAGTAGAGGCCGCGTGGACGGATAGATACCCACTTTTTCTAATAAAGTCGGCATAGATTTCTGATTCACCTGGATCTGGTGAATAAACTAGTATTTTAGGCTTAGATAATAGCATGCGGATGCCTTCCTCCATGATCGTTTTTATGTGTCATCATTATACCTGATTTAAGCAACAACGAACAAAAAATGAAATAGATGCTAAAAAGGAGCATTCAGATCATATCTGAATACTCCTTTTTTCGATTTTTATAATACAAAGATTAATGTGTAATCACATGCTCTAGCTGTTTGACTAGGCTCCGAAGTTCCTTTTCTTTTTCTAAATAGGCTAGAAGGGACAGAATGAGTGAACGTTTTGTAGTGATAGGGGGACCTGCTGCCAAAAAAAGTATGGAAAATAATAGAAATTCATCGTACAATCAGCAAGTAGGCCATTATTCTATGGAGGGATCAATCATGTTTCTATCAATTGATGGATTTGTGAAGACTTGGGAGTTTGAAAGTGCTGCTACTCAGAAAATGATGGATCGATTAACGGATGCTTCACTTCATCAAGCGGTCAAACCCAATGACCGCACCTTAGGCGGCCTCGCTTGGCACATTGTGGGAGCTATTCAAAGTATTATGGGCCAAACCGGTTTAGATTTTGAGGCTCCGGCTGTGGGTGCACCTGTCCCTGGTGCGCGAGAGGTTGCGGATGCCTACCGCAAGACAAGCGGAGCATTCATTCAAGCGCTCCAAAACCAATGGACAGACCAAAATCTAATGGAAACGTGTAACATGTTTGGTCAGTTTGAATGGCCAAAAGGGCAGGCTCTTGCTACTTTGGTGAATCACCAGATCCATCACCGCGGTCAAATGACCGTCCTCATGCGTCAAGCAGATTTGATTGTCCCAGGAGTATATGGTCCAGCCAAAGAAGAATGGAGTCAGCTTGGCATGGATGCTCCGGAGGTTGTGTACCCATATGGCTCGCCTTCGGATGCATTGTGAAATGGGATGGCAACGTAACATAGGAGATTACCCAAAAATTCGGTCTATTCCGGACGAGATTTTCCAACTATTCTATTCGCTCCACCTCATATGAACTGTCTAATAGCAGAACGTATCAGTGATCAGATCCGTTTTCGCCAACCTCCGCAAATGAAAGCTGCGCATCCTTCAATTGAGGAAAAATCATTTTGATTGTGGTTCCTTTTCCTAGTTTACTTTGGACAGCGATTCTTCCGCCCATGGACTTTATAATGCTGAACGCGACCATTGTCCCGAGTCCCGTACCTTTTTCCTTAGTTGAATAATATGGATTGCCTAATCTTTTCACTTGTGCAGTAAATTTTTCTTGATCGTTTCTATGAAATAAGCGGTCATCCACATGCCTATCAACTGAATGGTAATATACAAGAAACTAAATCCCAGATAATCAGGAGATATTTCGAAAGAACCATCTTGCTGCGTAAGGAACCCCGAACAGAATCAAAAGGGGGAATAAACAAAGGGAACCCAAGAGTGTGATGAAGAAGCCCCAGGTTAAATGGCCCGTTGCACCTCCTGTACAGATGGCTAGGATGATCAGCGCTAATGTATCGGTAAGGATCGTTCCGCCGACTGCCGTTGTGACTGCTTTATTTTTTGATATGCCTAATCGACTCGCAATGGGATAACCAAGCAGGGTGTGGGATCCGAGAATAGAGCCGAGCAAAATGGAGGCAGTCATACTGTAATCCTGCGACAATCCTATCCCTGTGCCTATCAAGAGAGGGAAGACTAAAGACATGAAGCCAAACCAGATACTCTGGCTGTGATATCTTTTGAATCCATCGATGTCCATCTCTACGCCGGCAAGAAAAATGATAAAGAGAAGCCCAACGGTTCCAAGCAGTTCAATCGTTTGGCCCCGCTGAAGAATCCCAAACCCGTGCGGACCTATAAGGATCCCGGCAAGAATGGGCCCAATAATCCCAGGTATTCTAAGAAGCCTCATAAGCATAGGGGTAAAAAGGAAGATCGACATGGCTAAAGCAAAAACCATGACAGGATGCTCTAGCGGCAGTTCAAACATCGCATAAACCCCTTTCATGTATCAATTGTTTTACATAAGTTCATTTTATTTGAAAGTTCCTGTATTTATCACCCAATGGTGATATTGGATATATTTTCGTCTTTCCCGCTGAACATAGATCTGGACTCGACTATAAATCCGTCAACTTATTGAATCTTGGTAAACATCATCGTATATGATAAGTTAGTCTCATTAGTTTTCATTTCATTGAAAAAGAAACGGTGAACCAATGGATAGAGCAATCGAATTGCAAGTACATGATACAAACGTACAAAAATTAGCCCAAGCTGATCCAAGATTAGGGAAACTTATCCCTATCATTGGAGATATAACCATCCTTTTAAGGGATAATTCCTTCAAGGCTCTAACTAAGTCCATAATAGGACAGCAACTTTCCGTAAAAGCGGCAGGGACGATTTACGACAGAGTCGAAGCGCTTTGCCATGATATAACTCCGGAATCGATTTTATCCATTGAAGACACGGAACTTAGGAAGGCAGGAGTATCCATGCCGAAAATAACTTATTTAAAGGACCTGTCTGAAAAAGTATTGTCAAAAGAAATGGATTTCCACGGCTTAAGGCAATTCGGAAATGATACCGTCATCATCCTTTTAACCCATATTAAAGGCATTGGAAAATGGACGGCTGAAATGTTCTTAATTTTTACCTTAGGACGAATGGATGTTCTTTCGCTGGGGGATGTCGGGCTGCAGCGCTCAGCAAAATGGCTATACAACCTTGGTAAAAACGAGGATGGAAAAAAGTGTTTAAAGGAAAAATCATCCCTCTGGTTCCCATATCATACCATTGCTTCCCTGTACTTATGGGAAGCGGTCAATAAGGGGTATGTCGACTCATTCGGGTCATTGGAAGAGTTAGAATTGCATAAGGCGGCCTCCGGACCTCCCCGGACTTAGCTAGGCAATGAACGCAGGCTCTTGGAGTTCATTCAAAACGGTGTGCCTAAAGCGTTTGTTTGTGATCTCATACGAGCCCAAGCAACTCAAGGCTGGATTTTGGGTAAAGTATTTGAAAGGATTGGAATCAGCCTCAAGGAGTTTCCTCCAAGAGGCTTTTTGTCTCTTATTAATTCCTCTTAAAATCCTTAATCACCTCATTCAGCCGATCCGGATAGTTGGTAAACATCCCGTTTACGCCCCATTCCAGCAAACGCCTCATATCTTCCTTTTCATTGACAGTATAGGGATGAATCGTCAAGCCAAGCTCTCTTACCTTTTGGACGTATTCCTTATCGATGGACTTAAAGCTCGGTCCAACGCCAATCGCGTAATTTTTTACTTCTGCCAATTCTTCATCCGTATCGGCAAACGCGTAGCCCAACTGATTTTAAGAATGCCCTAAGATTAGTCCCAAAATAGGGTCAACAGGCGGATGGTATATGGAAGGAGTTCTCATCTATAGTAAGTCTTACATACTAAATTTATCCTTAACCAATAATTTATCATTTCATGGGGACAAATTTACGTTTTTAGGTTCTTGATCTCTATTGGATAATCATTTTTCTAAACAGGTAGAAAATCTATTTAATATTTACAAACGTTTAATATCAAATCTACACTCTCCATTTATGATAGTTATTGTGTTGAAGAATGATAAAGGAGTGTGACCATGCGAAACCGAAATTATAGGAAGATTCTTAGTTCACTAGTCATTAGTGGGTTAGTGGTATCGAATTTTACTAGCGTTTACCCCATTCGTGTACAGGCCGAAGAAACGGGGATCGTGGCGGAAGATCTATTCATTTCCGAATACATAGAGGGTGGCTCCTATAATAAGGCGATTGAATTATTTAATGGAACAGGACAGACGGTAGATTTATCACAGTACAGCTTAGAGTTGTATTCGAATGGGGCTGAAACAGCATCCAGCACCGTAACTCTATCAGGTACTCTTGCCAATGGGGATGTATTGGTTTTAGCCCATTCTAGTGCCATTGAAGCTATCAAAGTACAAGCCGATCTCCTAAATGGATCCGTCATTAATTTTAATGGCAACGATGCAATTGTTCTAAAAAAGAATGGCATCATTATTGATAGTTTTGGACAAGTAGGGGGTGACCCGGGTACAAGTTGGGGATCAGGTGATCATACGACTGTCGACCATACTTTAGTGAGAAAAGAAACCATTAGCTCAGGGGATGGAATGGCCAATGATAGCTTTGATCCAACTTTAGAATGGGTTTCTTATCCGAAAGACTCCATTTTTGATCTAGGAAAGCACACATTCAATGGAGTTGAAGTCGATCCAGGAACCGATCCAGGAACGGACCCAGGTACTGGGGTAATATCGATTGCAGATGCCAAGTTATTGAGTGGACAAAACGTTACGATCGAAGGGGTTGTCACAGCTGACAATTCGGCTATCGGCGGCGGAAAGCTATCCACTTTTATACAAGACGGTTCGGCTGGAATCAATGTGTTTGAAATGGATCCTTCCGTCTTTCCAGAATTGAAGGAAGGATATCGAGTCAAAATTACGGGTTCTATCACATCTTATAGAAGTTTGACAGAAATTAAACCGACTCAGATTGAGGTTCTAGAGGTGAATGTCGAACTCCCAGAGCCTAAAGCTATGACTATAGCTGACCTTCAAAGCAGCGCCACAGCGGAACCCCATGAAGGCCAACTGGTTAAGGTAACTGGATTTATTGAAAGCATACCCTCCACACCTGCGGGCGGTGGATATAATATCAGTTTGATCGATGAAAACTTCCAATCTACCACGTTGCGCGTGATGGAAGGTTCATTGGATGTGGCACAATTACAATCTGGGAAATGGTATGAAGTAAAGGCTATCTTAAGCCAATACAACGAATACCAGCTCCTGCCGCGCAAGGCGGAAGACTTGCAATTGATAGAGCCGCAACCGGAAGCTCCGCAATCTTCCGGAGAATTTGACTCAACGATCGCAAGTGTAGTCGATGGAGATACCGTACATCTGACGACACCGGTTCTTGGATCTACGAAAGTTCGTTTTGTAAACATAGATACGCCAGAAACGTATCATCAGATTGTCACGGAATCAGATCAAAACCAAAAAGAATATGGAGAGGCAGCAAAAGCGTATCTGAACTCGCTTTTGCAAGCGGGCGATGAAGTAAGGATTATCATTGGCGAGGAAGCGAAAGACGACTATGGCCGTCTCTTGGCGCAAATCGTTCGTAAATCAGATGATGTCAACATCAACCTGGAAATGGTAAAACAAGGCTATGCTGCTACCTACTTCATTTGGCCTATCGGAGATACGGGCACGTATGAACAATTTCAAGCGGCGGTAAAAGAAGCCAAAGAGGAAGGCCGCGGAATCTGGGATCCGGCTAATCCGTTAATGGAGCTGCCTTTTGCATTCCGGGCGAGAGAGCAAGGAAAAGGATTTGCTCGCTACGTAGGAGATTATGCAACCAAAACCTATGTTTCTCCTGATCTTTGGGCAGATGTGCCTGTTGAAAACCGTGTGTTCTTTGCCAGTGTTCAAGAAGCCGAGAGCAGTGGCTACCGGAAAGCTGAAGCCCAAGATGGAACCGTATCGGTTCAATTACTGACTGTGAATGATTTGCACGGCAAAATCGATGTAACGGGAACCGTAAATGGAGTGGATTATGGACGAGCGGATTATTTAGCAGCCTATTTGCGAGCTCGGGAAGCAGCCAATCCCAACACGCTAATCGTTCATTCCGGAGATATGATTGGTGGAAGCTCTCCAGTTTCTGCATTAGTTCAAGATGAGCCGACGGTCGAAATCATGGAATCCATCGGATTTGATGTAGGGACGGTAGGAAACCATGAATTCGATGAAGGGACGGAAGAACTCCTCCGTATGATTAAAGGTGGAGATCATCCGAACGGAACCCAAGGTTACGATGGAATGAATTTCCATAACGTTGCAGCTAACATAGAATACAAAGCCACTGGTGAACTAGTTTTGGATCCTTATGCCATTCAAGAAGTTGCTGGACAAAAAATCGGATTCATAGGGGTAGCTACCGTTGAAACGCCCAATATGGTCATGGCAACGGGCATTCAGGATATTCGCTTCACCGACGAGGCGACAGCCGTCAATAAATATACAGAAGAATTGAAAGCTCAAGGTGTGGAAGCGATCGTGGTGTTAGCTCATGTGCCTGGGAATCAAAGCGGAGATGCGGCAACAGGCGAAATCGCTCATTTAGCAACAAGTATCGATGATGAGGTCGATGTGATTGTAGCCGCTCATAATCATGTGAAAGTTGATGCCGTAGTGGATAACAAGCTCATTGTACAGGCTTGGGAATATGGAAAAAGCTTCGCAGACATTGATTTGGAAATCGATCCGAATACAGGTGACATTGTTGAAAAAACAGCAGAAATCGTCGATGTCGTTCAACAAGGCATTACGCCTGACGCGAAGGTTGGTGCGATTTTAGCTAAGTATAAAGAAATGGTCGGTCCAACTTTGAACCAGGTAGTGGGAGTAGCTGCGATTCCTATGGAGGGGGGCTATGCCAAAAAAGGGATCATAGGAGACAATGTGCTTGGAAACCTGATTGCTGACGGAATGAATGCTCAGATGCAATCCGACTTCGCCTTAATGAATGGTGGCGGAATCCGTGACGTTCTGGAACAAGGGGATATCACCTGGGAGGAATTGTTTAACATTCAACCATTTAATAACACACTTGTCACGGTAACGATCACAGGGGCAGAGCTTGAACCGATCTTAAATGCCCAATTTTCATCCTATGGCCCGGACGTGTCGATCGGCGGTTTCTCTTATACATGGGACAGTTCTACGAATAAAGTGGTCAATATCTATCTTGCAGATGGAACACTGATTGATAAAAATGCTACCTATACGCTTACTGTGAACAACTATATGTATGAACATGCGTCAGATAAGTATAAAGTGCGCCAGTATGGCGAAAACCCCGTACAAGGCCCTGAAGACCTCGCCGCAACCGTTCAATTTGTGAAAAGCTTTAATGGTCCCATTACGTATGCTGCAGAGGGAAGAATTTCGGAAGACTACCAGGCCCCAATAGTAAAAGATGTTGTTCTGCCGGAACCAGACTTTAGAGATGGCGCTTACTTACATGAAGTAACCTTTGCCCTAGAGGCCACAGATGCGGGTATTGGTGTATCGCGCATAGAGTATAGCTTAGATCACGGTGCCACATGGATTCCGTATAAAGACAGTATTACGGTGAAGAAAGAGGGAATAAACAGAATTCAATACCGGGCTGTCGATAAGGTTCATAACGTATCAGACGCTAAGACAGTCGAGATAACGATTCAATCGGCAACAATAGAAAATACCCTGAAGCTAGTGGAGGCGGCAAATGCCAATCAGGGTATGAAGACATCCCTTATTGCCCATTTAAACAAAGTAAAGAAGGATTTTGACAAAGAAAAGGATCATCAGGAAGAGGAAGCATACGAAACCCTTCGGAAATTGAGTACCCAGATTAAGCAATACCAAAATGATCAAATGAGTGAAGTAGATAAAAAAGAAATAACTGCCATGCTTGATTTTATCGTTGAGTACAAAACGAGATTATAATTTAAGCGGAAGGCTGACTCAGGGTGGAGTCAGCCTTTTTGAAATGGACCGTATATTCTCAAGTGATTCTAATGAATATATCAAAAAAAGAGATGATCTCTGATAGTTTTCTATCGGATATCATCTCTTTTCCTTTTTGTACGTTTGCGCGGATTAACTCTATTAACCATAGCAATTTTGTAAGCGTTTCATAGAATATAATACAAATTCTATTAATTTGTTTTTCATATTAATAGGAAAGGAAGGGACTCTTATGGGCAAAGAATCAAAATATCTGGATTCCAGAACACTTAAGGCGATTAAAAAATGGGTATCGTATGTAGAAAAGCATCAATACGTAAAAAACGCCGAATCCAAAGCGAGAAAAAAACTTAAACTACATCATCAATATATGAATGCCGGAAAGAACAGGATCGTATACGATATAGAAAAATCCTCCGTTTTAAAAATCGGAATATCCGAAAAGGGATTGGAAGATAACAAGCGTGAAATAAAAACGTACAAGTCAGCCCCAAAATCATTGCGCAAGCATTTAGCTAAGATTAGGGACCATGGTGATGGCTGGGTGGTCATGGAGAAAATTGAGGAGAAAGTACCTGAAACCAAAAAGTATGAAAAAAAAGTGATCAAGCTGCATAAGAAATTTAGGAAAAAGGGACTGGAGCCCAGTGATATCATCAAAGAGAAGAAAAGAAAAAAAGCGAAATGGAAGAACATTGGCTTAAAGAGAGGAAAGATTGTAGTAATTGATTATGGTAATTTTAGAAAATAGTCTAAGTGTAACAAGGCAACACCAAGCCTCTTCGCTAAACATTAGTTCTGGCCTATATGTCAGACCTGCCATTAACTTCAGGCCAAATTACCTCAAAAATGCCAATGATGTGATGGCGGTGTGACTTTATCTTTGTTCATTGAAATGAATCAAAAATAATTTCAATTTACGTGATAATAATTATCAGTATTGGGTATAATTAGATTAGAGATGAAAAAGACAACCCATCGTGGAGTTGCCGGTCGTAAATCATTAAATCTTTGGTTCAAAGGTTTTGCAGTCTGTTTCTGAAGAGCTTCTAGCATGCTCACCAGTCCGATTTACCACGTAAATGGAAAAGCATTGCATAGATTGCCAGCAGCCCAGTGTGTACAGCTATTTACTTCACATTTCACATCTTTTGCCATTTTTCTCACCTCCTATATGCTAGGATAGACAGATATAGCGGTAACTAACCATTATTTTTTATGAACTCTAAAAAATCAGTTCAATAGGGAGTGATTATTAGTTAGATGACAGACCCATTTCAAGCAGAATCTTTTTATTTCTTCATGTTCATTTCTTCACAAAAGTTGGGTATCTTATTATAATGGAAGTGTAAGCCAAATGCTCAATGTGGAGGAGAGGAATATGGCAAAGTATACTTGGGTGGATAAGGAAACGTGCATTGCTTGTGGCGCTTGCGGGGCAACAGCACCTGACATCTATGATTATGACGATGAGGGCTTAGCTTATGTGACCTTGGACGACAACCATGGTATCGCTGAAGTGCCTGATATTCTATACGATGACATGAATGATGCAGCGGAAGGATGTCCTACGGATTCGATTAAAATTCAAGATGAACCCTTTAATAAATAAGAAAAAAAATCAAAGGAGCGAAACATTCGCTCCTTTGATTTTTGGGTAGGAGAATCGGACGGAGTTGGTCGTATTCGGATTAGCGGATCTATTTATTTGTTTTATCTCGCTTTTCACGCTATAAAACATAGAAAGGAACAGCTCCATATCAACTCCAAAGAATCCAGGATTCAAAAGGTCTTTTTCTGCGGGGATTTTTAATGAATATTCTAAATCCAAAAGTGGCCATATTTTTCCTGACTTTTCTGCCTCAATTCGTAAATTATAAGACAAATGTACCTTTGCAGATGTGCATTTTGGGTCTGATTTTTATTATTATGACGGCGATCATATTTGGTGTGTTGGGATATTTTTCAAGAATTTTTCGTGATCGGCTTTTGCATAAACTTTACAGTGAATATATGAACATCACAGCGGCAGGCATCTTTCTTGCATTGGGAGTAAAACTCATCACGACAAAAATATAACGAGCTTGTTAAGCGTATTGGTTTTGGGAAAACCATATAGGAGAAAGTAACTTAAAACGAGAGGAGGTTGATATTCAATGAGCGGCAATTCTTGGGAAGTTGAGTCTTATCAGCAAGGAAAATGGAGGATCAGTGTTCGAAGTAACCCGGAAAACGATAGATTAGATGAAGGAGACTTTCCTGAAGGGCATAGTGCATCAGTTGCTGGAGTAAGAGGCCAGGCTATTCCCTTGAGAGAACCAAGTGAACAGGATGAAAAATAATAATCAAGTGTCTAAGAAACTGCGTCATATGGCGCAGTTTTTTTCCGTTCCTGGCCACCCTTTTGCATTGGTGAGTGGGGTGAAGGGGCTACCGTTGCGTGCTCCTTCCCAAGCCTTCGTTGATCGATTCGCCAAGCATTACACTCATGGCAATTATGTTCATTGCTTTATTCATTGCAGTCGTGCCTCCTCTTTTTCTGAATGCGAATTGGGGAGAGTGGATTTACCGTGGATTAGCCGTTCTCGTTGAGGGTGCCCTAGTGCCTTAGTCATTTCAACACCTGTATCCATCGTGACTGCCATTGGCAACGCGGAAAAGAATGGGATGCTAATCTAAGGTGGTGTCCATTGAATTAATGACAAAGGGGAAACCGAAAAATTGGTTTGTTGGCAGTCTGATTGTCATGGTATGGATCCTAGTTTTAGGATGGATATCGCTTGCTGCATCCCGATATTTGTTTAGCTGACAGGATTCGAAAGTTGGGGACGGCTAGGGATGGAACGTACAGTGATCCTAACCAAGAGGATAATGGAGAATTCGGGAGAATTAATTAAAGTATTCAACATGCCATTAATTAGTGTTAAACTTGCTAAGGCAGAAATATAGAACAAAAACAGGACTTAATTCTTTCTCTAAGATCATCGAGGAGTATGTGCAAATCATATGAATTCTAACCCGAATATTCACCCTGAATGTGCAGAGGCAATTGCTCGACTCATTCAATTGAAGGACCCTAAATTTCCTGATTTCGTTGCCCTTAAGACTTATGGAAATGATAAGTATTCGAATATGGGGTGGGAGGAACTCCAACGATATATCAATGAAGAGACCGTGATTGTAGTTGAACAATTCGATGACGAAGCTAACATTTTATCTGCGCTTCGCTGGTTTGCTCGAGGTTTACCTGTATCACTGGCCATTCGCAAGGTTCGTGCTGATCATTCCCTTTATCGCTATAAGAAACCAAATAGAGAGTAGGAGCTTACATATGGCGCTTTTTACATTCGAAGAGTTCTGAAAAAAACGAGCTGATTTCAAGCTCGTTTTATTTTAGTTGTAAACATTTACCTCAACTTCAATATCATAATCCGCACAGAAATCAATTAGCTTAATTTCCTTTATGTTAATGGTGACATCAGGCAGTTTGTCCCAAATTACCTTTAAACTTGGTATTTTGATATTAAGATCTTTTTCAATGTTTAATCTTTCTTTAGATCCCTTAATTTTAAAGTACATTGTATCCGTCTTTTTAAAATTTCTGCAATCACCGAATGTATGATCAATGTTAATAACCGTATCTTGATCAAATTTTTTTGAGATATCAGGTGCAAACCCATCTGCTTCCTTATCTCCCAAGGCCGCCACTAATACAAATTTTACTTCGCTATCCTTCAGAACTTTTATTGTCCCTTTTATGTGTACCGTCATACAAATCGCCATGTAGAAACACCTCCAGTATGTAATTATTTCCAATGTGAGTTTCTTCATTCGAAAGTTGTCCATTTATGGTGATTTCGTGGCGATGAAATGCTTAACGGATGAGAGGATATTTTATGATCTCGTGCCAAAAATAAGTAAAGCAATATTTATCATGTTATGGGAGGATTAATGGAAACCGTTTGGCAAACCTCACTTAGAACTTTAATCGGATTTTTTATCCTTTTGCTCTTAACACGTGTACTAGGAAAGAAACAATTAAGTCAAATGACAATTTTTACTTATATCACTGGGATTGCTCTCGGAAACATTGCAGGGGATATGGTGGTACACCGGGATATTAAATTAATTGATGGAGTGACAGGACTGACACTTTGGGCGCTCTTAACACTAGGCATTGAACAATTAAGCCTGAAGTCGTCCAAAGCAAGAGTATTATTAGATGGGGAACCAACAATTGTTATCAAAAATGGAAAAATTCTCGAAAAAGCAATGGCTTCAAATAAATTAAATATGGATGATCTAAGCATGCTTCTTCGGGATAAAAACGTTTTTTCCGTACGAGAGGTCGAATATGCTATCTTAGAGCCCAATGGGAAGATAAGTGTCCTTAAAAAGCAGGAGGAAGAAAATGTAACGAAAAAGGATTTGCAAATCCCGTTAAATCAACGTCTATATATTCCAACGGAACTTGTTGTTGATGGTAAGATTGTAACTAGAAATCTTAAAGAATTAAGTTTAAGTCAAGATTGGCTGGAAAATCAACTCAAGTTATCGGGAGTACAATCAGTTGAGGAAGTTTTTTTTGCTGAGCTGCAGAGTGATGGAAGTGTATATGTGGATAGGAAGACAGACCAACCGCTTAACTTGTTCAACTAATATGTGCCAGACATTGGTAGCTTAAACAGACCGCCGATTTACTCGGACGGTCTGCATTTTTTTAACCGGAAAAATTCGTTTTCAATTCCCGTATTCTCTTCAATAACTTTAAGTACTTGGCATCGAGATCTTTAAACTGGTCGGTTGCCGGATCCACTAAGCATAATTGGCCTAAGATGGCCGTCATCTCTGTTTCTAATCGCAAAAGCTCTTCCTTCACTCCTTGGTGCTTTAGATGCGGGTTCTGCTTTTTATGGATCTCATATTGTTCAAGATTCATTTCTAAGCGCTTGATCGTCTGGTTTTCGATGACAAGCAATTTGTCGCACACTTGATTAAGAAAATAATAGTCATGGGAAACGAGCAGGATGGAGCCCGGAAAATCCATGAGTGTCTCTTGCAGCTGTTCGCGACTGGGAAGATCCAGATGATTGGTCGGTTCATCCAAGATTAAAAGATCATGTTTTGAGAGCAGCATGGCCGTCAATTTAAGTCGAATGCGTTCCCCAAAACTGAAGGCCTGGATGGGTTGACCCAGCTTTTCGGCTTTTAGTCCCATTCTAGCCAGCAGGGTTCTCGCATGGAAAATGTCCTCCCGATGAGACAGGCCTAAAACTTCCATCGCAGTCTGTGACGCTGTCATGTCTGTAGCATCTTGGCTTAAAAAAGCAAGCCTGGCGGAATCACTTTTCCAAAGCTTCCCGTCAGAGATGGGTTCCTGTCCCAAAAGCATCCGAAGGAAAGTGGTTTTGCCTGTCCCGTTCGGCCCGATGAGGCCAATACGTTCTCCATAATTGATATAGAAGCTGCTGTCCCTAAAGAGGGTTCTCGGACCGAAGCTTTTGGTCAAATTACGAGCTTCTATCACTCGTTTCCCACGCTTTTCTCCCGCTTCAAAGTGAAAGTGAAGGGCGCTGTCGTGGATCGGCTTTTCAACTTTGTTTTTTTCCAGCTCCATGTTTAGTCGTTTTAGTTTGGATTTGATCGCTTTATCTCTTTTTTTAGCTTTGACTCCATGGTATTCCTTAAATCCTTCTTGATCTCGCATCGTTCGGTGCGCTTTATTGGCCCATTGCTGCAATTGTGCGATTTGTCCTTCCACCCGGGCTCTGTACTTCTGTTGAACTTCATACTGGTGCTGCTGCTCTTGCACCCGCTTTTTCTTTTCAATCCGATAAGCGGAGTAGTTCCCCTTGTATCTTGTCAGTTGTCCGCTTGCCAGCTCAAATATTTCGGTCACGGTTTGATCCAGGAAATAGCGGTCATGAGAGATGAGGATGACTGCCCCTTTGAAATCCTCGAGCTGCTTCACTAGCCAGTTTACCCCTTGAACATCCAAATGATTGGTTGGTTCATCCAGCAAGAGCACATCTGGCTTGGAGGACCAGATATGGGATAGGGCAATCTTTAGTTTTTCCCCTTCGCTAACATGATCGAGTCGTTCAGGTACCCAAGCATGAACCTTCTGTAAGCCGAGCTCGCTTGCCGACTCTAGAAAATCGGAAGACAGGTACCCCTGTTCAAAATCCTGGACAGTATAGTTAACCGACTGAAGCAAATACCCAATTCTCAAAGAAGAAGTCGGAGATTTACTGATTGTTCCTTGATCTGGCATCAACTTTCCGAAGATCAGGTTGGCTAACGTTGTTTTTCCGGATCCATTGCCTCCAACGAGGCCAATTCGATCCTGCTGCTGAATATCAAAGGAAACCTCCTTTAAGACAGTTTGATCCCCGAAGCTTTTCGATAGATTTTTTGCCTGTATAAGCATAAAAAAACCTCCTAGTTAACCTAGAGAGGCGGATTTCCCAGTATGTAGACACAATCCAAATAAGCAAATAACCGTTCATGGCGATGAACAGCAATTTTACGCAAATAGGGATGTATGAAATAAAGGGCATACTAATCCAATTTCTCTAGGTTTGAATTTTGAATTCATAAATTCCTAAGAAAAATGGATTAGAACTTCATTGCTCCTTATTTCACCCTTCCTAATGTAGTCTTTATTAGTATATGAAAAGCGCAGAAAAGATGTCAATTCCGATTAGAATGTTTCTGTAAAGATATTGTAATACTTCTAAATCAGCTGTCCCATAAAAGTTCCAATGAAATAAGCAAATCCTATACCCAATACAAACCAAAAGGTAATTTGTCTATCACTCATATTTTTTCCTCCTAAGCGTCTTATACCAATGTATTCACTGAGAGCTTGTTCAAAACCAAACAACTGCACTTTTGGTTTAATTCTGGCCATTAAGAGAACAATATGTAAATAAAACCTTTTAGAGGATGAAAGTATGCTGATTCCTTATTTGCATATAGCATATAATATCGCTTTCTTTGTTGCCGGGTGGATATTTGGTGACTGGAAAAATTGGAGAAGGTATTACTCAACCATTATATTCTTTATTGCGGGTGATTTGATTCAAAACTTTACTACTTCATTTGTAAATTACCCGTTGTGGAGGTATCATGGGACTATTCCGCCCAATCATCTGCTAATTAATTTATTAATCAATTTTATGGCCTATCCAGCAACTGTACTTATTTATTTAAAGTATGCATTAAGAGGATGGAAACCCTTTATTTTCCATTTCCTTTTATGGGTATTTTTATATTCCATTATTGAGTACATCAATTTGCCTTTAGGGCTTATTTCTCATTACAATGGTTGGAATATTTGGAGCTCGGTTTTAATAAATCTGATCCTGTTTTTAACTCTAAGGGTTTATTATGCCTATCCGCTAATAGGTTGGTTGTTGTTCTTTATGAAAATGATTGCCATTATTGTGGTTTGGGAAATCCCTGTGTTCAAAAGATAAAGTAGACCTTTTGCCTGCAAAAATTTCACAATATCTCAATTTACCCCCTACTAAATTAGATATTTTGTCATAACATGATTGATTTCGAGTGTACATAATCATCTACTAATCCAAATTTATACAAGATCTTTGCTTAAAAGAAAGGATTATGAGATGACAAAGAAAAAACTATTCCATTTTGTACTTACGGGTTCTATTGCTTTAAGCGCTTTCTTTGGGATGAGTTCCTCGGTATGGGCTTCATCCTTTGGCGGCGATATTGCAGAAAGAGCAGAGAGATACATCGGGTATAAGATCACGGATTTTAATTCGGTAGATTTTGTATCCTATGTATTTAAGAAGGAAGGTGTGGAACTCCCTGCTAATTTATCGGATTTGAGCAAGGAAGGAACATTAATCCTGGGTGAAAAAGACTTACAAATCGGTGATGTTTTATTTTTTGGGACTAGCCGTACGAGCCTAATCACAGCAGGGATCTATACCGGGGAGGGAAAGTTCATAGTCGCTTACAAGCCCTATGATCGGATCAAGGAAATGGACTTGAGTTCTAGTGTTGCGCAAAAATATTATCTGGGGGCCAAGCGGATCACGCCTCCGGCTCCTCCCAAGCCAGCATGGGAAGTAACAGCGGATAAAGTTATTGCACACGGAATGCACCATTTAGGGACAGACTACAAGCTGGGGGCTGACTATGACCGGGATGGCTCTATGATGTTTGACTGCAGCTCATTTACGGAGCATATGTTTGAAGAAGGTGCGGGATTCAGTTTATATCGAACCTCACGGCCTCAATTTTTATACGATGGAAACAAGCAGGTTACGCGTTCTGAGCTAAGAAAGGGGGATCTTGTTTTCTTCATGACAATGGGCAATTATGAGAAATACGATGAAGGAGATTACCGCAGAAACGGACATGTTGGAATAGTGAAAGAAGTTCATGACGATGGAAGCATAGATGTACTGCACACCTACAAGCCGGGAATTGGTGTTACGGTGCAAACGATGGATGCCGAGCAGAAGAATTTCATGTCCAAAATGTTCTTATACGGAAAACGAATCATTGCCGATGACGGAACAGAAGCAAAAGATGTAACTATGCAGAAAGTAGGGTTAAAGGAGGGGATGTAATCTAGTTAGAACCAAATACGTAAACAGAGCTTTTCTGTGTAGTGCTCTTCATTAAAAATAAATTGAAAAAATACGGGTTTATTTTAAGCATCCTGCCGATTGCTTTTTTTATTTTAGCTAAATTCTTGAATTAAGGGATGGGAGAGGAGTGGCTGTTACGTATACTCCTCTTTTTTTATCAAAGAGATCAATTGTGATATAAAGGTGGTGAAAGGATTGTCTATAGTGCGGAATACTTATTTTAGAGTAATATTGTATACCCTGCTTTTATCTTTAATCGTTCGTATCGTATTCTTTGGGATTTCGATTGCTTTGAATATCGGTCCGCGTTCCGACCATTTCTACTTGACTCAAAGTACGGATTTAAGTGATGAGAGCCTTGCAGGAATCTCCTTGTATCAGAATATTCATAACGATTCATTCATTCAAAAATATGGGAGCGGACGTAATGATCGTAATAATTCACTCTTTGATTACTATCAACTTGAAGATGGAATCGTAGTCGCAACACAACTTCAAGATGATAAGATCATACGTATTTCTATTGGATTAAACAGCAACCCATCCTTAGCTACAGCAAAAGGAATATTCCCAGGAGATTCTATTGAAGTGGTGGAGAAAAAGTATGGGAAGAACTATTACGAAAGGGTAGAGCAAGGGATAGATATAAGGGGTTATGTTGATAAACAGAATCACCGAACCATTGAATTTTGGCATTGGAATGGTAACGTTCAGCAGATTCGATATGATATCGATGAAATGGAATAATTTTAGTTCCCAACAAAAACGGCGTGAATGCTCACGCCGAGGATTTTAGGCAGATTTGCTATAAACACGAATTCCCCTCATCATCAATATACCGTTTTACAAATAGGGGTCTGCTGCTATATAATGCTTCTCCACTGCCATTATATAGATTATAAGTTACACCGCCACTGTTATCTTTAATTTTTACAAGATCTTTGTCGTATACATCGCTCGTTGTACTATACGTGTGTAGAATTTTATTTGGATATACAAATAAAGAGCAATGGTTGATTACACCGTCGTTATTGGTGTCATAGAATAAGATGTCACCCGTTCTTAACTGTTCAAGTGAAACGACTCTGCCGACTTGAGCTTGATCGCGACTGTTCGTAGGAATGTCCAGGCCTGCTTGTTTTAAATATCCCCAACGAATAAAGTCAGAGCAATCAAAAGACTGATCGGTATTTCTGCTCGAACCGAATACATAAGGAGTGCCCAAGTAGGTGTCTAAGAAATTAATAATCGATTTGACTTGAGTTAACCAAGGTGGTTCAAAGTCAGCGACATAAATAGATTTACTAGTAATGTAACCGATTTGACCGCTTGAAACTAACTGCGCCTGATACCAGATAGTCCCCTCTACTTCTTGCAAAACTCTCAGAACTGAATCCTTAGGTAAAAGTGAAATCACATTATCTGCTATGGTTGGGGCTGTTCTAAAATTCACACCTGTCAATGTTATGACATATCTTTCAAACTGATCCATGAAGAATCTCTCCTTTCAGGTTGTAAAAACAAGAATAAGTAGATTTAAGTAACAACTGTTACGGATTATAATATGACAAAAAAATAGAATGGCTTTTATAGTTACCCATATAAAATAAAAAAAGGCTTGGTTAGTAATCAAGCATAAAAAGAGCCTTCTCCCAGAAGGCCCATAAAGGTTTAGCACATATGACTTAAATCTGTATCTCAACAATTTTGGTTCTTACTAATTTATTGGTCTGAGGGTTGAATATAACATAAGCCCGTACTAATCTCTTTTTCGCATCTTCGGTTACTCTAAATTCAAAGGTATCTTGTGATTCTGTACCTGAAAGGTTTTTCCTGCCCAGATATTCGTAATCAGTTTCTTTACTGCCAGGGTATTTTTTTATAACCTCTTCAATTGCAATTTTCCCCCACTTTGCATAATCCGGTTCTTGTTGTGCATGTGATTCTTGGACTAAGCTTGACATCAAAAAGAATGATAATAGAAGCATTATCGAAAAGACTTTTGTTAATGTTTTCATATTGGACCTCCTCGCTGTGTTATTCTCATAACTTATCTTTTGCAATAAATGGATAAATATTTGTATCAAATAATTAAAATCTAAGGTATTTGATCGGTTATATGGGGAGGGTCAATGTATAGGATTTGATGACAAAAGGAAAGGTGGGAGAAACTACAAAAAAGGGATTAATGTGTGGAAAGGAATTACTTATGGCGGACATTGACGACATTTCTTCAAGACTAATCATAACACTCCAAGAAAGAGGCTGTGAAATAACAAAAGAGAACGGGGCAGCAAATGCCATAGTGATTGCTATTGCAGAAGCGTATCATCTTGGAATCGAAAAAGGGGTACGATCCGGTAAAATTGAGATGATTGAATTGATGGACAAGCAGATTAATCTTGAGAAAAACAAAATCATAGAAATTATGTAACGAAAGTCAAGTGACTCCTTCAACCTGGACATAAACCTTTCATAAACGCTTAAAAGAAAACACTCCTTTTGGACAAAGAAAGGTTACATTTTCTGGATATATTGAGTATGTAAAGGAAAACACCAGTTGGAAGGGGAATGAAAATGAACAAGAAGTTAATCGCAGTTCCAATATCAGCCTTGTTGATTTTAGGAGCGTTAGTTGCTTGCTCTTCTGGAGAAGAAGGGCCAGAGCCGCTGGTGCCCTCATCAACTCAACCACAGGGAGTAAACGATGTTCCTGCACCGGAGGAAGGGGGATCTGAAACGGAAAGTGAAAATGCCCCTATGTCCGATGATGGCATGGATAGTGGAACAACTGATCCTTCGCTAGGAGGTTCAAGCGAATCAACCACGGATCCTTCATTAAGCAATGAAACGGAAAACGGCGGTAGCGAAGCTGAAACAGGTGGAGTGGGAGAAGTAGATACGCCATCTGAAGAAACGGAAGGAACCGATACTTCTTCAAGTAAGACAGGCTCATAAGTGAATGGTACAATCCTCAGATATACAAGCCCATCATGGCTTGCCGTGATGGGTTTTTTCTTTCGCAATCGAATAAAGAATCCATGATGAATCAATTCAAAAAGTTAAAAGATGAGTAGGTGAAATTTTCTCCGATCCTACTGAACATTTTATCAGAAAAGAAAAAACGAATTACCCCACTTTGAGAGATAATTCGTTTTTCTGTGTTACTTCGTTTGTTGTGAAGATTGAGTTTGAAATTGTGATTGAACTTGACTAACCATTGTCTGAGCTTTTGCTATTTCTTGAGATGCTTGGTTCAATGCTTCTTGAGCCATAGTTTGATTTGCTGCAGATTGTTCAATGGCTGATGTAATCATATCTTTTGCAAGTGATGAAGCCGCTTCAGCTTGTTTCAGTTTTTCTGTGTCAATTTGATTGGCCATTTTTTCATCTCCTATAGCTGTTTTCTGTCATTAACAAGCTATAGTTTGCTTCTTTGCTTTATGCTTTATCCAAATTTAGGCTTAAACTCGCTTCTGTTCATCCATAACTGTATTTATGTTCTTTTTCGCTGCAAGTTTTACATGATAACCATTGGAATAATTATTTTAAATATTGATCAAAAGTTAATTCTCATTTAAACTAAATTTAGGGTGAAGGAGATAGCGCTTTTGCCTAAGAAGGTAGGTTTGTAATGCTGAAGATCGCGAAGAGATTTTTAAAAAAAACTTTTACATAACACCAACCATTTAGCATCCATTCTCAATGCGAAAGTTATCGATGCTTTTGTTGATTGGGATTTCGATTTAGATAACCAAATAATGCGGTGGTAATGATCTGGACGATAGCGCTAGACATGAGCCGAAATAGTAGCTGATAGGCCGCTGTTTCGGCTTTTTTAATGGATGGAAAAGTTTGGTGGCTAAAGTATTAAAGTGAAGCAACTTTTGCAGAAGCATAAGAAGCTTCCTCTAAGGTGGTCTGGCTACACTGTGTTTCTTCAATGATGCTTTTTTATACTGAAAATAAAGAGATAAAGAGGATGCTTTATGAATAATCTAAAATTTGATAAAGATTCTTTATTTGTACATGCCTTTAACCATGCACCAATAGGCATGGCTATAGTGGGATTAGATGGGCGATGGTTAAAAGTAAACTCCTCATTATGTAAGGTCTTAGGTTATTCTAACGAGGAATTGCTCGCCAAAACCTTCCAAGATATAACATATCGGGATGATTTGGACATTGACCTCGAATATGCTTCTAAATTGTTAGATGGACAAATTGATTCTTATCAAATGGAGAAGAGATATATACATAAATCAGGACATCTTGTATGGGCCTTGTTGAGTGGTTCGCTGATCCGCGATGAACAAGGACAGCCGTTATACTTTATTGCACAGATCAAAGATATTTCAGATGGAAAAAAGCAGAAAGACAACTTAAAGAAAGTGAACAGAGGTACAAATCACTTTTTGAACAACACCCCGACCTTGTTTTTTCACTTTCTTTAGATGGCAAACTACTAAGTGAAAATTCTTCATGGGAAAAGATAACAGGATATTCATTCGAAGAACTTTTTCAAGTAGCGCCAATTGTCATTCCGGAAGATATAGAAAAGATATCGGAATATTTTAAGCTAACTGCCCAAGGTCTCCCCCAAAATTATGAGGTGGCTATTGTACACAAAAGAGGACACGTTGTTCTATTAAGAGTAACTAATGTACCAATCATTGTAGAAAATGAGATTGTAGGAGTTTATGGTATAGCTAAGGATATCACCGAATTTAGAAAGAAGAGTCAAAAATTGCGCGAAACCCAAGAGTTATACCAATTGATTTCGCAAAACCTGAAAGATATCATATCCTATTCTACCCCTGATGGTATTTGTAGGTATGTTTCTCTATCCATACGGACTGCACTTGGATATGAGCCAGAGGAAGTGATCGGCAAAGTAACAAGTCATTTCTGGCATCCAGAGGATGTGGCTAAATTATCTAACTCTAACATCCTTCAGAATTGCGACGAGGATATCTTTCAGTGCCGTGTAAAACATAAAAATGGGCATTACATTTGGTATGAAACGACAGTTAAGGTGATTAGGAATGAAAAAGGAGAAGTAGATAAAATTTTGGGTGTCGGGCGTGATATTACAGAGCGAAAAAAAGCGGAAGAAACCATAGAAAAAAGCGAGGAAAAATACCGAAGACTTGCGGAAACTTCGCTTGACATGATTGCAAAAAGGAACCTAGACGGCGTATATACCTATTGTTCACCAGCTTGTCGCACCCTGCTTGGATATGAGCCGGAAGAATTGATAGGTACTCCTTATTTCGAATACATACATCCAGAAGATTATGCTGAATTGAAAAAACTATCCACATCCCAAATGCCTTCATTGAATGATGTTCATTCCTATATCTGTCGAAAACGTCGGAAGGATGGCACTTTTACTTGGTTTGAAACAGTATTAACGGCTATCCGTGATCCAGAAACTCAGGAACCAATCGAGCTGTTATCGATTTCAAGGGATATTTCTGAAAGAAAAAAAGCAGAGGAAATCATGCTGCAATCAGAAAAGCTTTCTGTCGCTGGACAATTGGCAGCAGGGATCGCCCATGAAATTCGAAACCCCATTACGGCCATTAAAGGCTTTCTTCAGTTGATGCAAGATGAGTTTAATATGAAAAAAGATTTCTATAATATCATTAACTCGGAAATTAATCGAATTGAACTTATTTTAAGTGAATTGTTGCTTCTTGCGAAACCACAGGAAACCAAATTTGAACCTAAAGACGTTAGGGTTATATTATCTCAAGTTACGATGCTATTAGAGAGTGAAGCAAACATGAGTAATATTCAATTAATTACAAAGATTGAACCTGATATTCCTTCCATTTTCTGCGATGAGAACCAACTAAAACAAGTATTCATCAATTTTCTCAAGAATGCCATGGAAGCCATGCCAAATGGCGGAGAGATTAATATTGAGGTATTAAAGGAAGATCAAGATTATATAACGGTCCGATTTGTTGATCAGGGGTGTGGCATCCCCGAAGAGGCTTTGAGTAGGCTAGGGCAACCTTTTTTCACGACAAAAGAAGAGGGAACAGGTTTAGGGTTTATGATTAGCCGAAAAATCATTGAAAATCATGATGGGAATATAAAGATAACGAGCCTGGTCAATAAGGGAACCACAATTGAAGTAAGACTTCCTATTCGAAGAGCTCAATAAAACAAAAACAAGGTGAAACCCAATTTCAGTGAGCGCAAGGCGCAAAGCAATAAGGAATTCCGTTGAAGAGCATAGACTCTCTCCTGGTAACTCATAATAGAACTTAGTTTTTATTGAAGAGGACTTACTTGCGAAGGAGTCAACAAAAATGGAATCGAATGAAAAAATGATGGATCAATGCATTCGGTGGTTGGAAAAGGAGGTGGGCTGCGAGGTTTATTTCATCCATAACGAAGAGAAAACCAACGGTTTTGCCGAATACCGGAATGGTGGGCATATCATCTATGTTATCGGGAATAAAGAAAAGATCTCGGCGAAATCCTTTCTGGAGATATTGACCCATGAAGCAGGACATGTCCTTTATAACAAACGTAAAATGAAAGAAGGGACCGAATATGACACTATTGTGAAAAAAACGCAAGAAAAGCTGATGTGCTTTGACCGTCTGCTTCAGGAGCAAATCATAACAGACGAAGAATATGACCGTTTCTACCAAGCTATGGAGGAGGAATGGGAGAGCGAGCGCGAAAAGGAAAAATTGCTAAAGAGGTTGGAGAGTGAATTACTTACCTAGCCTGTTAAATAATTACATATTTGATTTTAAGCTTACCAATAGCAATAAAAAATAAAAGGGACTGAGAAAAATGATGGAATTTTTTGAGCGACTACCATCCCTACCTTATCCATTAAAAGCATTGTTAATTTTATCTGCTGGGGTTATCCTTCTTCGAATTACTGGAAAGAGATCGCTCGCAGAAACGACTGTATCAGAAGCTGTGTTAAGGATTTCGTTAGGTGCTATTCTAATTCAACCTCTAGCATTGAAAGACGAATGGCAAGCCATTTACGCAGGAACTTTACTTATTATAGGTATTGTGTTGTTACGCCGCCTTGATTTAAAGAAGCTTATGATGAGGCGGATATAACTGATTATAAACCTCAAACACATTAAAGATAGTTACGTCCTTGTTTTAGGGAGTTGCAGTTATCAACAAAAGACTAGTGTATATTTATTATAAAAATCAGGGTATGGTGCCTTGGCGCCCTATCCAAAATAGGTTTTTTCCCTAAGGTATCAAAATTGGAGAGAGCGTACAATTCCGAACGCTCTCTTATTTTTGTCCTCAACCAGTAGCTAGAGTAGATCGACGTGGATAGGCATTATTTTTGGCTCATACGAGTATGGTTCAACCGGATTCTTTAAATAGGGAATACTGTTAACAAAGGAGGTGAAATGATGAACATTATGGATGGAATGCATTCTGCACGCTTTAGGGCAGGTCAAGATCCTAATAATAAAGATAGAGAGAAGAAGTTAAAGGAAGAAGAAGAGAAGATGCCAATGGTACTAAGGAACCTAAAAAATGGATCGTAAAGTCCGAAAAAGAACCGGTTTGGTGATGACCGGTTCTTTTTTCTATTAATTCAGATCGTACGTTTCCCTTTTTGAAATGATTTCGACAGGTGCCCTGTCGATTGGTCCTTGAACAAATGTATATGGACTCCTGTGCTTTTCCGGATGTAAGATAAGTTTGACATTCATTTCATTCGGAAGAAGGCGCAACGATGCTTCGTTCTTATTTATGGCTTTTTCTTTGTGTTTCCTTGTGGGGCAGCAACTTTGTTTTTGGTTCGATCCTTGTGCGGGAGTTTCCACCTCTGCTGCTCGCAGCTTTTAGGCTTATCTTTACCAGTACCTTTTTGTTGGGATATGCGTATATTACGGATCGATTCGTAAAAATTACGAAGGGTGAACTGAAGCTTTTACTATTATTAGGTCTGATTGGCACCTTATTGAATCAGGTCGCCTTTTTTAACGGACTAAAGACGACAGATGCGACAACAGCGGCTTTAATCCTGTCTCTTACACCGATTACAACGTCTTTTCTTGCCTCCGTTTTCCTGGGTGAAACGGTGACGAAACGAATGTTCTTTGGCTCCCTAGTGGCCATAGTAGGCGTATTTTTTGTGATTGGAAAAGGAAGCGGGTTCCAACTTTCTACTGGAGTGTTCTTTATTTTGATCGCCATGCTGACCTTTTCGTGCTCGATCATCATCGTTCGGAGACTGACTGAGCGACTTGACTCTTTTACCATTACCGTTTATGCTACCGCAACGGGGTCAGCCATGCTCATTCCTGTCGCATTCCTCAGCGAGCCTCTCACGGGCGGAAGCGATCACCTGTGGGCATGGGCCTTACTCATCGCTTCGGCTATTGTAATGCAAGGGATCTGTGCTCTGATTTGGAATGGACAGTTAGGCAAAGTCGGAGCGGGGAAAGCCTCTATCTTCCTCAATCTCCAGCCTTTTGCCGCTATGGTTGCTGGTTTTCTCTTACTTGGAACAGAGGTGACCTTATCCCAACTTCTTGGATCTGTCCTCATTATTGGCGGTGTCGTTATGGCTACTATGCAGGTTAGAAATGGGAGATTCGGAAAAATTTCAAAAGCAAGCTAAGAAGAATTGATCTCCGAAGAAGAAACCTATCTGATGGTAACTAGATAGGTTTTTTCTTTTATATTGAATAAAAGAAGAGGTTGATCCATAATGTCGGTCTTGACCGATCTTTTAGGAGAGCCTCTTTTTCTTTTCCTGGCTTCCAGCAATGAAATTATGAATTTGGCCACAAAGAATGTAAGTTGATGTGGACGATATGTGTCCATTATTTACAAACAACGTCCTCTGTAATATACTGAATTTATATTTTTTACCATAAATTTAAAATGCATTCATTTATTGTAAATTTATGTCGAATTAAAACACACTGATTGGGTGGTGTGAACTTTGAGCTTTGAATTGCAACAAATAATGAAGCTGATCGAGCAAGGGATGACACATCAGCAAATTGCTAAGAAACTTCAAACCACAGTGGGAAAGGTGCGTTATCAATTGTATAAGAAGAGACAGCAGGAGACGAAACAGGACCTTCGTCCGATTCATTCGGAACAGCCAGCAGTGCAGGTCCGAGCTGAAATTGAAGATTGTGAAGTGCATCCATGGCATGGGGAAGACAGGCTCGTCATTTTGCCCCATAGCCCTGAGATTTTGTATGTCTATTGGGAGATAACGTATGAACGAAAGCGCTTAGTTGAAGAGCATTTTGGATGCGGATGGGACGTTCTGCCGAAAATCCTCCGCGTTTATGATGTGACAGACATCCTTTTTAATGGAGATAATTCCCATCGATTCATTGATATACAGGTGAATGATTACGCTAACAATTGGTTTATCCCTTCTTTGAATGATAACCGGAACTACTGTGTGGACTACGGAACCTTCACATGGGATGGAAGGTATTTTAGCATTTTGCGTTCCGACGCTGTACACCTCCCTCCTTCAGAGGGACAGCCATGGAGAGAGCATGAGAAGTGGACCAAGGAGAAAACGGAAACTGAAGAGCCGGCGTGGGCCGAGGAGTTTACGGGCTATTCGATTCAAAAGGCATGATCCCATCGAACGGGTCATGAGCTTTCAATTAAATGAAATGAGCATTCAAAGGGAGTTGTCATCGTGGAAAAAGGTTACTTGGCTATCGTGCTGCATGCGCACTTGCCTTATGTTAGGCATCCGGAAAGTGAACATTACATAGAAGAGAGATGGCTGTTTGAAGCGATCACGGAAACGTATATTCCACTGCTACAAGTATTTGAGGATTTGCATCGGGACGGGGTGACGTTTCGCCTGACGATGTCCTTGACGCCGACACTGCTAACGATGCTGTCGGACTCATTGCTCCAAGATCGGTATGCGGGGTACATTGACAACTTGGTCATGCTGGCTGAAAAGGAAGTGATCAGAACAGCAGACGATTCCAAGCTCAATGAGCTGGCAGTGATGTACTGTAAAAAATTTAAGGCGATACATCAAGCCTTTCATGTTACCTATCAACGAAATGTGATTCAAGGCTTTAAGAAAATGCAGGATGCGGGCTATTTGGAGCTGATCACTAGTTCGGCTACGCACGCATTTTTGCCTTATGTCAAAACAGAACAGGCCATTCGTGCGCAAATTGAGAACGCAGTAAAGGTCCATTTTGAACATCTGGGAAGGGCTCCCAAGGGAATCTGGCTGCCGGAATGCGGCTATAAGCGAGAATTGGATGCTGTTTTGCGAGAATATGGGATCGAATACTTTTTTACGGATACG
The DNA here is from genome assembly GCF_040813775.1 of Ammoniphilus soli. Classification (NCBI taxonomy): domain Bacteria; kingdom Bacillati; phylum Bacillota; class Bacilli; order Caryophanales; family Paenibacillaceae; genus Ammoniphilus; species Ammoniphilus soli. The sequence continues at coordinate 137,318 of NZ_JBEGDL010000002.1, forward strand.
CATGCGCTCTTGCATGCGGACCCTAAGCCTTCGTTCGACCAATATGCTCCCATCGTCACCCCAGGGAGGATCGCGGCGTTTGCTAGAGACCATGAATCATCCAAGCAGGTGTGGAGTTCAAAGGAAGGCTATCCGGGCGATTACGATTACCGGGAGTATTACCGGGATATCGGCTATGACCTGGACTATGAATACATCAAGCCTCATCTGCACAAGAGCGGGATCCGCCTCAATACTGGAATCAAATATCACCGGATCACAGGCGAGGGAGACCATAAGGAGTTGTACAACACGGAATGGGCCCGTGAGAAGGCAGCCCAGCACGCAGGCAATTTTATGTTCAACCGAGAAAAGCAAGTCGAGCATTTATCCGCGTTTATGGATCGAAAGCCGATGGTGGTGGCTTCTTATGATGCGGAGCTGTTCGGCCATTGGTGGTATGAAGGGCCAAAGTGGCTGGAATATCTCTGCCGCAAGATCCATTTTGACCAGCAAACGATTAAACTCGCAACTCCCGCCGATTATTTGGAGGAATATCGGGAAAATGAAATCTCCCGCCTATCCATGTCAAGCTGGGGGCGCGGCGGGTATGGAGAGGTATGGCTGGGCTCATCCAATGAATGGATTTACCGCCACCTCCATCTCATGGAAAAGCGAATGGCGGAATTGGCGGATCGTTTCGTGAAGCCGACTCTGCTCGAAGAGAAAGCTTTAAATCAGGCTGCCCGTGAATTATTGCTGGCGCAGAGCAGCGACTGGGCGTTCATCATGGATGCGAAAACCATGGTCGAGTACGCCATCAAGCGCACCAAAAACCATATCGGCCGATTCACGCGTATTTATGAAGATCTCCTTCAGCAAACCTTGGATAAGCAGTGGCTGAAGGAAATCGAAAAGCGGGATGCCTTATTCCCGCATATCAATTACCGGACGTACTCCACTTCGACGAGTGACAGGCACCTTTCGACAAGTGACGGGCACCTTAAAATTCTGATGCTGTCGTGGGAATATCCTCCAATGATGGTTGGCGGCTTGTCCCGGGCTGTCTATGATTTATCCAGAAAGATGGTAGAGCTGGGCGTGGAAGTTCATGTCCTGACCAGCCATGTGGAAGGCTATCCGTCTTACGAGGTGAATCAGGGGGTACATGTTCACCGGGTTCGGACTTACCAGGCCAAAGAGGTCGATTTTATGGGATGGATCTTCCAGCTCAACCTAGCCATGATCGATTATGCCAAAACTTTGATCAACAAATATGTCCGTTTTGATCTGATCCATGCCCATGACTGGCTGGTATGCCAGGCGTCTAAAACGTTGAAGCATCATTTCGGCATCCCGCTCGTTTCCACGATCCATGCCACGGAACACGGCAGGAATCAGGGGATTTATACGGATTTGCAGCGAAAAATCCACCATTTGGAATGGCAGCTGACCTATGAATCCTGGAGGGTAATCGGCTGCAGCCGCTACATGGAAAAGGAGATCCGGGAGCTGTTTGAGCTGCCGGCGGATAAGCTGGACATTATCCCAAATGGCGTTGACCCCGCTTTGGTTCAGATAGGAGCGCCGGATGGGGAGTTGCGGAGCCGTTTCGCGAGCCCAGAGGAGAAAATCGTTTTCTTTGTCGGGCGTTTGGTGCGGGAAAAAGGGGTTCAACTTCTGTTAGAAAGCGTTCCGGAAATTCTAAGCCATTGTCCGGAAGCGAAATTTGTCATCGGGGGGAAAGGACCGATGCTGGATGAGCTGAGGCGGCAATCAGATGAAATGGGACTCTCCCATAAAGTCCTTTTTGCCGGTTTTATTCCGGATGAAACGCGTAATCAACTGCTCCATATGGCTTCTGCTACCGTGTTTCCGTCGCTCTATGAGCCCTTTGGGATTGTGGCACTGGAAGCGATGGCAGCGGGAACTCCGGTCATCGTGTCGGATGTCGGGGGCATGAGCGAGATCGTGGAACATGGCGTGGACGGGTTAAAGGTGATCCCAGGGGACAGCCATTCGCTTGCAGTTCAAATCGCAGCGTGCCTGAACAATGAAGAACTGTCCGAGAGGATCAAGAAAAAAGCTGTTCAAAAAATTGAGCAGCTATATCAATGGGATCTTATTGCCCAACAGACCATTGGGGTCTATCTGAACATTTTAGGGAAGCGTCAACCCGCACTCGAACCGATTCATGTGGAAGCTGCTGCTGCGCAAGAAAAATAGGGATCCATTTTCAGGGGAGGATGATAGTCAATGAAAGCGATTATATTAGCCGGCGGAAAAGGAACCAGATTGAGACCTTTGACTACCCATTTGCCTAAGCCGATGGTTCCCTTGCTGAATCGCCCATGCATGGAGTACAGCATCAAGCTGCTCAAGCAGCATGGAATCACGGACATCGGTATTACGGTCCAATACTTGTCGGGTGCCATCAAGGAATATTTCGGAGATGGATCCCAATGGGGCGTGAACATCGAATATTTCGATGAAACGATTCCGCTGGGAACGGCAGGAGGGGTAAAAAATGCGGAAGACTTCTTGGATGAGCGCTTTGTCGTCATCAGCGGCGATGCGCTTACCGATTTTGACCTCTCGCTAGCCATCCGCTTTCATCAGGAGAAGCAATCGATCGCTACGATGATCATGAAAGAGGTAGAGGATCCTACCCAATATGGCGTGATCATCACGGATGATGAGGGGAAAATTATCCGATTTCAGGAAAAGCCTTCTTGGAGTGAAGTGTTTAGCCATACGGTCAATACCGGGATTTACATTTTTGAACCGGAGATTTTTACCTATTATGAACGGAATGTCGCGTTTGATTTTGCCAAGGATCTGTTCCCCTTGCTGATGAAATCTGGTCAGTCCTTATATGGAGTAAGCCTTGACGGTTACTGGTCCGATATTGGAAATCTGGAAATGTACCGCAGCACCCAGTTCGATATGCTGACCGGCAATGTCAAGGTGGAGATCGAAGCCGAACAGATCGCTCCGGGAATTTATGCGGAAAGCCAAGCCATCATTGAAAAAGGGGCCCATATAGAAGCCCCTGCCTTCATTGGCTCCCATTCGGTTGTGGCTGGTCAAGCTAGGGTAGGTACCTATACGATTATTGGCAGCCATAATTGGATTCAGCCTGGGGCTTCTACGGAGGAAGCTATCCTATGGGATCATAATGTGATCGGAAAAAATGCCGTATTGACGGCAAGTACCCTAAATCACCGCTGCCGAATTGGCGAAGGAGCCTTAATCGACCGTGGGGCGGTCCTTGGCAATGAATGCAGGGTAGAGCCTAGAGGTCACGTCCATCCAGGGGTGAAAATGGAGCCTCAGGGAAAGCATGAGTGGAAAGAATCGGCCGCTTCCGCTATTTAGGGAACCAGAACGGGAAAAGCTGCATAACTCAGTAATAGGAGGTTAGATTTTTTTGCTGCAACGGTTTTTACCGTCCCAATCCGGAGAGAATGGGTAACATTGAATTGTTATTGAGGTGAAATATCGGATGTTAGCAAGAAGCTATGAAATCCTAGACAGTCTGAGGATGCCCCACGGCTTGTATATAGCCAGCCCGTCTTCCACCTATCAGTATATATGGATAAGGGATTGCTTCTATATCTCTCTCCCTTTCTTGGACAAAGACAACGGGCATTATGAAAAGGCTTACTACCGCATGCTTGATTTGTTTCGCGAGTATGAGTGGAAGCTCGATATTCATACTCGGCAGAAGCCTCGTTTTGAATGGGAGTATATCCATGCCAGGTATTCGTCGAGGGACATCAGGGAAATTCATGATGAACCCTGGGGGCATGTCCAGCATGACATGATTGGAGCCTTTCTCTTTGGCTTAGGAGAAGGTTTGAAGAAGAAGAAAAAGATGTTTCGGGATGCCAAGGATAAGGAAATCATCCAAAAGCTTGTCGGCTACCTGAAAACGGTGGAATATTGGCATGATCCGGATAATGGCATGTGGGAAGAATGGAAAGAGATTCACTCGTCCTCTGTGGGAGCCTGCGTGGCCGGATTGGCTTCCCTCCGTCCCCATATGGAAGTGCCGGATGAGCTCATTCGAAAGGGTATTGATCAGCTGTTCAGGATGCTACCAAGGGAAAGCCAGGATAAAAGGGTAGATTTGGCCCAATTGAGCCTGATTTATCCCTATCGCTTGTTGCATGGCGCACTGGCCGAATATTTGATCCAGCGTATAGAAAAGTGGCTAGTCCGAGAGCGGGGAGTCATCCGCTACGAAGGAGACAGCTATTTTAGCACCCTGGAGGAGAAATATGGAAGGGGCCTTCCCCGCGAACAGTATTATGGAACCGAGGCGGAATGGACCTTTGGTTTACCATGGCTGTCTCTCTGCCATTTGCAGGTAGGCAATCGGCAGAAAGCATTGGATTACCTGAAGAAAGCCGAAACTGTCATGGTGGAGCCCGGCACTCTTCCGGAGCTCTATTATAGTAGCACGTCCATTCCCAATAACAATACACCCCTCGGTTGGAGCTGCGCCATGTACATTTTAGCTAAGGAAGCTCTGGAAAAATTGAATTAAATAGGGCAGAGGCGGTTCCGTATGGAACCGTTTTTTCCATGATGAGCAACTTATTAGATACCCACATTATAAATGAATCATATAAAGAGTCCTGTTTTAATAATACGAACTATCAGAATCATATGAAGCCCTCAACTTCTCTAGTATTCTATATATTAAAATGGCACTTTCATACCACAGCAATAGTCCAAGAGCAATGCTGATCCACCAGCCATGGGTAAGTTGAAGGAGGAAAAGGACAGATGCCACACAAATTGCACAGCCGATCATTCCAAATATTGAACCTTGGGCCAGTTGCGCTGCTTTTTTAGATCCGTAGGTGATCCCTGTCATCATGACCGTAACCACCATCACTGCAGGAAAGGCAGCAAAGATTCCCCCCATTTTACCGCCGATCTTTTTGGAAATCAGGGAAGAGGCTAAAACGGCCGTTCCTCCTAACAGAAATCCGCGCTCGCCGCTTGTATCTGAATTGGCCGCTCATTTACCGTCAAGCCTACCAAGGATAAATGTTTTTAGGGAGAGGCAAATTGGATAATTCAGACTGCCGAGAAAGAATCGGCAGTCTTTTTTACTGTTTAAGAAAGTTTGAGCTCACTAAAGCATTAAAGTAAAGCTTCCTCTAAAGGTGGTCGGGCTTCCCTGGAACGCTTTAATAAAGCTTTTTTTATTATGAAAGGGAACGTTCAAACTTAGGAGAATGAAACGCGAATATGCTATCTTCAACCTATCTTCTTATAGTCCATAATTTCTTTATACATACTCTTATCTTTCAGTTTTAAAAACATAAACAGGTTGGGACGAAAATTCGGTTCAATAATCCAGATATTTCCTGTTTTATCTATTCCCATGTCAAAACCGACAATCCGAATCCATGGGTAGGATTTGGCTAAAGATTTAGCTGCCTCTAAGCTGATTTGATTTAATTGGGAATGGATCGCGTCGCTGGATACGTTTAAAGGGGATTGGGCAATGGCTGACTCAATCGTAAGAACTTTTCCCTTGCTCCTGGCGAGATTGGTAATGAAATGCCCAGGACCGGCCACCTTGGTTAACTTCCCTGTCACTTTCCATCCTTTTGGGGTCTTTTGCACAATTACGCGTATATCGATAGGGCGATCATTGACCCTGGTTAAGGGAATATATTGTTGTACAATATGGCTCTTTGACCCTATTTTCTTTTTAAGGAAATGATAGAGATTGTCTTTCCCTTTAATCTCTTTTTTGTTAGACCCATCCTGGATCTTATAAATAGAATTCGGTTTTGTTTTCACCAGCATTACTCCGGCACCGCCACTGCCGAAGGAAGGCTTGACGATGACGTTCCGATAACGCCTGAGAAGCTCATATAAATGATCTTTTGAAAAATTAGCGGTATATGGCAGTGAATTTCTCAGTTGAACATTTTTATTCATGATATGATGTTTGGTTAACTTGCTCCGACTTGTCACTTCCTTCCACCCTTCCCCTCTTTTATAAAAGACACTATTTGATACTATATGTGGACGATGACTGTAAAGTTTTGATGGATTTAACCATTTATTGTACAAAACGAGGGCCATGGCACAAGCACAAGACCAAAAGAAATCATAGTTTAAGTTGAAAACGAACAACACTATTCCATAAAACGGTTGAACATGAAGGAGGTGCAGCATGAGATTTTCATTTAAGTGTAAGACCTGCGGCAAGCAATCTCTTTTTTCCATGGATGCTACATTGTGCAGCTGCGGGGGAAGTTGGTTTGTAGAATATGATTTAGAAAAAGTGGCTCATACGTTTACGAAGGAAAATCTAATCGATCGGCCTGCTTCGATGTGGAGATATTTTGAACTCCTGCCAGTTGAAAATAATGCGAACATTGTTTCATTGGGGGAAGGCTGGACGCCGCTGATCCGTCTTCGCAAGGCTGAATCAATTCTGCCGGTCAGGAAGCTATGGGTAAAAAGAGAAGAGCAGAACCCGACAGGAAGCTTTAAAGCAAGAGGTTTTTCTGCCGCTCTTTCCATTGCAAATGAAAACGGAATTTCAAAGGTGGCTGTGAATTCTAACGGAAACGCTGCCTCCGCCTTATCTGCTTATGCAGCCCATGCCGGAATGGAAGCGTATGTATTTCTTCCAAAGGACTGCCCAGGCCTAATTGCGCAAGAATGCATAGGTTACGGTGCTTATACGTATCTGGTAGATGGGCTGATCCACGATGCTGGCAGAATCATCAAAGAAGGACAAGAAGAACAGGGGTGGTATAACGTCGGAACACTGCAAGAGCCTGGAAGGGTAGAAGGCAAAAAGACCATGGGGCTGGAAGTCGCTGAGCAGCTCGATTGGAGATTTCCGGATGTCATTATTTATCCCACGGGTGGTGGCTCCGGAGTCATTGGCATGTGGAATGCATTCAAGCAATTGAAAGCATTGGGCTTTATGCAGGGAGAGCTTCCACGGATGGTCAGCGTACAAGAAATGGGCTGTCAGCCGATCGTCGATGCTATCATGAGCCATGCGAAATTCAAGTCACAAACTGAAAAAGTCATCTCAGCCCCAACCGGCATGAGAGTACCCAACCCGCCGGATGGCGAGTTGATTTTATCTGTGTTGCGTGAATCAGGGGGGACGGCAGTTGCTGTTTCTAAAGATGAAATTAAACAGGCACAGCAATCATTAGGCAAACAGGGAATTTCTTCATCGCCGGAAGGGGCGGCAACCTGGGCAGGATTGATGCAGCTGTTGGACCAAGGCTGGATTCGGCCGGAAGAGGAAGTGGTGTTGTTCAATACCTCTCATGCCATGAAATATTTGCCTTGGGAGCATCCTCATACAACCCCTGTGGTGAAAACCTATCAGGAATGGGTGAAATGCCGCAATGAATTTATCTGAAAAGATAGAGCTGGCGAAAGTGAAAAGTGTTGAGTTTGAAAACCAATCGGCGATGAAGCTATTGGAATGGGCACAAACCCAATTTCCTCAGCTTTGCTTTGCCTGCAGCTTTGGTGCTGAGGATGTAGTTCTTGTAGATATGCTGCAGCAATTCGATCGGAGCACAGATATCTTCTATTTGGATACGGATTTTCATTTTAAAGAGACCTATCAAACCCGGGATCGGTTAAGTGAACGTTATGGAAAAAAGTTCATCCAAGTCCGACCGAAACTAACGCCAGCACAGCAAGCTTCCCAGTATGGAGACGCCTTATGGAAAAGAAATCCTGACCTATGCTGCGAGTTGCGCAAAGTAGATCCTCTGGGTGAAATACTGCAAAAATATGATGCATGGATTACAGGGATTAGAAGAGACCAAGCAACTACCAGAGCGAATGCGAAGAAAGTAGAGTATGATCATAAATTCGGACTAATCAAATTGAATCCATTGGCTGATTGGAAAACAAATGATGTATGGCAATATATTCGCAGGAATAATGTGATCTATAATCCTTTGCATGATCAGGATTATCCCAGTATCGGCTGCTCCTATTGCACTAATCCGGTAAAACCCGGACAGGATCCGAGGTCAGGAAGATGGGCAGGTGCAGAAAAGACAGAATGTGGGCTGCATCCTCATAAAGAAAGTCGCGACTGAAAAATAACAATAAAAATAAAGGACTTTCGCGCTTTCACTCCCGGGGAGACAATCCCCCAGTAGAACAAAGCTTGAAAGTGCTATGCCATACGATTAATCAAATTGAGTGAGAAGCAATGAACATAATAACCCTAAGGAAGTAATGAGACCTACGATGGCTCCTCCCTCTTCATAAGCTTCAGGCATCATAGCTGCAGCCACCATAGATACCACCCCTCCTGCAGCAAATGCCCCGATAACCCCTATTAAAGTGGGGGTTGTATTCTCTAAAAAAACAAATCCTATTAGGGAACCTAACGCTGAAAGAATAAGCACAAATAACCATAAACAAAGAATCTTGGTATTGGAATATCCGTCTTTTTTTAATCCGACACTGCTTGATAGGCCCTCAGGAAAATTACTGATGAATATGGCAATGACTAAAAGCGAGCTTACCTTACCATTTTCGAGTAAACTTACCCCAACGATGACGGATTCGGGAATTGCATCAATTAGAGTTCCTATAAAAATGGCTAAACCTGATGATCCTTGGGGATTTGCTCTTGAGCGTTTTCGCTCATGCCCGCCTTTTCGTGAGATCATATACTCGACAAACGTAAATAATGCTGCTCCGCCAAGAAACCCGAGTGATGTAGCCATAATACCACTTTCTTCAATCGAATCGCTAAGAAGCTCAAAGGAAGCTGCTCCGATTAGGACCCCCGTACCAAATGCCATGATCGTGCCGATCCATTTCTTTTTGATCTGAAATAAAATTCCCGCTAATGCACCCATAAACACGGCTGACCCAGCAATACCACCCCATAAAGCAGCATACCACACTTTTTCAACTCAACCTCCGCATATGGTTATCTAAAGCTATTATGCTTAAATGCAGTTACCTATATAATTGGTTTGATTACAAATTTTTTATTAGCGCATTTCGGCTATGATCCTCTCGAGAGGGAGTCTATTTTTGTTTATAATATAGCTGACCGGCAACATTAAAAAATTGACCAATAGGGAGAAAATATGGCAGACATCAAATACGAAATCATCCAAACGATCGGCACTCTTTCCGAATCGGCAAAGGGCTGGAAAAAGGAACTCAATCTCATTAGCTGGAATGGGCGAGAACCCAAGTACGATATTCGGGATTGGTCAGAAGATCATACTAAAATGGGCAAAGGGGTTACATTAAGTAAGGAAGAGCTAACTCAGCTAAAGGAAATACTTAAGGGCATAAATGACTAAGTGTCAAAAAAGGGAGCGCTAACCGATTCAGGTGAGGCTCCTTTTTGCTGTTATAAAATCATGACATGAAAGTTTCTTCCAATGAATATTTATGAATAACCCTTAATTGAGGTAGTCCATTCCATGGGAGGCCTATCATGTCAAAGCAAAGAACTCAGACTAATCCAACGATCCAACACCCACTCGAGCCGCTAACAGTTGCGGAAATGGCCCAAGCGGTCAGCATTTTGCGTTCTGAGCGTGAATTAGGGGAATCATTTCGATTTGTTTCATCCAGTCTCCATGAGCCTTCAAAGGAAACCGTGCTAAGCTTTAAAGAGGGGGACAGCATACAACGGGAAGCCTTTTTTGTCCTGCTGGACAATGCAGAGGGGATAACCTATGAAGCGATCGTTTCTCTAACGGAAGAAAAAGTCGTTTCCTGGAACCACATACCGGGTGTTCAGCCCGCTATTATGCCGGACGAGTTTGCGGAATGCGAGGAGGCAGTGAGAAGCCATCCGGAATTTCAGGTGGCATTAAAAAAGCGTGGGATAACGGATGTTGACGGGGTAATGGTGGATCCTTGGTCAGCTGGCTTCTATGGTTCAGAAGAGGAAGGCCAAAGGATTATCCGCGGGCTGTGCTTTTATCGGACGAGCCCTTTAGACAATGGTTATGCCCGTCCCATTGAAGGACTCATCGCAGTGGTAGACGCCAGCCGAAAAGAGGTCATTCGAATCGAGGATCACGGTGCAGTGCCCCTGCCGCCTTTGCCGGGTAATTATACCCCCGATGAAGTAGGAAGATTGAGGAGTGACTTAAAGCCGCTGGAAATCAACCAGCCCGAGGGTCCCAGCTTTGTCATCGAAGGGCATAAAATCATGTGGCAGAAGTGGCATATTCGGTTTGGTTTTACCCCTAGAGAAGGGTTGGTTTTGCATACGGTTCATTATGAGGATCAAGGCCGTCTTCGACCGGTTCTCTACCGGGCTTCTGTGTCAGAAATGGTTGTACCCTATGGGGATCCGAGTCCCATGCATAACCGGAAAAATGCTTTCGATTCGGGTGAATACGGAATTGGGATTCTGGCGAACTCGCTGCGTCTCGGATGCGATTGTTTAGGGGAAATCCGGTACTTTGATGCGGTGATGACAGATAGTAGGGGAAATGTAGCGGTGATTCCCAATGCGGTTTGCCTCCATGAAGAAGATTACGGCATTCTCTGGAAGCATACCGATTGGCGGACCGGCCATGTGGAAGTGAGGCGTTCCAGACGCTTGGTGCTGTCTTTTATCTGTACTGTTGAAAATTATGAGTATGGATTCTTTTGGTATTTTTATCAGGATGGAAATATCGAGTTTGAAGCCAAGCTCACGGGGATCATCAGTACGGGCGCCCTTCCTCCTGGGCAGAAGCCCAAGTATGGAACCCTGGTCGCTCCACAGCTCTATGGGCCGATTCATCAGCATTTTTTTAATCTTCGCTTGGATATGATGATAGACGGGACCAATAACTCGATCTATGAGGTACACACGGAAGCTGAACCTTTAGGCCCGCAGAATCCGTTGGGAAATGCTTTTTTTGCGAAATCAACCCTTTTGAAAACAGAAGCAGAAGCGCAGCAAAATATTGATCCTTTTACAGCCCGCTTTTGGAAAATAGTCAATCCGTCTGTCTTGAATGCAGTCGGAGAGCCTGTAGGGTATAAGATTGTTCAAGGAGAAACCGTGCCTCCATTTGCCCATAAGGAGTCAAGCTTGATGAAACGCGCGGGATTCCTCGACAAACAGCTGTGGGTAACCCCTTATGATGAAAAGGAAAAATATGCGGCCGGAGATTACCCCAATCAACATCCAGGAAGGGACGGCCTGCCGAAGTGGACGGCATCCAATCGCTCCATCGAGAATACGAATATCGTCGTCTGGTACACCATCGGCAGTCATCATGTGGTCCGCCCGGAAGATTGGCCGGTCATGCCAGCTGCCTATGCCGGTTTTTGCATGAAACCCGTCGGATTTTTCGACCGCAATCCTGCCCTTGATGTTCCACCGTCTAAACCTAAGCATACAGACTGTTGCCCGTAAGGCATTTGGTCCAATTTGGATGAAAAGGGCTTCTAAAAAGTTTCTCAACTTTTTAGAAGCCCTTTTCTTTGTTTTTTCATCTAACGTATCTTTCGAAACGCGGTATAAATCTCTCAAACGCCTTCTCCCTAGTCAGGCTGGAAATAGGATATCTATTGACGTATAAAGTTTAGACGACATACACTAGCTTTAACACCCTGTAATAGTCGTCATCAAAGAGAAATACAATTTAGTAACAGAAAAGGGAAACGGGGAACGGAAAATGAAATATTCTAATACTAAAGTGAGTATATCAAAGTAATGCTTGAGACGAATTTCAACTGGCTCAGACAGCGGACGACGAAGCTTGAGCTTATGGATGATTTTTCAATCGGAGGAGCTGAGCTGACGGAAGCCTTGCGCCACTTGCGGCTCATCAATCGGATTTTCGGAGCGTCCGGTCCTACACTGTACGGAGTACGACGCTTGTGGGAACAAATGGATAAGCCCAAACAGCTGTCCATTTTGGATGTCGGAGCCGGCTCGGGTGATGTTAACCAACGCCTTCTTCGCTGGGCGGATCAGGAGCAGATAGATCTCACCGTGACACTCGTCGATATCACCGAGGAGGCCTGTAAAGAAGCTAAGCACATTTTTCTGAATGAACCCCGTATTCAAGTGCTTCAGAAGGATGTATTCCAATTGCCGGAAGCATCTGCCGATATCGTTACATCCACGCAATTTCTCCATCATTTTACGAATGAGGAGTTGTCTCAGGTGACAAGTTGTATGCTGAAGGCTTCTCGAATGGGCATGGTCATCAATGATATTCATCGCCACTGGGTGGCTTGGACAGCGGTTTGGATCGTAACCCGGCTGATCTCACGGAATCGATATATTCAGAATGATGGTCCCTTGTCTATAGCGAAAGGATTCCGCGATGAGGACTGGGAACAGTTAAAGCAAACCCCTGGGTTAGAAACCTTAAGCTATTACTGGAGACCTCTGTTCCGGTACGCCGTCATTGTCTCAAAAGAAGCATAGGGTCTAAGTGAAAACCCCTTTGTAGTGGGAGTTTTTTTTTTCTGTTCATAAAAAAATTAATTAAATTGAAATAATAGTCAATTTATAGTATAGTTTTCTGAAATTGACATTTGAAATAATATACATCAAGGAGCATCCTATGAAAAATACTTGCCTTTATACGACAGAAATCTGTCCAACATGCACTGAAACCAAATGGGAGTGGTTAATATGGTGTGCCAATTGCGGAAACATCGTCTGTTCATCTTGCGTACACGACAATAAGCATGCTAATGGAATTCCATTTGATATTCCCGGACGCGGGAAACGCTATTATGCAGAATAGGTTTACTCATCAGACTGCAGTCCCTTGGATTGCAGTCTTTCTCTATGTAATCTCAAGCCTTATTTTCGATGATTTTTAGAGAGTTAATCTCCCCTGAATATGTTAATCAAGTGGAAGAGCATTTCAGTTCTTCCTTGCAAAGAGATTATTTTTTTGAAGGCATTCCAATTCGCAAAAAGGACGGCTCCAAAATTATTACTATTGCTTGGAGTTCATCGATCATTCTTAATGACAAAATCGTGGGTGTGTATATCATCTGTCAGGATATGACCGAACAAAAACAAACGGAAGAGCTGTTAAAAAAATCAGAGAAGCTTTCCATGGTTGGCGAATTGGCTGCAGGAATTGCTTGATCAAGGCTGTGGCATTCCGCAAGATCAATTGGCAATGATCGGAAACCCCTTCTACACGACAAAAGATACAGGAACGGGGCTAGGATTAATGGTTTCACATCGGATTATCCAAAACCATCAAGGAATACTGCGAATTGAAAGTGAAGAGGGTAAAGGTACAATGGTAGAAGTCATTCTACCAATCGGTTCTTAATTACTTGTGGACGGAACTAACGCTTTCACCCCAAAATGACTTTATCCGGAGCATCCTGCTCTTATTCGGTGGTAATGGAATTAAGACTAGGCTAAACCAGAATATTCTAGGTATATGAAGCAGTATCCCTGGAGGACAGGGATACTGAGGTTTGGTTGAATTCCAATTGAATGGTAAAATTTATGTAACCAAGAAAATGCAAGACAATAGGAGGGATTCAAATTGCCGGAAGAAAAGGTAATCTCAATCTTTAGTGTGAGCCAAGACAACCAGCGAGAAGAACTATACTCCGTTGAATGGTGCAAAGAGCGTTTCGAGCAGGCTTTATATCGTGTTTATCAGAACGATGACCGTCTATTCATCTTCAAACTAGACGAAATATTTAAAGGACATGTACGGTGGGTTACTGATCCTCTGAGCAATGTCGATAAGGAAGCAAAACTAACTTGCATTGAGAACGGATTGAGCGCAATCGATCAACTAAGGGAATCCTATGAATCCGGACATCTTCAATAGAGGAAAGTTATAAGGTTAAATAATATTAAAAGGAAAGCAAAAAGGACCATAATAAGGTTGCGAAAGCACCTTTCTATGGCCCTTTTTTTGATTAAATAAGTTATTACAAATGGAGGGATAATCTATGAACCAAATTAAAATTTATTTAAGAAACGGAAACATGATCGAAACGGTGACTGATAAACTTACAATCAAACGTAATCATTTTGGTCAAGTAACAGATTTGGCCTGGGAGAATATACCAGATGATTACCCTGTCCCGCTTCATCTTGATTTGACAGAAATAATCGCCATTACAAGTAGAAAAATGGAATAGTATTTATCCTCGTACATCTCATGCAAACGGGAAAAGTCAGAACGATTATAATCTACCGAAATGTCGCGAGGCCTAAAAATCGATATCAATGGATTGCGGATGCAAGCATCAGGCCGAATTGCCTTCGGCTGGTGGGAGGAACCGGTGAAGTGAACTCCCAAAAGGCGGAGGGCAGGGAATTTCCTGTCCACCGCTTTCTTGTTTGCCTGGTGATTATTAAATATGACTTCCTTCGCAACCTGACAAAATGTAAAATAAAGTATAAACGATTCATGTGAAAGGTAGTGTTTCCTTGGAGAAAAAAGAAATCGTCATCCAAAATATACATATTAAATATATGGATGAAGGGAAGACGTCGGATCCGTGCGTGCTGATGATCCATGGTTTTCCGGAATCAAGCTTAATTTGGCAGGATGTGATCAGTACCGTAAGCAGGAAAGGCTTTCGAGCCATAGCACCAGATCTTCCAGGATTCGGACAAAGTGAACGGTTTCAGGAACCTGCGGTTTGGGAACGGTACGTGGAATTTATCTCTGATTTTCTTGAGGCTTTACAAATAAATAAGGTTCATCTTTTTGTACATGACTGGGGAGGATTAATAGGCCTCAGGTGGGGAATGGAGCAGCTTCATCGTGTTTCATCAATCTTGGTTAGCAATTCGACCATTTCGCCTGACTACTCCTGGCATGAATTAGCGAAAAATTTTCAGACGGATGAAGTAGGTGAAAGAGTTCTGCGTGCCATGTCCCATCCCAAGGTTTGGAAAAAGCGTTTCGGCTCTTTGCTTCCGAATGCGGATGAAAGGATAATGAATGATTTTTATCGTGTATTCTCCTCGGAGGAAGATCATCAAACAGCACTCCAGCTGTACCGATCAGGAGATACGGAAAAATTGCGGGCTTATTCTGGCAAATTGTTGAATTTCAGTGGTCCGGTGACAATCGTTTGGGGAGAGAAGGATCCCTATATCTCAGTCCAACATGCCATAAAGCTTCGCGATGAACATATTCCTCATGCCAAAGTCCATGTTATACCCAATGCAGGCCATTTCATCCAGCTGGAGATACCTGTGCAAGTACAGCAGCTGGTAGATCAGCATTTGGACCGGGTACTCCAAACGGACGGTTAAGCTGGAAAGGGGGGCTTCCAAGTTTCTCTAGTTTTGGGAGCCTCCGTTCTTACAATCGTAAGTGGCGCATCGGATATAGCCCCTGTACTTCCTTTCGATTATCCTGCCAAGATCGAACAATGCCTTTTCATTCCCCACCTTGCTAATCAGCTGAACGCCAATCGGCATGTGAAACCGATCTTCCCCTACAGGGATAGTTAATGAGGGGAGGCCTAATACATTGGCAAAGGCTGTATAGGGCATATATTTTAAGAAGCTTTTTTGTATGGAAAAAATCTCCTTGTATAGTTTGCCATGATGCGGGGCCCCCCGGTGATAGACAGGCAGGACAACAATTTGATTTTTCAGCTCTTCCTCGCTGCGCTTATGCATTTCCAACACGGCAGCAGTGACTTTTTCACCTTGCTTTTTGGAAGGCTTAAACAAGCTAGCGCCAATTAACGCCCATGTTAAGTAACGATGGTAAGCGGAGGAGCCAAACAGGACTTCCTTTACATATTCCCGAACAAATCTGCTCCCATCCTTTTCAAAGGCAAGATCGGCAATCCCTTTTCCTGCATCGATGGACATGATTTGCTTTAGGTCAAAGGGAAAGGATTTTTTGACTGAAAAATCTTTCTGCAAATCTATCGAAATCCTTTGCAAGAGATGTTGGGTATCCTCACCTAAAGGAATAGATGGAATATCTGGAATACAAATCTCGAAATGGGTCAAATGACAATCAGGTAAAGGATGATAGGTGATGATATCATTGATTAACTTGGCGTCCTGCACGGATTTGGCGATGGCTCCTATCCCCAGCATGGATTCCTGAAGCGGATGAGTAACAAAGGGAAAATGCCCTTCCTGGGATACCTGTGAATTTCCAGATTTAAAACCAATGACGCCATTAAAATGGGAGGGAAAACGAATCGAACCTCCGATGTCTGACCCCACTCCGACGGCCGCTCCCCCGGCCCCAATCAAAGCCGCTTCCCCACCGCTTGAACCTCCAGCCGTACGGGACAAATCCCAAGGATTATTCGTTCTTCCGTATAGCTTGTTTTCCGATTCTTGGCAAAAGCATAGGGTTGGCGTATTGCTTTTGCCTAAAATGATTGCTCCTTCTTCCTTTAGTCTTCGTACAATATAGGCATCTATCTGTTCAATCTGATGGATTCGGTGGATTAATCCCCCTGTCGTTTTCATCCCTTTTATATGGAAGGATTCTTTCACACTAATCGGCACTCCAAAAAGCTTTCCTTTCGCTTTTCCCTCTTTGTACAAGCTGTCGCACAGCATCGCTTCTTGCCTTGCTGCCTCAAAACGGTCTTCAACCAGGCCATTTAGCTGGGGATTGATATGCTTTAAATGCTGAATGTAGGTCTCCGTTGCCTCTAGCGAAGAAACTTCACCTGACATGATTTTGGCGGATAATTCTGTTGCATCCCAGTCAAGCACCGCTGAATTCATTGGATCACCTCACTTTATGTTATAGCCAAAAAATACTTGTTATAAATCTTTTCATTTTTACCCTTCACCAATATATGTCGAACAGCTGGATGTTCAGCCCATCCACATCTGAAAAGTTAATCCATCGTTAGATATATTTACAAAAATTTTATATTCAGCCTAGGACTTGTTTCTCTTTTAAATGAAAAAAACGAACCGGATTCCACTGCTTTCCAGGAATAAAGGGCTGTGAAAATCATCCTTTGCATGTATTTATAATCCAATAATCATATATTCCGTAATTTTTTCTGAATCTTAAGGACTGATCTCTAGCGATTACAAAATAAATAAAAAGATTTTATTCTCATTTAACATTTCATCTTTAATATTTTAGGAGGTAATAGTAATAGAGTACAAGAAATCATTGGAAAAGGAGAGCAAACGAACATGGATCAAGAAAAACTGAATCTTTTACAGAATATGATGAACCTGAATGACTGGAAATCAGGAGATATGGATCGCCGAGGCTTTCTTCGTGCGACAGGCAAATTTGCTGCCCTTTCGTTAGGATTAACCCTTGCCGGTACATTGCAGGGACCGAGAGTAATAGGGGCTGAGCCTTTTTTTGAAACTTATCCGTTTTCACTTGGGGTGGCATCAGGAGATCCTCTGCCGGATGGCGTTGTGTTATGGACGCGATTGGCACCTGATCCGTTGAATGGTGGGGGAATGCCTAGCTATGATGTGCCCGTAAGATGGGAAGTCGCTACAGATAAGGCATTCAGCAACGTGGTACGCCATGGGGTTGAATTTGCGAGACATCAACTTGCACACTCGGTCCATGTTGAGGTAGATGGATTACACCCGAATCAGGTTTACTACTATCAATTTAAAGTAGGGAATGAAACCAGCCCTGTAGGTCGGACGAAGACTTTGCCTGCCTTTGGAAGTCAAGTGGCTAGCATGTCTTTTGCCTTCGCTTCCTGTCAGAATTGGCAGGTTGGATACTATACCGCCTATAAGCATATGGCCAAGGAAGATTTAGATTTGGTATTCCATCTGGGAGACTATATCTATGAAGGCGGGATCAGTGCCACAGCTGTTCGTCCTCATAACAGCGACGAGATCATGACATTGGAAGATTACCGCAACCGCCACTCCCTCTACCGCAGTGACGAAAATCTGCAGGCAGCCCATGCGGCATTTCCGTGGATGGTTACCATGGATGACCATGAAGTGGAAAACAACTTTGCTGGCTTGATTCCGGAAAAAGGGCAACCAGTGGAACCGTTTATCCAGCGTCGTGCAGCAGCTTATCAAGCCTATTATGAACATATGCCTTTAAGACGGTCTTCCTTGCCGCATGGGGCCAGCATGCAATTGTACAGACGGCTTTCTTTCGGTAATTTAATAGATTTCCATGTTCTTGATACCCGTCAATATAGAGATGACCAAGCGAATGGGGACGGCCGAAAGGCGCCTAGTACCGAATCGAAGGATCCGAACCGATCTCTTACGGGGGCCGATCAGGAGCGGTGGATCCTTGATGGTCTCGGAAATTCCAAAGCGAAATGGAATGTTCTTGCCCAACAGGTATTCTTTGCCCATCGGGATTTCAAGTCCGGACTCGGCGAGGAATTCAGCATGGATGCTTGGGACGGATATCCCGCTAACCGGGAGCGCATTCTGAATTTCATTAAAGAGAAGGGGATTTCCAATTTTGTTGTGCTAACAGGTGATGTACACCAAAGCTGGGCCAATGAAATTAAAGCGGATTTTCAGGATCCTTCCTCGGCAAATATCGGGGTTGAGTTTGTGGGAACGTCGATCTCATCCGGTGGAGACGGTGCCGATAGCAACAATGCCGCTCCTTCCATCCTTGCCGAAAACTCTCATATTAAGTTTTTTAACAACCAGCGCGGTTATGTACGCTGTACGGTAACTCCTGATAACTGGACTGCCGATTACCGGGTGGTTCCGTACGTCAGTCGTCCTGATGCACCAATCGCAACGCGGGCAACTTTTGTAGTAGAAAGCGGAAAACAAGAATTGCAGAAGACCTATGATGCCCTAGTTACTGCCTAGTAACGGCATTCTAAAAAGAAGTAGACCACTCGTCTACTTCTTTTTCATATGAGGGAATAGGCATTTTGAAATGAAAAAATTGTAAACAGAATGTTAAAAGTTTACACCCCATTCATATTTCCCATTCGGCCCTATGCTCCTCCTTTATCTATGAATCCTACTATCAATCTAGTTTCAAGCCATTCATAGCCCTCTAAATTATGGATT
The DNA here is from genome assembly GCF_040813775.1 of Ammoniphilus soli. Taxonomy (NCBI): domain Bacteria; kingdom Bacillati; phylum Bacillota; class Bacilli; order Caryophanales; family Paenibacillaceae; genus Ammoniphilus; species Ammoniphilus soli. Next base: position 156,294 of record NZ_JBEGDL010000002.1, read on the forward strand.
TTAGAAGGAGCAAGTAGAATTTCCTCTGCTTCATCATAAGGATGTCCCGCAAGAGCTGAAGGCCCGCAAGGAAGAACGGGTAGCGGAAGTACTCGAAATGGTCGGATTGAACCATCTGGCAAACCGCATGCCAAGCGAGCTTTCCGGAAGGCAGAAACAGCGGGTTTCTCTTGCCAGAGCGATTTCAGCTAAGCCTTCCATGTTGTTAATGGATGAGCCATTGAGCAGTCTGGATGTGGAGCTGCGACTGGAGATGAGGAGGGAAATCCAAGAGCTGCATCGTTTGACCAAAGCGGGTATTATCTATGTTACCCATGACCAAGGAGAAGCGTTGGCTATGGCCGATCGGATCGTTGTAATGAAGGATGGGAGCGTAGAGCAGGTCGGTACGCCGCAAGAAATTTATGAGAATCCTCAAACGCTCTTTGTATCAACCTTTGTTGGCAAAGCCAATCTCATTGCAGGCCAATGGGCAGGGATCCGCTTTCGCCCAGAAAGATCAAATGGCGGAGTCGAATGGGTGCATCCAGGTATTCCTGATGCGTTTCGTGAGCAGCAGCTGTATCCTGTACGACCTGAACAATTTTCAATGAATCGAGAGGGACAGGGTATTCAAGGAGTAATAACCAACCTGCAGTACCAAGGGAAAGAAGTGTATTATACGGTAGACACCCGTTCACAACAATTGGAGGTTCATGGTTCAGCCCATAAACCCTTTCGGATGGGAGAAGAAGTATTTTTAGAGTTAATGAACTGAGACAAAAGTGCTTTTGACCATGGGATGGCAGAAGCACTTTTTTACTGTTTAAGAAAGTTCGAGTTCACTAAAGCGCTTAAGTGAACAAACTTTCTTAAACGCATAAACAGCTTAATGAAGCTTTTTTTATTAATATCAAACATTTTTCTAAAGATTTTTAATTCAATATTGAAAAGTTATATTTTATCCTATACATAGATTCATATAAACCTTATCGGAGAAAGGGAAGCATTCACCCATACTTTCTAAGAAGCGCTTTCAATAGGGTGTGGAGGGAGGACAAGATACTGAATTATATTCAACAAATCGTTCTAAACCAAACTGGAAATCATGCATTCGTTATCGATACGCACCAGAATCAGTGGTTTTGCCGTTACGAGCGTCAGCCTGGGCAGGGGGTGGAGAATTACCTCCTTGAGGTATTCCTGTTTTTTATCCATGATCGCTGGCGTTATTTTGACTGCGATGCTGCGTAATTAAAGAAGGCTGACTAGAGGCCGGATAAGGCCCGTTAGACAGAAATAAAGGAGGCAATGAAATGCCCGTTGGTATGTTGGCTCATTTAGCAGGGACTCTTCCATATAAGGAGTCGGCTGAGAAAATTGGTGCGCTCGGATTTCGTCAAGTACAATTGGCTTTATGGAAAGCTTTCAGCGATCAGGATTTCACTAAGCCCGGCAGATTGAGCGCAGGATTGGCGGAGTCTATAGCGGAAGAGTTCAATAAGCATGGAGTCTCAATTCCCATCCTTGGTTGTTACTTGCATTTATTTGATCGTAATGAAGAGCAAAGGCGCGAAAATGTCGAGCGTTTCAAAGAACTGCTCCGATATGCTCGTTCATTTGGTGCATCCATGGTTGCAGCTGAAACCGGGAAAAACCTATGGGGACCATTCAATAATTTGGATTGGGCAAATTTAAGGGGGACAATAGAGGAGCTGCTTGAAGAAGCGGAAAAGCGGGGAGTGTTCATTGCCATTGAGCCTGCTCATGAACATCTCATTGATACGCCGCAAGTGATGCGGCAATGGCTAGAAGAAATCCCATCAGACCATCTCGGTGTCTTGCTGGATCCCGGAAATCTATTAACCCGTGATAATATTGCCAACCATGATCATGTTCTAAAAGAAGCTTTCGTTTTGTTAGGAGATCGGATCCTAGCCTGTCATGCAAAAGATCGATTGGCTCTGCCGAATGGTGAACTCCAAAGTGTGGCACCAGGAGAGGGGCAAATGAACTATCCGCTATTTATAAATCTCCTGAAACAATACCAACCGAAAGCACCCATTATTCTAGAATGGGTAAAGATACATCAACTTTCAGACAGAAGAAAGTATATTGAAGAATTGTTAAATACATAGCGGAGAAAGGGACTTTAGGAGAAATGGCATTACAGATTTCTGATAATGAAATATTTCTATGGCCAGGATCGGCTCCCGGTTCAGAGAAAGTAAACATTCCGGAGCAAATCATCGAAAGAAGTAGTGATCCCAATGTGATGGACCGAGCGATTATCGGCATTACGAAACCCAGTATCATTCCATTCTTCCCAATTAAAGAGAAGGAGAACGGAGCTGCTCTACTCATCATGCCAGGTGGCGGATATGAACGGCTGGTCGTTGACAAAGAAGGATATGATCTAGCCGAATGGTTAAATTCCAAGGGAGTGACGGCTTTTATATTAAAATACCGCTTACCAGGAGAAGGGCATCGACATCGACATCTAGTTCCTCTGCAGGATGCCCAGCGGGCCATGAGATTAATTAGGCAGAATGCCGACAACTGGGGGATCGATGTCAATCGAGTAGGAGTTTTAGGCTTATCTGCAGGCGGACATTTGGCATCTACCCTCGGCACCAAATATGCAGCCGAGGCATATGAAGCCTTCCAGGACGTCGATCTTCTGAGTGCGAAGCCCGATTTCATGCTTCTCAACTACCCTGTTATTTCCATGGATGAAGGAATCACACATCCAGGATCACGAATGAATTTACTTGGAAACAACCCAAGTCAGGATATGATCCGGATGTTCTCCAATCATCAGCATGTTGATGCAAATACTCCTCCTACCTTTGTCGTTCATGCTAATGACGATACAAGCGTGACAAGCAAAAATAGCATCTTGTTTTATGAAGCATTAAGAGAGTCCAAAGTGGATACAGAAATGCACATATTTCGCAAAGGCGGTCATGGATTTGCCATTCGACTCGCTGAAGGATCTGTTGCTCGATGGACGCAACTCGCCGAGGATTGGTTAACAGAGATGGGTTTTATAAACTAACTGAAGAGGCTGTCCCTAAAAAGAGCTAAAAGAACCGGCATTTTTAGGGCCAGCCTTTTTCCTCTGAAAGTATCTGAAACGCTCAACTTGACATATAACAGCATTCCCACTGCTGGTTTTCTTTCATGGGGGAGGTTTTATCATGGGAAGCGTGGAGGGGCATGATGAAAAGGTCCGTCCTTTGGCTATGGAGTCAGGGTACAAGGTAATTTCCCTAGATTATCGTCTGGCCCCAGAACATCCGTTTCCGGCAGCGCTCAATGAGGTGAGAATTCTCCACTTATTCAATAGAGTAAAATGGAGAGGGAGTCCCTAAAGCCTATCTTTGGGGACTCCCTCTTTTCCTGAGTGATTTGGTCGTCTTAATTATTCTACTTGCTGCATCGTTCGCTCAAAAAGCTTGATCTCATTGTAGGCCATGAGAAGGGGGGCCACACCGTGTCCGTTGTTGTCCACAACAGCTTCACCGTGGATATAATAGTCAAAGCTTCCATCGCGTACAACGCCCGTTTCAGGATGGGTACCGAGCCCTGCACTCTTACAAATGCCACCGAGCAGAACTTCCCCGTTTACTTCTCGGAGATACTGCTGTAATGTGCCATCAAATGCTTTTTTGCCGGTCTCTGCATATTCTTTAGGCAGATACCCGAGTCGCACGCCTTTTAAAATGGCATAAGCGAGCATCAGCGTTCCACTAGATTCCAAGTAATTTTCTGGATGGCTGCCCATATCTACCACCTGATACCACATACCTGTACTATGCTGATAAGCTATCATGTCATTCACCGTTTCCTTTAAGAGCACCTGTAAATCTCCCGAATCAACCTCTTGGCCCTCTAGTAATTCAAGGACATCCACTAGTGCCATAGCAAACCAGCCAATAGCGCGGCCCCACACATGAGGGGAAAGACCCGTTTCCTTGTCACACCAGAACATTTCACGACTCTCGTCATAGGCGTGATGATACAAATTCTTTTCTTGATTGTAAATGAATTTTCGTACATTTCTAAATTGGTTCAATGTATCATCGTAGTTCTTATTCTCTTCAAATTCTTTAACATATTGTACATAGAAGGGTTGGCCCATATAAAGCCCATCGAGCCAAATTTGGTTCGGATAGTTTTCCTTGTGCCAAAAGCTCCCTGATTGTGTTCGTGGATAGGTGGACTTAAGCTGCCCGTATATCTGATCAAGAACTTTTTTGTATTTTAGATCTTCCTCTTTTTTGTAAAGGGTGAAGAGGATGGATGCCATTCTGATCTGATCAATGCTATAGTAATTGAGATCAATCTCAGGAATATTGCCTTCATTATCATAGAGATTGTCAATAAAATCCTTCACAAAAGAGTAATATTCATTTTTTTCGGTTTGTTCATAGCTGTCCAAATAAGATTTAAGAATACAGCTTTCAATATAGTGCCATCTTGCTGAATACCACTTATCGCCCACCATATACTGTTCTCTTAACTTATCAACTAGTTCATATGCCAAAACAATACACCTCCAAAATAGTAAAATTAATAAGATGAAAACGTTTAAAATTTAATATGTTTTCATCCATCGCTAGCATGAAGTAAAGCAGTTCGTTAAATTGAATTGTCTAGTCAAAACCATAAAACTAATTTTTAACAACGTTTTCATTACAAGGATTATTATACAAAAAGAGAGCTGTTTTGTATAGAAATAAATCTTTTTATTTAAATAATTTGCATTTCAGAATTACATAAAAAGAGGCTAATCCCAAAAGGTTCGATTTATCGGATCTTAGGGGGTAGCCTCTTATTCTTTTTTTACAAAGAGCAGAGCATCGATTATTCAGTTTGAGGTTCCTGGCATGACTTTCTCTCTGCGAGTTCCACATCAATTTCGGTAAAGAAGGGGAGTTGATCTGTTCCTTTCGTGATGGTTAAGAGGGATCGGGCAATGTTTTCTGCAATGGAATCGATAGGTGCTCCCACTGCCGTTATCGGGATTTCGAAATTATCCATTTGTGGGATGTTGTCATAGCTTAGAATCGAGAGATCTTGCGGGACCTTGATTCCTTCTTCCTTTAATGCCCTCATAATTCCGACCGTGATGTCGTAGCTTCCGCTGATGATAGCTGTTGGTTTAAAATTGGACTTGAGAAGTTGTTTGGTGGATCTGTATCCCCCCTCCGAACTATTCCCGCCTGTATTGACGGTCATTTCTGGGTGTGTAGGCAACCCGAAATGGATAATCCCTTCAGAAAAACCTAAGAACTTTTCCTGCTGCGTCATTTCTTGTTGGGATAAATCACCGATATAGGAAATCTTTTGGTGCTTCTTTTCGGATAGGTATCGAACAGCCTCAAAGATCGCTTTTCTTCGATTGACATCTATTGCAGGAAAAGGTGATGCTCCCGGTTTGCCGTAACAGAGGATGGGAACGTTGGAAGAAAGCAAATCGGACTTTTTCTGCATTTGGTTTTCCTCTTTAAAAATAAGGATGGCGTCCACTTGAAACAGATTGAAAAGGGTAACCGCCGAATCAAAGGGGTTGATAGATAAAAGTGTATGGTAATCATAATTTTCCAATATATCGTTGATCTTGGTAACCAACGTAGACCAGGCAGGGCGTTCCACTGTCGGCCAAACGATGCCAATAACATGGCTTTTCTTCGAAACGAGGCTTTTGGCAACCATGTTGGGTTGGTATCCCAGTTGTTTGGCTACTTCAAGAATTTTATCCTTAGTTTTTTTCTTAACTAAGGGACTATCATTTAAAGCTTTTGATACAGTAGAGTAGCTTACGTTAGCTACACGAGCAATGTCTTTGATGGTAACACTCATGGGTGATCCTCCGATAACGGTTATTATCTAATAGTTTAAACGATTTCATTTGTGATTAGAATAAAAAAGTATAAATTTGGTTGAATTAAAAGCTTTCCAGCTAAATTATATTGAAAATTGGAAATTAATCATATATAGTTTATCTTATCACAAATTAACAACGTTGTAATCAAAATTAGATAAAGGAGGGGAACGATGTGATACAGTATGAAAACATTCATCATGTAAGTTTGATAGTAACGGATTTGGAGAAGGCAAAAGCTTTTTACAGCCAGGTGCTAGCCTTGCAGGAAATCCCGCGTCCCGACTTCAACTTTCCAGGGGCTTGGTATCAGATAGGCAGCCAACAGCTGCACCTGATTGTTCATCCGGCGGCACAAACGCTGAGAACGAAGGGAGGAATCGATACGAAGGATGGCCATTTCGCCTTGCGAGTGAAGGATTATCATCGAACAGTAGAATGGCTTAAAAATATGGCGGTCGAGATGGTTCTAAAGCCCAACAGTACCGCCGGTTTCTCACAAATCTATTGCTGTGACCCGGATGGAAATGTCATCGAATTCAATGTCGATCATTTGATTGAGGGGGAAAGCAATGGAAGCTAGAGGTTTGACAGGAGGGTTCTATTGGCTCTGCCTATGGATCACGCGATTGGCCTACTTGAACATATTGTGGATAGGATTTTCGTTAGCCGGATTTGTGATTTTCGGTTTATTTCCTTCAACCGCGGGTATGTTTTCCGTCACGCGAAAATGGGTAGCAGGGGAACCGGATGTTGCTGTTTTTGGAGTGTTTTGGACGACATTCAAAAAGGAATTTATGAAGTCCAATATGATAGGCTTCATTTATTTCATTCTAGGGATAATCCTGCTTTTGGATCTTAAATATTTTTCTTCGCAACAAGGACTTATCTATCAGGCGATTACCATTGCCATACTGACTCTCTCTGCTGGGTATATGGTCTCTGCGCTTTATATTTTTCCTGTTTTTGTTCATTACGAAGCGAAGATGCTGCAACATATTAAAAATTCCATTTTAATCGCAGTCGCCCTGCCCGCCCGAACCATAGCGATGGGGGTGGGATGCCTAGGTTTGATCTTTACCATTCTCTATTTTCCAAAACTCCTTCTTTTTTTTAGCGGAAGCCTTCTTAGTCTGCTCATCATGAAGTCGGCTTATCTTTCTTTTGAAAGAGTGGAACAGCTGAAGTCTAAGCCAGAAAGGGACTTGGAAAAGAGGTTAGAACAGCGCACGGTACTTCCTAATTAAGAGATTTGCGACAATAAAAAATATTGCATAAAATTATTGATAATATATTGAAAATAGTGTAAGTTGTATTTATAATAAAAATAACAACGTTGTAAAAATAATTGCAAATCACTTCAACGTGATAACAGAAAGGAAGATATGATGTACCAATTTGAAGGACAGGTAGTTTGGGTTACCGGAAGCAGTACGGGGATTGGCCGGGCAGCTGCAATCGGATTTGCCGAACATGGAGCAGATGTGATCGTTCACTACCAAAATAGCCGCAAGGAAGCAGATGAAGTGGTTGCCGAAATCGAAAGACTAGGAAGAAGAAGTTTGTTGCTCCAAGGAGATGTTTCGGACAGCAAGCAAGTTCTTCAAATGGCAGATCGAATTGAGAGCGTTTTCGGAAGAGTGGATGTCCTCATGAACAATGCTGGCTCTTTGATTAAAAGAGCAAGATTGGAAGAGCTGGATGAGGAGTTATGGGATCAAGTGATAAATGTGAATTTAAAATCGGTTTACTTGGTGAGTAAGGCCGTACTTCCTCTCATGAAGAAGCAAGGGAAAGGAAGGATCATAAATGTGACCTCGATTGCTGCCCGCAACGGGGGAGGGATGGGGTCGATGGCCTATGCCGCGGCTAAAGGAGCGGTAAGCACATTGACTCGGGGAATGGCGAAAGATTTAGTAGAATACAACATTTTGGTTAACGGCCTTTCTCCGGGAACCATCAGCACTCCCTTCCATGATCGTTTTTCAACGCCTGATTTGAGAAAGCGTGTAGCCGCAACGATTCCTATGGGACGTGAAGGTACACCTGAAGAAACGATTGGGGCGGCCCTGTTCCTGGCATCAAGCTATGCTAATTTTCTAACAGGTGAAATTATTGAAGTGAATGGCGGGCAATTAATGGACTAAACGCCCATGAATAATCAGATAGGGGGAGATAAGCTTTTTACAGAAAGTCATACATTTTTTAAGAATAAATAACAACGTTGTTATATTATTAGCTATATACTATTCATTTGAAAGGGTGTTCATTATGCAACGATACTATAAAGCACAACAGGCAGAAGGCTATCAAGAAATCATTCGCGAAGAGGACCAAGTGTTGAAGTACCTCGCTTTCGGCAAACTATCCCTCAAACAGGGTCAAACTTATGAATCCCAAACCAATGGATATGAAACGTCTTTGGTCATCTTAACCGGTAAAGCGACGATAGCTGCCGAAGGTCAGAAGTGGGATAACTTGGGCGGCAGAAGCAGCGTATTTGAAGGAAGGGCGACCACTGTTTTTGTTCCTTGCCAGTCCGCTTATCAGATCATTGCCGCGACAGATGTGGAAATCGCCGTATGCAAGGTAAAAGCAGAAGAGAAATTTGCTCCTTTCGTCATCACCCCAGAAGAAGTAACCGTTCATTATCGCGGGAAAGCCCAATGGAGTCGCCAAGTTCATGACATTATTGCAGACAATGCAGACAACCGCGTACAGCGCACAGTATTAGGAGAAACCTTCAGCGACCCCGGACAATGGTCCGGCTATCCGCCTCATAAGCATGATGGGGAATTCGCGCCGGAAGAACCAAATTTAGAAGAAATCTATTATTACCAAGTGAACCCGGAGCAAGGTTTTGGTGTCCAACTGCACTATACGAAAGATTTATCCATTGATGATGCGCATATCATCAGACATGGAGACAGCTTTGCTATCGATAAGGGATACCATCCGGTTGTGGCAGGTGGAGGCTATCAAGTCTATTATTTATGGTTCATGGCGGGGGATACCGGCAGAACATTAAAACCCTACGAAGATCCGGATCACAGATGGCTTAACAACAACTAATTAAATAGTGGGTAGACATAGCCTTTTATTGTTCCAGCTATGTCTATCTTTTTATACATGGCGGATAAGGCGGTGAAAGAATGCAAGAATTCCAAAGGAAACTGGAACATATTCGGGTACTAATGAAGAAAAGGCAAATATATGGGTTGCTCATTTCCCAGCAAAAGAATTTTTCTTGGCTCACTTCGGGAAGAGGGTTCGTCAACCAAGCGACGGAAAGAGCTGTGGGAACCATTTTGGTCACTCTCGACTCGACATGTTTAATCGCAAATAACATTGAAGCTGTCCGGCTTATGGAAGAAGAAGTCCAGGCTGAATTTGACCAAGTGGAAGTCTTTGCTTGGCATGAACCAACCCGATTGAATGAAATCATTTCCCGTTTAGTTGGGGATGAAAGAGTTGCATGGGATACCGAGCTAGAGACGGATTTCATAGCCCTGCGATCGGTGCTAACGAGCCGGGAGAAAGAGCGTATCCGCCGCTTGGCTCAGGATACAGCCCAAGCATTGGAACAAACCGCTTTTGACATTCAGACAGGGGAAACGGAATTTCAAATCGCTTCCCGCCTGGCTGCTCATTGCATCAAAAGAGGAATTGAACCGATCGTTAACCTGGTTGCCGCTGATTTGCGCGTATTTAGCAGAAGACATCCGCTGCCTACCTCTAAGCCGCTAGATAATTACGCCATGCTCGTGATAGGCGGGCGCCGTCAGGGACAGATCGTTTCGGCCTCCCGATTGGTTCATTTCGGCCGACCGTCTGATGACCTTCTATATCGACAGAAAGCGGTGGCTACGGTGGATGCGGCCATGATTTCCCATACCGTGCCCGGTACACATTTTTCCGATTTGTTCGTCCACATGAAAGAAGCGTATCAAGCAGTCGGGTTTGCTGATGAATGGAAATATCATCATCAAGGGGGCCTAAGCGGCTACTTGTCCAGGGAACAGCTTCTGCTTCCGGATATCTCCCAACAGGTTCAGCGGGATCAAGTGTATGCTTGGAATCCAAGCATTGCTGGGGTTAAATCGGAAGATACGATCATGATTACGGAACAGGGGACTGAGGTCTTGACCTTTACAGGGCAATATCCGATGGTTGAGGTGGAATGGAATGGCCAAAGAATCGAACGGCCAGGCATTCTCATCCGTTAGGGATGGCGAATGACGTCGGACAAGAAACGAAGTATACCAAAAAAACAGTGAGCTAGAAGAAAGGAGAGCTTCATGCAAATTCGAGACGGAATGAATTATGCGCCAAAGGGGAAGTCGAGTCCAGTTGTATCAAAAGGGGAGTTTCCTTTTGCCGCCATGGCTCTGGATCACGGACATATCTACGGCATGTGCCATGGATTGACCGAGGCGGGAGCGGATTTGAAGTGGGTATATGATCCGGATCCGGCAAAAGTAGATGCCTTTTGTAAAGCCTTTCCGCATGTGAAAGCGGCCAGATCTAAGGAGGAGATTCTTCAGGATCCGGAGATTCGATTAATTGCCGCAGCCGCCATTCCATCCGAACGGTGTGATTTGGGCATACGGATCATGGAGCATGGAAAGGATTATTTTACCGATAAGGCCCCTTTGATTAGCTTGGAACAGTTAGACAGGGCTAGAGCCAAAACAGAGGAAACAGGGCGTAAATATGCTGTTTACTACAGCGAAAGATTGCATGTGGAAAGCGCTGTTTTTGCCGGCCAATTAATCAAAGATGGAGCCATCGGACGCGTTCTTCAGGTACTGGGGATGGGTCCGCATCGGCTGAGGGCATCAAGCCGACCGGAATGGTTTTTCAAAAAGGAAAACTACGGCGGAATTCTATGTGATATCGGCAGCCATCAGGTTGAGCAGTTCCTCTATTACTCGGGCACTGAGAATGCAACCGTTTTGCACAGCAAGGTGGCCAACTATAACCATAAGAACTATCCGGAATTGGAGGATTTTGGTGACGCGGCGCTTATCACAGACAATGGGGCAAGCGGTTATTTCCGTGTAGACTGGTTCACTCCTGATGGTCTCAGTACTTGGGGGGATGGCCGGATGTTTATTCTTGGCACGGAAGGAACCATTGAAATCCGTAAATATGTGGATATTGCCCGTGAACGCCTAGGCAATCAACTGTATCTGGTGAATCATGAAGGTGAATATCATTTCAACCTGAATGGTCAAGTGGGCTATCCATACTTTGGACTGCTTATCCTGGATTGCATAAACCGCACGGAGAATGCCATGACCCAGAAACATGCCTTCAAGGCGGCTGAATTAGCCTTGCTTACCCAAAAACAGGCGATTCGAATAGAGTGAATAAGGAGGAAGGCGAATGTCCAGGAACATCGGATTTGCGTTAATCGGCTGTGGCGTTATCAGCACTAGACATGCGGAAGAAATTGCAGCTATTGAAGGAGCGGAATTAGTTGCTGTTGCCGATGTGGACAGGGATAAGGCGAAGGCCTTGTCTGCCCGCTTCAGTGTGGATTGGTATGTGGATTACCAGGAAATGCTGAAACGGGATGATGTCGATGTGGTAAATATATTGACTCCAAGCGGCATGCATGCAGAAATGGCTATCGATGCTGCCCGAGCCGGCAAGCACGTCGTTGTCGAGAAGCCGATGGATATTCATCTCGATAAGGCAAAGGCCATGGTACAGGCCTGCCGTGATGCAGGAGTGAAATTGTCGATTATTTCGCAGCACCTTTTTGACCGTTCTACGATTCGCGTAAAAGAAGAAATCGAACAAGGAAGCTTAGGAAATATGGTTTTGGGCCAAGCAGCCATCCATTGGTATCGCTCACAGGAGTATTATGACAGCGGGGATTGGAGAGGTACGTGGAAGCTTGATGGAGGAGGCGTCTTAATGAATCAAGGGATACATACCATTGATATTCTCCAGCATTTAATGGGCCCAGTAGAAAGTGTCCATGCTCACACCGCTACGCTTGCGCACGAACGGATTGAAGTGGAAGATGTTGCCGTTGCCACCCTCAAGTTCCAAAATGGGGCATTAGGAACGATCGTAGGCACCACAAGTGCTTTCCCTGGATTTTCGGCACGCCTCGAGTTGTTCGGGACAAACGGTTCGGCCATCATCAATAATGATATACTAACGCACTTGTACATTCGGAAAGAAGGGGAACAGGGGGCTATGTATGGAAGGGGACCCGCGGAAAACCTGGCGGACATTTCAAGTGCATCGGAAAGCGCAGGAGCGTCATCAGAACCGGCAGCGATCAGCGGATTCTCTCACCGCATGCAGATTTTGGATATGATCAACGCCATCCATGAGGATCGTGAACCTTTTATCAATGGTGAAAAAGGCTTGAAGCCGTTGGAGATTGTCTTAGCGATTTATAAATCGGCAGAAACAGGCCACCCTGTTTTTCTTACGAAATAGAATGGTTGTCATCTTTCAAACGTTATTAAAAGTTCTAACCACAAGGGGAGCTTTTGTGGAGAATGGAACAACACAAACCGAAATAACCGATATTGCAATCATTTTAAAATGTTTTAAAAATTTGGTAAAAGTGTATTGAAAAGATTCGCAATCTACAATATAATATAAATATAACAACGTTGTTATAAATATTTGAGATTGAATTTAAATTGAAAAGGAAGTGACAACTAGCCAAAAGTTAGGGTACGAGTCAAACCGGTTTGTGTGAATGAAAGCGGTTCCTAATAATAGCGTAATCGTCAGATCAGAGATTCTGTTCATGACTTTTACATAAACAAAGCAAAACAAACGTTTGATAAATACCATATGGAAGGCGGTGACTATAGAAGAATTGTTGTTCAAGTCTCCGACAACATGAGTTAATTGAAAGCGTTAACAGATAGGCTGTGTGATCATTCTTAAATTTACGAATTGGGGGGCAAGTAGATGATAAAAAGCAAAAAGTGGTTATCCGTACTGACTTCAGCAGCGATTCTTGTCAGCATAGCGACCGGTTGCGGCGGCTCGACTGAAACAAGCCAGCCAGCTCCAGCTCAAGGCGGTGAAACGGCCGGAAAGGCGGAAGATAAGGGCAAGGAACCCGTTGAACTCCGTCTGATGTGGTGGGGTTCCCAGGATCGGCATGACCGAACGCTGAAAGTAATTGAAATGTATCAGCAAGAAAATCCTCATGTCACGATCAAGCCGGAGTTTCTGAGCTTCGACGGATATTGGGAAAAGCTGACTACACAGGTTGCGGGCAAAAAAATGCCTGACGTTGTGCAAATGGACTATAAATTCCTGAATGACTATGTTTCCCGCGGCACCCTGCTTGATATGAACCCGTTGGTGGAAAAAGGACTCATCGATCTCAGTGATTCGGATGCCAATGCCGTGGACGGGGGAAAAGTAGACGGAAAATTATACGCACTGAATTTAGGTTCCAATACGACTTCGCTTGGTTATGATCCGGAATTGTTTGAAAAAGCCGGCGTCGAACTCCCACCGGGTTACACCTGGGATGACTTAGCCAAGGTATCTCGCCAGATTAAGGAGAAATTAGGGATTTACGGTGTTGAGCCTTTTGAAGATATGAAAGGATTCCAACAGCATCTTCGTTCCCACGGTTTAAATGTTTACAGCAAAACAGGCGATGGCCTTGGTTATGATGATGACAAATATTTGGTCGATTATTTCTCCTTCTGGAGAGGTTTAGTCGATGAGGGTGCGGCTGCTCCGATCGAAGATTGGGTGCAAACAGCCAATCAGCTTGAGAACCGAATGATGGTGCATCAAAAAGCGGCATCTGGAAGCGTACACAGCAACCAAATTAAAGGTCTCATGAAGGGTGCGGGACGGACAATGGGCGTGACGACTTATCCGGCCGGACCTGGAGATCAAAAGGCCCAATTCTTAAAGCCGTCTCAATTCTTCTCCATTGCGGCTACAACCAAACACCCGGAAGAAGCAGCCAAATTCATTAACTTCTTCACCAATGATCTAGAGGCGAATGAAATTCTTGCGGCAGAGCGTGGTGTTCCGATTTCCAAGAAGGTTCGTGATCACTTGAAGCCACAAATGGATGAGTCGGGTAAGATTATGTTCGACTATCTCGAAGTAGCGGCCCAGCATTCCCGCGAAATTGATCCTCCAGATCCAAAAGGCGCAAGCGAAATTGAGAACCTTTTCAAAAGAATCAATCAGGAGGTCCATTACAAGCAATCCACTCCTGAAGCTGCCGCAAAGAAATTCCGTGATGAGGCTACTAAAATCCTGAAGGAAGCCAACGCTAAATAATTTACAAACAAGAGGACGAGGGTGTCTCAAAGAGTGCCAGGCACTTTTGAGACACCCTCGTGATTAACAATAGGAGGTGTTCAGTATGAATGGAGAAAGCCCAGTGATTTCAGGCAGGGCATCAGTCCAGCAACAGGGCAAGACAAGGGCTTGGCAGAGCGATTTGAAGAATGACTTGGTCGGATTTGCCTTCATTTCCCCGTGGCTCATCGGGTTTTTAGGATATATCATTGGTCCGATGATCGCTTCTCTCTACCTCTCTTTTACGAATTACGATTTATTGTCGAGCCCTACTTGGATTGGGTTCGATAATTATATCAATTTGTTTACCTCGGATGAACGTTTTTGGACAGCTTTAAAAGTGACATTTACTTTCGTTTTTGTCTCCGTACCCATGAAATTGGCTTTCGCCCTATTTGTCGCCATGCTGTTTAATCGGAATTTCCGTAGTGTTGGGGTTTACCGGACATTATACTATATTCCCTCTATTATTGGCGGAAGCGTTGCCGTGGCGGTCATGTGGAGAGAGCTCTTTGGGCAAAACGGACCGATTAATGGGCTGCTTGGCCTATTTGGAATTCAAGGTTCCAATTGGATAGCCAATCCGGACACCGCGCTTTCTACGCTAGTCATCTTGGTCGTTTGGCAATTCGGATCGCCAATGCTCATTTTTTTGGCCGGATTAAAGCAAATCCCTAGGGAATTATACGAAGCGGCATCTGTTGACGGAGCCAACCGTGTTCATCAATTTTTCAAGATTACGATACCGATGCTAACGCCAGTTATTTTCTTTAATCTGGTCATGCAAATGATCAATGGTTTTATGACATTTACCCAAAGCTTCATGGTCACTGGAGGAGGTCCGCTTGATCGTACCTTGTTCTATGCCGTGTACCTGTATGAACAAGCTTTTGGTAACTTCAAAATGGGCTACGCTTCTGCCATGGCCTGGATCCTTCTTATCATTGTCGGCGCATTCACAGCCCTGATCTTCAAATCATCTTCTGCTTGGGTCTATTATGAGTCGGAGGGAGGAAAATAAAGTGAGTCCAACAATTAGGAGATTTACTTTTCATTTTTTCATCGCTGCTGTTGCGCTGCTTATGATCTACCCTATCGTATGGACGATTGTAAGCTCGGTCAAGCCGGAGGCGGAGATTTTCCGCAAAGCTTCCTCCTTGATTCCTTCCGAATTTATCTGGGAGAATTATGCTGCCGGGTGGAAGGGCTTCGGATCCGTTGGATTTGATGTGTTCTTTAAGAATTCCGCTATCATTACCATCATGGTTGTGATTGGTTCAATCCTTTCTTCTACTGTCGTTGCTTTCGGGTTTGCCCGAGTGCAGTTCAGATTTAAAAAGCTGATGTTTGCCTGCTTAATGGCAACGATCATGCTGCCGTCTCAAGTGACCTTAATCCCGCAATATATCCTTTTTGATAAACTGGGGTGGGTAAACACCTTCTTGCCGCTGATCGTTCCGGCCTTTTTAGGAGGAACCCCATTCTTCATCTTTCTTCTGATTCAATTTATCCGCGGTATCCCGCGTGAATTAGATGAAGCGGCGGTGATCGACGGCTGCAGCAAATTCGGTATCTTTTGGAGGATTATCCTTCCGCTGTGTATGCCGGCCCTAGTCACCGTAGCCATTTTTGCCTTTATGTGGACATGGGATGATTTCCTGACACCGCTCATTTACTTGAATGACATCAATCTCTATACCTTATCTCTCGGTTTGAAAATGTTTGCTGACCCATCTTCCGTATCTGCTTGGGGACCATTATTTGCCATGTCGGCCCTTTCCTTGCTTCCGCAATTACTCGTCTTCCTCTTTTTCCAAAAATATTTAGTTGAGGGGATTTCTACAACGGGGTTAAAGGGATGATTCTTTCATAAATGATGTGTTAAGGCAGGTTTATATTTGAAAACGTTGTTATTTTGATTGGAATTTATTTATAAAAATATGTAGGGAGAGAATCTTTATATGAAAAAATTATTAAAAGCATGTTTAGGGGCTTCATTATTAGCACTATCTCTTTCAGCGGTTCCAGTAAGTGCAAAGGATTTAGGACATGAGGTCTTAGGTCCGAACGACGGTTGGGCGGCTTATGCAAACGGAACGACTGGAGGAGCTGCAGCCGATGCAGACCATATTTTTACGGTCACCAATCGAACTGAACTAATTCAGGCTTTAGGTGGCGATAACACGAAAAATAAAACCATTAGCACCCCAAAAATTATTTATATCAAAGGCACTATCAATTTGAATGTGGATGACAATAATCAGCCAATAGAAGATGATAGTTTCTATAGTGATGGCACGGCGTATGATTTTGATCAGTATCTGGAAACATTTTCTCCTGAAATTTGGCCAATAGACAAGAAGGTTTCAGATCATGAATTAGATAAGGAAAGGAAGAAAGCTCAACAGAATCAAGGTAAAAGAATACTGATTAATGTCGGATCGAACACCACGATCATAGGCGTAGGAAATGACGCAAAAATCGTGGGTGGCGGCTTAGTCATGGACGGGGTGAAAAATGTCATTATACGAAATATTGAGTTTGAGGCTCCCATCGACTTGTTCCCGCAATGGGATCCAGCCGATTCAGGTGGAAACTGGAATTCAGAATTTGATAGCGTGACCATTACCAATTCCGAGAACATTTGGATTGATCACAATACCTTTGGTGACGGGGAACATCCGGACAGCAAGTCTGGAGAATATTTCGGTCGTGAATATCAACAGCATGACGGATTGCTGGACGTAAAGAATGGTTCCGATTATGTTACGGTCTCGTACAATGTTTTCCAGGAGCATGATAAAGTAACGCTTGTCGGCTCCAGTGACTCGAGTACAAAGGACCCTGGCCATTTGAAAGTGACCTTCCACCACAACCATTATCGAAATTTAAGCCAGCGTCTGCCTCGTGTTCGCTTCGGCCAGGTGCATGTTTACAATAACTATTATGAGTTCTCGAAGGATTCCGAATATGAATACAGTTACGCACTAGGAGTAGGTAAAGAATCCAAAATTTACGCAGAAAACAATTATTTTGATTTTGATTGGGATGTGGATCCATCTACCATTCTGAAGGAATGGAAAGGCACATCGATTTATGAGGATGGATCCTTCGTAAACGGCTCTAGCACACATCATCAAGTCGATTTAGTTGCAGCTTATAATGAGGCTAATCCTTCTAAACCATTCGATGAGAATGTAGGTTGGGTTCCAGAGATCCATGACCGTATTGATCCGACACAAAGTGTACCTGCATTGGTGAAAACAAAAGCGGGAGCCGGTAAGTTAAAATAAACCGAGTTTTTACGGGAGGCTGCCCTAAAAGGGATATTACGGGGCAGCTATTCCTTCCTAGCAAGTTCGGTCTCAAGATAAGTAGATTTTCTCCCATTAAATTTCGATTATGACATAGACGGACTGATTTTAAGTTCAACCAGTTCACCTGAACTTGTTTGGAGGCAAACGTGTGGAATCCAGATGAATATTTAGAATATCTTTATGCAAGTATCCAACCCGAATTTTCGTTTATTGCCAGGAGTAAAGAAGATTGGTTCGAATGGCGTTCAGCTCTCAAAGATAAATTTTCCGAGTTGCTTGGTCACTTTCCAAGCGAAAAGGTAGAGTTAAGTCCAATCGTATTGGAAAGAAAGGTCTTTGAATCCTATGTAAGAGAGCGGATCGAATATACCGTAGATGCGCACCTGAGAGTGCCTGCCTATCTACTTATTCCTAAGCACAGGAGCGGCCCTCTGCCTGCCGTCATTGCCTGTCACGGTCATGGCTATGGGAGCAGAGAAATTGTCGGGCTATGGCCGGACGGCTCAGAAAATACTTCAGCTCCGGGAATACATAAAAATTTTGCATTAGAGTTGGTGAAGAAGGGATTTGTCGTCTTAGCTCCGGAAATATTGGGGTTTGGCGACCGGCGGCTCCTTCAGGACCAAAATGAGGATCCTCGGGTTAATTCCTGTTATCGGTTGTCTATGAATCTATTGATGATGGGAAGAACGTTGGCTGGACAAAGAGTTTTTGAGCTTCAAAGGGCCGTGGACTATCTGATTGCCAGAGAAGATGTGGCAAATGAGCAAATCGGATGCATGGGTCTTTCCGGAGGCGGACTTATCTGTGCTTTTGCTTCCGCAATAGATGAGAGGATTAAAGCAGTTGTCCTCAGCGGTTTTGTGAACACGTTTAAGGGGAGTGTGTTGTCCATGCGCCACTGTGCGGACAATTATATACCAGGCATCCTTCCTTATGCTGAAATGCCCGATTTAATCGGATTAATTGCTCCTCGTCCGCTCTTTATTGAGACAGGGATGGAGGATCATGTCTTTCCCTTGGATAGTGCATTAGAGGCGATCTCCCAATTGAAAAGGATTTACGGAATGATCGGAGCGACGAGCGCTCTAGAGACGGATATTTTCCCAGGTACCCATGAGATATGGGGGAAAAACGCTTATGATTGGCTTGAAATTCAATTAACTAGCGAAACGAGGGGCATGAATGAAGCTTAGTATCACAGTAGCAGAAAACGCCGCTCCCCTTGCTCCTTTTGTTTTAAGGGACAACTATTCTCTGGCCATTGAAAAAGCAGCATTATTGGGCTACGACGCGGTAGAATTGCATGTAAGAAATCCCGAGGAAATCGATGCCGAAGCCTTGCGGGAAAGCTGCTTTCGTCATGGGATCAAAGTTTCTTCTCTTGGAACAGGACTCGCCTATGCTATGGAAGGCCTGAGCTTGAACAGCAGGGATTCGGAAACGAGAAAAAAGGCCATAGAAAGAGTAGATTCTCATATTCGGCTGGCTGATAAACTAGACTGCCTGGTCATTATTGGCTTGATGAAAGGACAAGTCAAGGAAAACTGCGGTTTTGATTTCTTTGAAAGCCTGCTTCAGGATAGCTTGAAGCACTGCCTCGATGTGGCAGCCAAGGAACAAGTAATGGTCGTTCTTGAAGTGATTAATCGATATGAAAGCGATTCCTTCAACACTACGAATAGTACAGCTGAATTTATCAGCAGATTCGATACCAATCTATTGAAAATGCATATCGATACTTTCCATATGAACATCGAAGAAAGCGACATGGTACAGCCGATTCTTCAGGCAAAGGAGCTCATTGGGCCATGTGCATTTTGCAGATAACAATCGGATGTGCCCCGGAGACGGGATGCTTTGATTTTAAGCGTGTGATCCATGCGCTGAATGAGATTAACTATACGGGGCATATTGCCATGGAGTGTTTGCCGCTTCCCACATCTGATGAAGCGGCGAGAGGAGCCATTTCTCATTTGAAAAGAATGTTAAACGCATAAAGGAGGTTGTACGATTGAGGTTAAAGGATCAGGTAGCGATCATCACTGGAGCTACTTCCGGACTGGGAGAAGCGATAGCCTATCGGTTTGCCAAGGAAGGGGCAAAAATAGCGGTGATAGGCAGAGATCAGGAACGAGGAGAAAAAGTAGTATCTGCCATTCGTGCCAATGGAGGAGAAGGTGTCTTTTTTCGCGCCGACTTGACTGTGGATTCAGATGTGCAGCATATGGTCGAGTCTGTGGTGAATTGCTTTGGAACCATCCATACAGTCGTGAACAATGCAGGTCTGGTCATTCCTGGAAATATCGTCGACATTAGCCCATCAGATTGGCAAAAGAGCTTCCAAACCAATGTGACATCGGCCTACTTAGTGAGTCATTATGCCTTGCCTTATCTGTTGAGAGAACAAAAAGGATCCGTGATCAACATTTCTTCTGAAGCCGGTTTGAAAGGATTTTCCAATCGGGCAGCTTACAGTGCGGCCAAATCCGCCCTCATCGGGATGACCAAAGCGATGGCTGTTGACCATTCGCCAAGTGGGATTCGTGTGAACTGCATCTGTCCGGGTACAATCGAAACGCCGATGGTTCAGCGCACCTTAGCCAATCATGAAAATCCGGAGCAACTTAAGAAGGAATTTTTGCAGAGGCGCCTTACGCCAAGCTTAGGGACACCCGAAGATATAGCTGAAGCAGCGGTTTATTTTGCTTTGCCTGATAATCTATACGTTACTGGGGCTATTTTGTCAGTAGATGGAGGAGCGCTTGCCAAGTGATCTGCTTGGTTGACACAAATTTATGAAGCATGATAATAAAAATATTGCGTAAATTAGAAATATGGATTATATTGTAGTTAACAACATTGTTATTTTTTAAACCTACTTGTTAGTATTGCTAGCAAGTATATATTTTAATTATTTTTGAAAACGTTGTTATTATGGATCGATCCCTGCAGAAAGGAGAGATGCCGATGAGTATTCATAATTTAGGTCAAGAGTTAGCGGATACGGCATTGTTGTATTCGGAGCGGGCTTGTCAAGAGCTAATGAAAACGTTTAAACCTGAAGAACTGCCTCCTGCCCATCGCTGGCACTACCATCAAGGAGTATTTTTATATGGCTTGCAGAAGGTATGGGAAAAGACAGGCAGGCAGGAGTACTTTGACTATAGAAAGCCTATGTTGACTCCCTTGTCGATGAACAGGGAAATTTCCTGTTCGCTAGAGATGAATTGGACTCGATCCAACCCGGAATTCTACTATTTCCCTTATATAAGGTGACGAAAGACTCAAGTTACCTGATCGCTGCCAGGAAATTGAGAAATCTATTCGGTACGTTAAACAAGACCAAAGAAGGCGGATATTGGCATAAGGATAGTTGTCCCCATCAGATGTGGCTGGATGGCCTATTTATGGAAGGGCCTTTTGCTTTACTTTATGCGCAATGGTTTGATGAGCCCGAGCTAGTAGAGATGGTTCTGCATCAGGAAAAACTCATGAGATTGCATATGAAGGATGAAAAAACCGGTCTCCTCTTTCACGCTTGGGATGAAAGCGGACGCCAGCGATGGGCGGATCCCGTTACGGGTTGTTCTCCTGAATTCTGGGGAAGATCGGTGGGATGGTATGGAACGGCCTTGGTAGATATCCTCGAACTTCTGCCGGCCGATTACCCCGGCCGATCAGAGCTGGTTCAATCCTTGCGACAACTGATCCGCGGGTTGCTCCCCTTCCAGGATCTCCAAACGGGCTTATGGTATCAAGTGGTGGATAAAGGGGAGCAGCCGGACAACTGGCTTGAATCATCCTGTTCCAGTTTGTTTATCTATTTCATCGCGAAAGCGATCACAAGAGGCTATATCGATGAGAGTTATCTGGAACCCGTTAAAAAGGGGTATCAGGGCTTGCTGGATCACATGATCGTTTCCGGTGAACAAGGATGGAAGATGAAGGGAATATGCATCGGTACCTCTGCTGGCGGTTATGATCACTATGTCGGCCGTCCGACAGGCGATAACGATTTGCACGGTGTCGGGGCTTTTATTCTGGCAAGCGTGGCTTTGGAAGAGTGCATTAGGAACAGTTCAGCAAAATAATAAATTTCTACTAAGGAGAGGGAAGCGATATGAAAAGATTTGCCATTTGCGGTGTAAGTAATCGAGCATTAGGAATGTTTATGAAGCCGATGCTGAAACATTTTTCTGAAGGAAATCAAATCGTAGCCATTCTTGATAACGATTCCAGGCGATTTGAAGTATGCCGGGAAGAGTGTCCGGAATTGGGGGAAGTACCAGCTTATTTTCCTCAACAATTTGATCAAATGATTTTGGAGACAAAGCCAGATGCCATTATTGTCGCCAGCCGGGATGATACCCATGTTCACTACATTGTGAAGGGGCTTGAAAAGGACCTTGAGGTATTTACTGAAAAGCCAATGGTTACCAATGCCGCCGATGCCAAGAGAGTATGGGAAGCAGAAGCGAAGAGCAAAGGGAAAGTAACCGTTACGTTCAATTATCGCTACAGCCCTTATCATCGCAAGATCAAGGAATTCCTTTTGGAAGGGAAACTCGGGAGAATTACTTCGGTTGACCTGAACTGGTATGTGGATACATACCACGGATCGAGTTATTTCCGCCGCTGGAACCGCATGCGCGGGAATTCCGGGGGTTTATCCATTCATAAATCCTCCCACCACTTCGATCTGGTTAACTGGTGGCTGGATCAAACGCCATCAGAAGTGTTCGCTTTTGGCGCCTTGAATTACTTTGGGCCGGATGCAGAGCTCAATCCCGAGAAAAGGGATCATCGCTTCTGCGGAACCTGTGATGTGAAGCAGGATTGCGATTACTTTATGCGCTGGACTACGAGAAGCAAGGGGCTATCCATTCGCGATGATCATTTGCGGGCGGATGTGATGGATCAAAATAACCCCAAGTATACCGAGTATAGGCCAGATGCTTGTATTTTTGATTCAGAAATTGATATTGAGGATACCTATTCGGTTAACGTGAAATATAACCGCGGGGCTTTGCTGAACTATTCGATTAATTTTTCCGCTCCTTATGAAGGGTACCGCTTAGCAATCAACGGGACAAAAGGAAGACTGGAAACGACGGAGTATCATGAGCCGAGCCGAATTCCGTTCCCGATTCCGGAACAGCAAACAATCGAATACTATCCACTATTCGGATCGAAAGAGATCATCCATGTGGTCCGCAATGAAGGGGGGCACGGGGGAGGAGATCCGCTATTGCTGGAGGATATCTTCCTTGGCAAAGATCCGAGAAGAAACTATGACATTCTGGCCGGTTCCGAAGCAGGGGCTTATTCCATTGCTGTAGGTGAAGCCGTTTGGCGTTCCTGCAAGGAGAACAGGCCGATCAAGATTCAAGAGCTTCTGGGTGTGAATCAAGAGGAATTGCAGAATATTCGATAGTGAGGGTACGCTCGATGCGAACGATTCATACAGATGAAATCCGGGATACCGTTGCCAGGCTTTGTTGGGAAGCTTGCTACTATTTGCCGTCTGATATTACCAATGCTTTTAAAAAAGCGGAAGCGAAGGAGCTTTCCCCATTAGGAAAATCCATCTTGACCCAATTGATTGAAAATGCCGAAGTAGCTGCATCAGAACAAATGCCGTATTGCCATGATACAGGGATGGCGGTC
Organism: Ammoniphilus soli; assembly: GCF_040813775.1. NCBI lineage: Bacteria > Bacillati > Bacillota > Bacilli > Caryophanales > Paenibacillaceae > Ammoniphilus > Ammoniphilus soli. Next base: position 179,469 of record NZ_JBEGDL010000002.1, read on the forward strand.
GTCTATGCGGATGTAGGCCAAGAGGTGCAGATCACGGGAGGAAATTTTCTGGAAGCCATCCATGATGGGGTAAGAAAAGGATACAGTGAAGGGTTCCTGAGGAAGTCGGTGGTGGGAGATCCTTTGCTCCGTGTGAATACGAACGACAATACCCCAGCCGTTGTTCACACCGAAATCGTTCCCGGTGACCAGGTGAAGATTACGGTCCTCCCTAAAGGGGGCGGAAGCGAAAATATGAGCGCGATGAAATTTTTGCTGCCTGGAGAAGGGGAGGAAGGCGTCAAGAAATTCGTCCTGGAAACCATTGAAGCGGCTGGAGGAAAAGCCTGTCCACCCGTTGTCGTAGGTGTAGGAATCGGGGGGACATTTGACAAGGTCACTGCGATTGCCAAAAAAGCGGTATTGCGGGAAGTGGGTGCCTATCATCAGGAACCGCATTTGGCGCAATTGGAAAAGGATTTGCTTGATGTAATCAACCAAACTGGGATTGGTCCCCAGGGGCTGGGGGGAACCAACACCGCTTTATGGGTGGCAGTAGAATCCTACGCTTGCCATATCACCGCTCTGCCGGTAGCGGTCAATATTCAATGCCATGCTGCCCGCAAAAAGACATCGGTGATTTAAGGGGGAATTCAAGTGGCTACCTATCATTGGCAAACTCCTATTGCAGATGAACAGATCAAACAGCTCCAAATTGGTGATGAGGTATTCTTGACGGGCACTCTTTATATGGCTAGAGATGCGGCACATAAACGGTTAGTCCAATTGCTCCGAAACGACCAGCCCCTGCCGGTTGATCTGAAAAACCAAATTATTTTTTATGCTGGACCTTGTCTCCTAAACCGGGTCAAGTGATTGGGTCAACCGCTCCCACCACGGCGTACCGGATGGATCCCTATGCGCCGGCATTATATGAGTACGGGGTCAAAGGAACAGTCGGAAAGGGCCCGCGGCGGGATATGATCAAAGAGGCATGCCAAAAGCATGGGGCAGTATCTTTTGCAGCCATCGGCGGATTGTCGGCCATTTTAAGCAAATGCATAAAAAAAGTTGATGTTGAGGCCTACGAGGATTTGGGGCCGGAAGCAATCCGGAAGCTAGAGGTTGAGAATTTCCCCTTGCTTGTCGCCTATGATTCGAAAGGTCAGGATTTGTACGAGCAAGAGATCTTGAAATACCGAAAGCTATAGGATTGGCCTATAATACGTTTTTATCGGAGAGATACCCTGTTAGATGGAAGCATATCAATAGGGTATCTTTTCACTTACGAAGGAGAATCAGATCGTGATATCTTCGCTGGATTATAAAACTCTTTTTCGTTTTTTTGTCCCTTTAAGCTTTTCTGCTACCTTGGTGACTCTTTCTCACGTGATCATCCACAGTACCTTAGCGCGTGCCGAAAATGCGGCTGTAGTTATTGCAAGCTACTCGGTGGCTTTTAGTCTTTTTGGAGTATTGGAGCGCAGTGCCGTTATTTTCCGGCAGACTTCAACCGCTTTGGTTCGCGATAAAATTTCATTTTATGCGATGGCCAAAGTGACGGCCATGGTCCTGATCGCCATTCTCTGCATATCGCTGGGAATTGCCTTTACGGATGTGGGGAAATGGATTTTCACGTATGCGTTCGGGGTAAAGGAAGAGCTGCTGATCCCTACGATTGAAGCTTATAAAGTGCTTCTTTTTGTCACGATTTTTTCGGGAATACGCTGTTTTTACCAAGGAGTGATCATTTCCCATTTACGGACAAAATGGATGACGATCATGATGATCGTCCGTCTTGTGTTAATGGCCTTGATCGCTGTGGTCGTGACGAAGAAGGGGTGGGCCACAGATGGTTATATCGGTTCGTATATTTTTCTCTTCGGCATGATGGTCGAAGCCTTGGTAGGTTTTTTGGAAGGGCATTATCTTTTCAAAAAGCTGCCTGAAAAGAAAAAAGAGCATGCCATAGAAAGTCACGCTCAAGTGTTCCGTTTCTATCGGCCGCTGCTGCTGGCATCGCTGATCGCTGTCATGATCAATCCGATCATCATGGCGGCCCTGGGCTGGAGTGAAAAAGGAGAATTGGCCATTGCCTCTTTTGCCGTTGCGGCTTCGGTCACGCAATTATTTTTAAGCTTTACTTCCTATATGCATCAGATTGCCATCAATTTTTTTAATAAAGATCCAAAAACCGTGATTCGATTTTCGATCGTACTTGGGCTATTGCCTTCGCTTATGCTTGGCTGTATAGCTTATACCGCACTAGGGGAATGGATCTTACGCGATATTATTGGGGTTACGGGAAATTTATTGCAAGAGAGCATTGTTACCTTAAAGTTTTTTATTCTATTAACCATGTTATTTCCATTTTTAGATTTTCTAAATGGAATGTTGATCCTCAGAAATCGAACATCCTTTATGTTCTTATCCCAGATATGCAATGTTCTGACTACAATAATCATGTTGTCCTGCATTCTACTCTTTAGCTCAAAGAGCGGCGGATGGATCGGTACGGTAAGCCAAGTTACGGGGATGGCTGTGGAGTTTTTTGTGGTTTTAGGCTTTATTTTGCACGATATCAAGAAAGAGAAGATCGAGGAAGGAAGTTTCCTCGAAAGTCACTCGAATAGTTTCTGACAGGATCATTTTGGGAGGGATAGATTTGGACTATCGACAATTGGGAAGCACTGACCTTCGAATCAGCGAAGTAAGCTTTGGCACGTGGGCCATTGGCAGCTCCTGGGGAAAGGTGAAGGATGAAGACTCGCTTCGTGGCTTGCAAGCAGCCATGGACGCCGGGGTTAACTTTTTTGATACGGCAGACGTTTATGGGAATGGACACAGCGAAGAGCTGCTGGCAAAGGCCATGAGAGGGAAAGAAGATGACACCTACATTGCCACGAAGTTCTGCCGTGCTGGGAATATTCACGATCTTGGAACCTATAATGAACAAACCGTCCGCCAATATTGCGAAGCGAGTTTGAAGCGCTTGAACCGGGAACGAATTGATTTGTACCAAATTCATTGTCCGCCGCTTGATATTTTAAAAGACGGGGGAGTTTTCGAAGTGCTTGACAAGCTGCAAGCCGAGGGGAAAATCCGATATTACGGCGTTAGCGTGGAAAGCGTGGAAGAAGGCTTGGTTTGCTTAAACCATTCGAATGTAAGAGCCTTGCAGGTGATCTTTAATATTTTCCGACAAAAGCCATTAGAAGAGCTTTTCCCACAAGCAAAGAAAAAAGGGGTAGGCATCTTGGCTCGCCTGCCGCTGGCAAGTGGTTTGCTAACCGGAAAATTCGGTCCGGATACGGTATTTGAAGAAAATGATCATCGCCGGTATAACGAGAATGGCGAATCCTTTAACGTAGGGGAAACCTTTGCAGGCTTAGGATTCAAGAAAGGGCTTGAACTGAGTAATTCCTTGCGCTGGATCGAGGAAGGCAGAGGGGACATGGCTTCCGCCGCCCTTCGGTGGATCCTGGATCAGGAGGCTATCAGTTGCGTCATCCCGGGTTTTAAAAGCGCCGAACAGGTGAAAGCGAATCTCAAGGCGTTGGAGGCCGCTTCTTTCTCCGTGGAAGAACGGCAGCAGTTGGCTGCATTCTATCAACAACGAGTGGCTCCGCATATTCGCGGATCCTATTAAAACAGAGTGGGGGTCAATTCATGCAGAGGCTAAATAAACAGCTGATGGCGCAGGAGCAGTTATATGATCATCTGCCTGAGAAAATCATTCAATTCGGGGAAGGGAATTTTCTTCGCGGATTTGTGGATTGGATGGTTCACGAATTAAATAAGCAAGGCCTGTTCAATGGAAGGATTGTCGCGATTCAGCCCACACCTCATGGCAAGGTGGTTCCCAAGCTCAATGCTCAGGATGGCTTCTATACCTTGGTGACGAAGGGAATTGAAAATGAAAAAGTAATCGATCAAGCCGAGGTCATTACCTCCATAAGCCGAGGGATCAATCCTTATGTAGATTGGAAGGAAGTGCTGAAGGTAGCGGAAAATCCGGATGTCCAATTTGTGTTTTCCAATACCACGGAAGCGGGATTAACTTACCTTAAGGAAGAGTATATTCCTGAGCAATCTCCACTTTCTTATCCTGGAAAGCTGACGGCATTCCTCTATCGCCGCTACAAGGTGCTAGGGGATACCAAAGATACAGGCATGGTAATTATGCCTTGTGAGCTAGTGGAAGATAACGGGGAACTGTTGAAGGAGATTGTGTTAAAAATTGCGATGGATTGGAATCTTCCAGCTGGATTTACCACCTGGTTGAAAACGAGTAATCGCTTTTGCAATACGCTCGTCGATCGAATCGTCACCGGTTACCCGAAAGAAGGGATTGAGGAATATCAGCAGCGCCTGGGATATGATGATGAATTGCTTACAGTGGGAGAGCCCTATCATCTGTTTGCGATCGAGGCCCCCCAAGAGGTAGCCGATGCGATTCCATTCCATAAAGCGGGGCTCAATGTCCATTGGACGGATGTTCGGCCATTTAGGGAAATCAAGGTAAGAATCTTAAACGGTGCGCATACCCTTATGGTGCCGGTGGCTTTCTTGTCCGGTAAAGATACAGTACTGGAGGCAATGGAGGACCCGTGGCTTCGTCAATTTATCCAAAAGGGAATCTTTCAGGAAATCTTTCCAATAGTGGAGTCGGAGAGATCCCGTAAGCAGCCCTTTGCCGATTCGGTCATAGAGCGTTTCTTGAACCCTTTTAATCGGCATTTTCTTCGCGACATTGCACTCAATTCTTTTTATAAATATAAAACGAGACTTCTACCCACTCTTCTAGAAAACACAGTAAAAGAAAATCAATTGCCGCAGGCCATTACTTTTTCGCTTGCTGCTTTAATATCGCTCTATCGAGGGCAAAAAACGGCAGATAATGAAATCACTTGCAAGCGTGGGGACGAGGTGTATACCTTAAGGGATCAGCCTGAAGTGATAGAACTGCTCGATAGCCTTTGGGCCCGGTACCAAGGGGAAGACTTACTGCTTCAGGAATTAGTGCAGCAAGTGCTAGCTCAAGAGAGTTGGTGGGACAAAGATTTGAATCAAGTTCCTCATCTGACGGAATCGGTCTATGGTTACCTGAACGGCATCCTTAGAGATGGCATGGAAAAATCCGTAATCTGGCTACTGCAACCCGAGCGAAACTTTTGCATCTGACGGGCTATTTTCCGGCCTTATTCCGTTATGCCGGGAAGATTCAGACAAAGTAAATGATTAGCGAAGAGAGGGACTTCAAGCGAAATCCCTCTTTTCGTTGCCTGATTTAAAACAAGGTGAAGAAAACATATTGGACCTCTTTTACCATTTAGACTATCGCTTCTATTAGTAGCGCTTCATTTATTAAATTCATAGAATAAGATATCACTTTGGAAGACTTGATATGAGGGAGATGAAAAATGAGTAAAATCATTGGTATTTTAGGGGGGATGGGACCGCTTGCAACGGTTGATTTGGTTAACAAAATCATAATGAATACTCCGGCAAAGGTCGATCAAGATCATTTAAGAATGATCATATATAACAACCCAAAAATTCCTTCGAGAAACGAGGCCATATTGTTTAATGGTAAAAACCCTTTACCAGAGCTGATAAAAACTGCAAAAATGATAGAGTATGCAGGTGCAGACTTTATCATCATGCCGTGCAATACCGCACATAATTGGTATCATGAGGTGAAGAGTCATGTTAAAATCCCATTTTACGATATGATAGAGAATACAGTATGCGAAATAATGAATAGCAATATTCCCCTAAACTCTGTCTTGTTATTGGCAACAGAAGCGATGATAACCAGAGGATTATACCAAAAGGCCTTTCAATCACTTGGAGCTCATATTTGGATCCCCAATCCTTTAGAACAGGAAGTGATTTCAAAAGGGATCGGTAAAGTAAAAGCATTGCAAGTGGATTCTAATTCATATATTGATCAGATCAATGAAATGATCGGCTCCTACAAGGTAAAAGGGATACAAGCGATTATAGGGGGATGCACTGAAATCCCGCTCTTGTTTCCTTATCTGGACCAACAAATTATTAAAATTGATCCTACATTAATATTGGCGAAACTAGCAATTAGAAAGGCAATTGCTTAAGACTAGATCAACCTGGTGATGTTGAATTGCGCAGAGTCTACCTGCAAGTATTTAAAATACTTACGGGTAGGCCCTCTGCCAGGGAATCTTATAAATTAATTAAACAAATGTAAGCCCTCGTGCCAGTGGCACAATATGACTTTGATCCGCCCACAGGATGAAATAATGATAGAGGGTTCCTTGTATTGAGACGGGACGCGGATACTTCACGATTAGAGCTGCTTGGTTTTTCATTTCCTTCGGTTGATCACCCGATGGGAAAATAAAGCAGCCGTTCAGATTATGGATGGATGTCATGGTAATCCGCGGGGAGGATCCGTATGGTTGTAATGGATGAAAAGCTTCCAAACGACATACTTCATGGATTGGACTCTCCGAAGAAATCGCGGAGATTTGAAAGAAACCGTTTGTACCTTCGTACCGTTCCTCCGTAACCTTGCGCCAGTTTGCAGGATAAAGAAAAGTAACATGATATACGGGATTGGAATAAATGGCAAACCGGGGAATGGCAAAATTAGATGGGGACCACTGCAGGGCTGATATGCGTCCCCCTTCGACGATCTTGACCGGTACCAGGTTTCTGCGATCCACTACCCATATTTGACTCGCTCTTTCTAAGTTCCCGCATCCGGACAAGTAGGCTATGCGGCTTCCGTCTGGCGACCAACTCACAGGGGTGGCAAAGCAATCGGAGACCGCCAGCGTACTTTTTTGCAAACCGGTCCGATGGTCGGTTTGGATAAGAGAGTAATACTTATTTTGGGCTAATGCGGTGGCGCTATAGGCGATGAAGGAAGATTCGGGCGACCATTCGGGAAAGTAGTTTTTAGCCTGTGGTCCACCTTCCAGGGAATACGTTTTGCCTGTAGCCAGATCTACGGTTGAAATGATGGATATGCTGACTCCGGGTGAAGTGTAAAGTGCGAAGCTACCGTCGGGTGAAAGCCTGACGTTATGAAGCGGACCCTCCTTATTTTGGGTCAGTTGACGTTTGTTTGTTCCATCCGCGTTCACTTTATAGAGTTGGGTGATCCCTGCTGTATCGGGGGCGGCAAACAAAAGCTCTCTCCCTGAAGGAAACCATTGGGCATTGGAAGCTCCTTCATGCAACATCGAGCGGCTGGAATGGGATAGGATGTTGTAAATCACAATGCGCCCGTTTTTTATATAACATAAGAATTGGCTGTCTGGTGACCAGTCCAACAGGGTGTAAGGGTGAGTCTGATCAATACGTGCTACAGCCCCTGAACCTGTATCCACTAAATAGATGATGTTCTGCTTCCCAATAAAAGCTATTTTTCTGCTGTCCGGAGACCAATAAGGAATCGAAAACTCCTCACCCAACCCTTGAGTAAGCGGATAGTTAAGAGCCGCCATAGGCCGATAAAGCCAAATATCGAAGGTTCCTCCGCGATCCGACGTATAAGCGATGGCTACCGCCCCGTCTAGTCTCATCGTCTCAACATGTTGCATAGACAAATCCTCCCCGCATACGTTCTTAAAACTTTCTTCCAGTTTATTCGGCATAACGTTATAGGCGCTAGTACCAGGTCGATTAATAATAAGGCAATTTTTAGAGCATAGAATTTAATTATTATGACCGTTCATATAAGTCGTATGACGGATCGGGATTAGGGGAAGGAGTGGGGATATGGGTCGTGCGTTAGGGTTTGGTGATGCATTGGATTTTGCTAAAGATCCACTGGCATTTTTGATGAATCAAAAAAAGGTTGGAGATATTGTCAAGGTCCGATTCAGGCCATTTCAAAATTTTTACGTACTTTATCATCCTGATGATATTTGTGACGTGCTGGTGACGAAACAGGATTGTTTTCATAAGGCAAGAGGACTGCAAAAGCTGAAAGTGGCCGTAGGAGAGGGACTCCTCACAAGTGAAGGAGAAAAACATCGCAGACAACGCAAAATGATACAGCCACATTTTAGCGCGTTGCAAATAGGAAGGTATGCAGCCCAAATGGTAGAGGAAACGGCTGAGCTAACGAGACAATGGACAAGTGGAGAGGAACGTTGGATCGATCGAGATATGATGGCGCTAACGCTGGGCATTATCACAAAAACCATGTTCGGGGCTGAGGTGAGCAAGGATACAGAGCGGATACGCCAGGACCTGGACATCGTTCAAAGGAGGGTGGTGGAACGGACTCGAGCCATCTTTGATTTTCTTGAGATCATGCAGACAAAAAAGAATAAGGAATTAAATCAGGCGATCGAATCTTTACATCAAATCATTAATGGGATTTTGGAACAACGGCGCAAGAAGGGGGAGAGTGAGAAAGACGATCTATTGTCGGCGCTTTTGTCTGCTCGGGATGATGAAGGAAACGTGCTGACAGAAGAAGAACTACGGGATCAGGTCATGACGATTTTTCTGGCTGGGCACGAAACTACAGCCCATACCTTGTCATGGACATGGTATCTGCTACCCCAACATCCGGAAGTAGAACACAAGCTTTCGGATGAATTGAATGAAGTCCTTGGCGGCAACGTGCCTACTTACGATAACGTTCGGCAATTACGCTATTTGACTCAAATCGTTCAGGAATCCATGCGTTTGTATCCTGCGGCTTGGGCGATTCCCCGTAAAGCGGTAAAAAGGGTGCAGATTGGCAAACAACGATTTGAGCCGGGAGACATTGTGCTGATCAGCCAATATGTTGTTCACCGGGATTCACGTTATTTTGAACACCCTGATTTATTTATTCCTGAGAGATTCTCCCAGGACTTGCTCAAAAAAATTCCTCCTTATGCCTACTTTCCTTTTGGTGGAGGACCTCGCGTATGCGTGGGAAATCATTTTGCCATAATGGAGGCTGTTCTGATTTTGGCTACGATCGCCCAGCGTTACAAGTTAAGATTAACGGCCGATCATCCCCCCATCGTGCCCGAGCCTTTAATCACCATGCGTCCGAAAAATGGATTGAAAATGCAAGTGATCAGAAATGAATAGCTGATTAAAAAGAAGAGGGCTGCCGACAGGCAGCTTTTGCTTTGTTGGTTTTAAGCTATATTTTCCAAGATAAACACAAAAATTCAGAAAACTAAAATAAAGTGCTTGCGTTTTATAAGAAGATATAGTTATATATAAATATGAAGTTTAAACTTCATAAAAATATTTTTTTGAAGTTATAAATTCACCTAAAATAGCATTCCTAAAAAATTTAAACGTGAGGTCGTTCATGAGTCTCTTGGCAGCAAGCGCAATGAATTATCTAAATGAAAAAAGGGAAAGTATTATTCAAACCTATCAACATTTACATAGGCTAAATTGAGCTAACCTGTTCAAATGGGGGATTTCTGTGGAAAATGAAACGTTTGAGAATTTGATAAAAGAAAGGTTCGATCGCTTATCTGCCGGGCAGAAAAAAGTGGCCGACTATATGTTGCAAAATCTGGAGGAGGCGGCTTTTAGCAGAGCCTTTCAAATTGGGAAAAAAGTGGAGGTCAGTGAAACCACGGTCATCAGACTGTCTTATGCTCTCGGTTTTGATGGCTTTACTGAAATGCAGGACAAGATCCAAAGACAATTATTATTAAGCCATCAGGCTGCGTCTAATAAACGCGAACAGATCCAGGACAGGAAGAGTGAGCTGAGTCCTTTTGCTAAAGTGATTGAAAACGAGGTGCATATCCTAAGGGAAATCCTTCATCAGACAAATGAACAGCAATTATGGAACGTAGTGGATGCAATAATTAAAGGGGATCAAATTTTCATTGCAGGATTTCGGACCTCTTATGCAGCGGCTTATTGGTTTTCTTATACGCTCAGCATGTTGCGGGAAAATGTCATCTTGTGCCCGCCATCGGTTGATTGGCACGAAAGGCTGAACGACCTTACGAAGGATTCCGTTGTTTTGGTCATTTCATTTCCCCGCTATGCCAAAGAAACCGTTCATATTGCGGAAAGCGCGAAGAAACAAGGCATCACCCTAATATCCGTGACAGATCGAGCGCTTTCACCAGTAGGCCGCATTTCGGATATGACGCTGACGACCGAGGAAAATGTAGAATCAGGATCCAATTCCATCGCTCCTGTTATTAGTTTGCTAGATTTAGTCATTACGGGGATCAATCGAAAGGATAAAGAAAGGATCCAGTCTCGCCAGAGAAGATTGGAAGAAATGTATTCGACCTACGAAGTCTTTATGGAATAAAGCTTTGCCTTCAATTAAAGCGATGAAAATAAACAACAATAAGGAGAGGTTTGAACCGGTGAGCCAAAAGGAACAGATTATCATTCATTCCATTGAATCGGTCGAAGAGCTGGAAAAAGTAAGAGAGTTGGAGTCCAGAATTTGGAGCCAGTCCGATTCCATTCCCACTCATCAAACCCTTACATCCGTTAAAAATGGCGGTTTTGTTCTTGGTGCTTATAGCCATGGCGAGCTGGTCGGCTTTCAATACAGCTTTCCTGGCTACGATGGCCAATCGATCTATCTTTGTTCACATATCCTTGGAATCGATTCTCAATTCCGAAGCCAAGGGATCGGAGAAAAGCTAAAGCACGCTCAACGGGAAAAAGCAGCTGAAATGGGATATTCCTACATTACATGGACCTATGATCCGCTCGAAAGCGCTAATGCCTATTTAAACATTGCCAAATTGGGAGCTGTAGGTACGAAATATTGCGTGAACTATTACGGGCAACTGGATGATAGCTTAAACGGCGGATTGCCTTCCGATCGATTTCTTGTAGAATGGCGAATGAATCAACACGAGGTAAAAAGCCAACAGGCCCTTGGAGAGAAAGAAGAACTAGAAACCGCTCTAGATCGTTCGCTGATTCAGTGGGAGATCAATAAGGACGGTTTCCCTATTCCTAAAGAAGCTGATCATGTGATAACGTCATCCCATGACTTTTTATATGTGGCCATTCCGACCGATTTTCAGGGGATGAAGGAAAAGGATATGCTGCTTGCTCAAGACTGGCGTATGGCCACCAGGAATGTTTTTACTCATGCTTTCCGTGAAGGATGGCAAGTTATCCGGTTTTTAAAGAATACCAATAAAAACATTCCGGTACATTTTTATGTGCTTATTAGAAGAGGAGAGAACATTCATGAAAATTAAGCAAGTCATTCTGCGTCATTTGAAAATGAATTTGCTTCATCCTTTCACCACCAGCTTTGGTACAGAAGTGGACAAAGATTTTATTCTGGTAGAAATGATCAATGAAGACGGAACATCCGGTTGGGCCGAATCGGTGGCTGCAAATGATCCGTTTTATAAGGAAGAGACGGTGAAAACCAATTGGCATATCATGGAGGACTTTTTGATCCCCATCTTGTCTAAGGAACCGATCGATCATCCTGATGAAGTATCGGAAAAGCTGTTTCCTCACATTCGTGGAAATTATATGGCAAAAGCGGCTTTAGAAGGTGCTGTTTGGGACTTATATGCGAGAGCAAAAGGCGTATCTCTATCCCGGGCTCTGGGCGGCACGAAGGAGCAAATCGAAGTCGGTGTCAGTATTGGCATCCAGGAATCCGTAGAAAAAACATTGAAAATCATAGAGGAACGAATCGCCGAAGGATATAAACGCATCAAACTAAAGATTAAACCAGGCTGGGACGTGGACATGATTAAGCAAGTACGCAAGGAATTTCCAGACATTCCACTCATGGCAGATGCCAATTCTGCCTATACATTAGAGGATGCCGAGCATTTGGCAGCCCTTGATGAGTTTAATCTGATGATGATTGAACAGCCTTTGGCTCATGATGATATTGTAGACCATTCCGAGTTACAAGCCAAAATAAAAACTCCTATTTGCTTAGACGAAAGTATCCACTCGGCGAAAGATTTGCGCAAGGCTATCAAATTAGGCAGTTGCCGGATTATCAATATCAAGATAGGTCGTGTCGGCGGATTAACAGAAGCAAAAAAAATTCATGATCTTTGTCAAGCGAATCATATCCCAGTTTGGTGCGGAGGGATGTTGGAATCGGGGGTAGGAAGGGCTCACAATATCGCGATTACCACTTTGCCTAACTTTATTTTGCCGGGCGATACAGCAGCATCCTCTTGCTACTGGGAGAATGATATCATACATCCTGAAGTCACCGTAGATAACGGTTGGATTACGGTTCCCAATCATCCCGGCATTGGATATGAACCGGATCGTCAACGGATTAAAGAATATACCTTGTATAGTAAAGTATTTAACATTTAAAAGGGGGAGCCTATCAAGGCTCCTTCTTGCAGTTTCTCTTATTTTATTTGCAATAGCAATATTGTGCTAACTTTACGCAAATTAAACTAGATGAAAAGGCATACTATTCTTATAAAATGATGATAAGACATAGGGTTCAAAATAAATTAAGGAGGTTTAGTATGAGTCAAATCCAGCAGAATTCGGGGCAAATGGAACCGGAGGTGGGGAAAAACTCAAGTAATGCCTATAAGTTTTTTCTCTTTAGTTCAATCGGTATTTTTATGTTTTTTATTCCTGTCACCATAGGTGGAAAATCAACGATTCCTTTAGATCACCTTGTAACCGCTATCAAGGATGCGGTACCCTCTTTAGCTCCTATTTATGCTCTCATTGTCATGTTGCTTGGCAGCATCTACCCATTTATAAAAAAGACTTGGAATAAGGGAGCAGTAAATCGGGTATTCTCCATTTTGAAAGTGTTTGGATTTATCGTAGGAGTCATGCTTTATTTTCATCTGGGTCCCGCATGGTTATTTGAAAAGGACTTGGGTCCTTTCCTTTTCGATAAATTGGTTATACCAGTCAGCATTTTGGTTCCAGTTGGGTCTGCTTTTTTGGCCTTATTAGTTGGGTATGGACTGATGGAGTTTATTGGAGTATTCTGTAACCCGATCATGAGACCGCTATGGAAAACACCAGGGAGATCGGCAATTGACGCTGTAGCTTCTTTTGTCGGGAGCTACTCCATTGGATTATTGATCACCAATCGGGTATTTAAAGAAGGGAAATATACAATTAAAGAAGCTTGCATTATTGCTACTGGGTTTTCAACAGTTTCAGCAACCTTTATGATTATCGTGGCAAAGACGCTTAATATCATGGAATTATGGAATCTGTATTTTTGGACCACTTTGGTCATAACGTTTATAGTGACAGCGATTACGGTACGCATTCGGCCATTGAACAGTAAAAGTGATGATTACTATACGGGAATCAGTGATCCTGAGCCGGAAACGAAAGGCCCTTTATTAAAGACTGCTTGGAAAGAAGGGATGAAAGCAGCTCAGCATGCCCCAGGGTTAGGGCAAAACATCACGCAGAATTTGAAAGATGGATTTGTCATGACGATGGGAATTCTCCCTTCGATTATGTCTGTTGGCTTATTAGGTCTTGTGCTGGCTAAATTTACTCCTGTGTTCGATTGGTTGGGGTATATTTTCTACCCATTTACCTGGATCCTGCAAGTTCCTGAACCCTTATTAGCGGCAAAAGCGTTGTCTGTTGGCATTGCCGAAATGTTTCTTCCTGCTCTGTTGGTAGCCAGTGCTCCATTAGCCACGAAATTTATCATTGCCGTTGTATCCGTATCGTCCATTTTATTCTTTTCTGCTTCTATCCCATGCATTTTATCTACGGACATTCCGATTTCAGTACCAGAACTTATTGTTATCTATATTGAAAGAGTTATCCTGACCTTGATTCTAGTGACACCGATCGCATTGTTCATCCTATAGATGCAAATCAGCCATTCTTTCTGCCCTTTGGGTAGAAGAGTGGCTTTTTCTCATGCGTACTTACTAGCCAGTTGAGAACAATATAATAAGCATTCTTGTGAAAATCATAAATTGAGGAAGAGAACCGTAAAATGAAACAAGATCCTATTATAGCAACTTTTTCACACTTGTTGCTCTCGGGAACAATAGTACATGAGGCAGCATTTTCTAAAATCCAAGAAATATATGGCATATCCATACACCCCCATCTCGTCATGGTCGTTTCTGTCGATCGCTATCCTGATCTCTCGTTGGGAAAGACTTTGATATGGAAAACAGAGATTGGCCATAAGTTGGTAGAAGCCGTCTATAAGGCCATAACGGTTCCTTTTGTATGGGCTTGGGTTGCGGAAGGCGTACTTGCACTACTCCTAGAGATTAGATCGGAACAACTTGATCAGCAGGATTTGAAAGAAGTAAATTTTCAGATTGCGAGAGATATCCAAACATCGGCTTATTTCATGGATATCCCCGTATCCATTGGCATCGGAACCTACTACGATAATCCCTATATGCTTCATCACTCTTATGATGAAGCAAAAAGGTCAATGGTTGATCGGTTTTTCCAAGGCAATCGGCTCATTTTCCAATTTGAGAAGAAATCTAGTTCAGGGGACCTTAGGAATGATCCTGTTGTCCGGCTAGAGAGAACAGAGTTATTGGCACGCGTCAGGATTGGTGATGGAGAGGGAACTGTTTCCATTTTGAAAATATTGATGGAAAGAATGGCCAGGGCGTATAAGTTTAATGTGGATATGTTTAAATCTGAAGTAGCGGACTTGGTCATGTTGATGTCTAGGCTGGCTTTGGAGTCAGGGGTAAGTGCCCCGACGATCTTGTCAGAAAACGCCCATTTTATTCAAGATCTGTATCAAACGATTCGTTACGATAAGTTTGTTCAAAAAGTGTGTGAATACGGACAACGGCTTACGGAGCAAGTTACCCTGACACACTCGGCCGTGGTTTCCCCAGTGATTCGGCAAGCGATTCAATATATTAAAGAAAATCTTGAAAAGAAAATTTCTTTGGATGAAATAGCACGATTTTGTTGTTTAAGTAAATACCATATTAGTCATTTGTTCAAGAAAGAACTGGGAGTAAGCATTGTTGATTTTATAAATAAAATGAGAATTGAAAAGGCTCTTCTATACTTAGAACAAACCGATTTAACCGTACAGCAAATTGCCAATCATGTCGGATTTGAAGATGCGAACTATTTTAGTCGAACTTTTAAGAAATACGTTCAGATAAGTCCTAGTGAATTTCGTTCAACAAAAATATAAAACACGGCACGAGAAAAAATAAATCCATAATACCTAATAATAATCCAGTTAATCAACGAAAACAAAAAGAAAAAGCGATATCAATATAGAGAAATCTTCATGATTTATAAAGCCACTCTTCTATTGAAAATCAACTTCACCCTATAAAATTAAGTTAAGAAAAGTTGAAGGAGTGACAAATCAAAATGACAACGATAGAAAACAAAAGAGTATACAGAGCACCGCGCGGTACCGAATTAAATACAAAAGGATGGGTACAGGAAGCAGCATTAAGAATGCTTATGAATAACCTTGACCCGGAAGTGGCAGAATGGCCTGATAAATTGGTTGTATACGGTGGAATCGGAAAAGCGGCCCGTAACTGGGAAAGCTTTGATGCGATTGTTGAGACATTAAAAAATCTAGAAGATGATGAAACGATGCTGGTTCAATCAGGAAAACCGGTGGCTGTATTCAAATCGCATCCTGACGCTCCTCGTGTATTGCTTGCAAATTCAAATCTCGTTCCAGCATGGGCAAACTGGGATCACTTCCATGAATTGGATAAAAAAGGACTTATGATGTATGGTCAAATGACCGCGGGGAGCTGGATTTACATCGGCAGCCAGGGTATCGTTCAAGGAACATATGAAACCTTTGCTGAGTGTGCAAGGCAGCACTTTGGAGGAAGCTTGAAAGGGACCATTACCGTTACGGCCGGTTTAGGCGGAATGGGTGGAGCACAGCCCCTTGCGGTTACGATGTGTGACGGGGTCGTCATCGGTATTGACGTGGACCGATCTCGAATTGAGAAACGGATTGAAACCCGATATACAGACATCCTTGTTGAAACATTGGATGAAGCGATTGCCCGCGCAGAAGAAGCGAAGAATGAAGGACGCAGACTCTCTATTGGCTTACTTGGGAATGCAGCAGAAATTCTACCGGAAATGATCAAACAGGGCTTCATCCCGGATATCATCACCGACCAGACCTCGGCACATGACCCGTTAAATGGATACCTGCCTGCTGGCATGAGCTTGGAGGAGGGGGCCGAACTTCGAAAGAGCAACCCGGAAGAGTATGTAAAACGTTCAAAAGCGAGTATGGCAGTTCATGTGAAGGCTATGTTAGAAATGCAAGCAAAAGGCGCAATTGCTTTTGATTACGGCAACAATATACGTCAGGTCGCTTACAATGAAGGAGTAAAGGATGCCTTTAACTTCCCTGGATTCGTTCCTGCCTTTATTCGTCCGCAATTCTGCGAAGGGAAAGGGCCATTCCGTTGGGTAGCCCTATCCGGTGATCCAGAGGATATCTATAAGACAGATGAAGTGATTTTGCGTGAATTTTCTTACAATGAACATCTTTGCAATTGGATCAAAATGGCACAAGAGCGCATCGCCTTCCAAGGCCTGCCTGCCCGCATTTGCTGGTTAGGCTATGGGGAGCGCGCCCGTTTCGGCAAGATTATCAATGACATGGTACGCAGCGGTGAGCTGAAAGCTCCGATTGTTATCGGACGCGACCACTTGGATTCCGGTTCTGTTGCTTCGCCAAATCGTGAAACCGAAGCGATGAAAGACGGAAGTGATGCTGTATCCGATTGGCCAATCCTTAACGCTATGATCAATGCCGTAGGCGGAGCAAGCTGGGTATCTCTGCACCATGGCGGCGGAGTAGGAATGGGATATTCGCAGCATAGCGGAATGGTTATTGTCGCTGATGGTACGGAAGCGGCTGAAAAACGCTTGCAGCGCGTTCTTACAACTGACCCGGGAATGGGTGTCGTTCGCCACGCGGATGCAGGTTATGAATTAGCTATCGAAACGGCGAAGAATAAAGGTATTCATATTCCCATGCTGAAGAAATAGCACCTATTAAAGGGTACCATATTCAAAAATCTATCTAAATATTATAAATCTTAGGAGAGTGTGTTATGAAGCAAAAACCGGTTCTAGTTCGCCACGCCGCCCAACTTGTTACACTTCAGGGAACGACAGAACAACCGGTAACAGGAAAAGCGATGAGCGATTTAAACATCATTGCTGATGGGGCCGTCTGGATCGAAGACGGCTTCATCCAGATGGTGGATACAGATAAAAACGTGACTGCTTTTTATCAGGATCGTCTTCATGAAGCTCTTGTTATCGATGCCACTGGGAAAGTGGTCACGCCCGGACTTGTTGATGCCCACACGCATTTAGTGTTTGCGGGAAGCAGGGAAAATGAGTTTGAGATGCGTTTGGCAGGGAAATCCTATATGGAGATTATGAATGCGGGTGGCGGTATCCATCATTCAACCCGTGCTACGCAAGCTGCCAGTGAAGAAGAATTATATCAATTGGCCTTCAAGCGTCTTAATCGTTTTTTGCAGTACGGAGTGACTACGCTGGAGGCGAAAAGCGGCTATGGTTTAACGCTGGAACATGAAATGAAGCAGCTGCGCGTAGCCAAGCGGTTGAATGATCACCATCCGATAGATATCGTTCCTACTTTTATGGGTGCGCATGCCGTACCTGCCGAATTTAAACATGACCCGGATCGTTTTGTCGATATTGTGGTGAATGAAATGATACCGGAAGTAGCGAAAAGCGGACTGGCCCAGTTTAATGATGTATTCTGCGAACATGGTGTGTTTACGCCTGAGCAAACCGAGCGAATTTTACGCGCGGGAATGGAATACGGGTTGCTTCCCAAAATACATGCCGATGAAATTGAACCTTATCAGGGAGCAGAGTTGGCTGCGAAACTAGGAGCGGTATCCGCTGACCATCTTTTGCGGGCATCGGATGAAGGGATTCGGCAAATGGCGGAAAAAGGCGTAGTTGCGGTTCTGCTTCCCGGAACTGCGTTTTTCTTAAAAGCAGAGCCGGCAAATGGGCGCAAAATGATCGATGCAGGAGTGGCCGTGGCCCTGTCAACAGACCGCAACCCAGGATCTTCTCCTACAGAAAACTTGCCTTTCATGATGAATCTGGGATGCCAAACCATGGGCATGACACCTGCCGAGGTTTTAGTGGCTGCCACCATTAATGCGGCTCATGCCATTAAGCAAGCGCATCGCGTAGGCAGCCTGGAAAAAGGGAAGGCGGCTGATTTGGTCGTGTTTGATGCCCCAAACTATT
This sequence comes from Ammoniphilus soli, assembly GCF_040813775.1. Taxonomy (NCBI): domain Bacteria; kingdom Bacillati; phylum Bacillota; class Bacilli; order Caryophanales; family Paenibacillaceae; genus Ammoniphilus; species Ammoniphilus soli. The sequence goes on from NZ_JBEGDL010000002.1 coordinate 197,682, forward strand.
CATATATGCAGTACAACTATGCCGTTAACCTTGTCGAAACCGTGATTAAGGCAGGACAGATTGTGATGGAAAAGGGGAGATTGAGTCATGAGTTATCCGTATCCCCAGCTTAAGCAGCCTCCATTCCGCTGGTCGCGGGCGCAAGGAAGCGAACCGAAAGTGAATGAATGGATTCGTACGCTTTCCGGTGAAGATCAAACCGTGGATTTTGCTCCCGTGGATGTAACGATCCTCGGGATTCCCTTATCCCGCTCTTCGATTAGCGCATCTGCAGCAAGCGAAAATCCGGAGGCGATGCGCCAGGCCTGGAAGTCCTTCAACCCGTATCATCTGGAATATGATGTCGATTTAACCCCCTTACACGTACTCGATCTGGGAGATGTGCGACAGCATGTCACGGACATTTCCCTTTCCCATCAATGGATTGCGGAAGCGATGGTTTCGATGCGAAAGCATCATTCGCATGCACTTCCCATTATGTTAGGGGGCGACCATTCGATTACGGCAATGCTCATCAAGGGATGGAAAAGTGCTCATCCGGAACAGCGGATCGGGATTTTGCAGTTCGATACCCATTTTGACTTGCGCAGTCTGGAGGATAACGGTCCAAGCAATGGCACGCCTATCCGCAATCTGATTGAAAGTGGTACCATCCTTGGAGAGGATGTTTATAATATAGGTTTACATGGATTTTATAATGCTAAATCACTGAGGGAATATGCGGACAAAGCAAGAGTGAATTATGTGACCCTTCGCCAGGTGAGAGAAAGAGGGATTACATCTACGGTTCAATCTGCATTAGAGCAATTGTCTGCTAAGGTAGATGTCATTTATCTTACAGTCGATATGGATGTGCTCGATATTGCCTATGCGCCGGGAGTTCCTGCTGCAACTTCGGGAGGCATGCGAACAGATGAATTGTTTGAAGCGGTCTATTTGGCTGGATGCCATCCCCGCGTACAGGCCATGGATATCGTTTGCCTTGATCCTAATCGCGATGTTGCCCAGGCAACTGTAAAAGCGGGTGTTCACGTCATGCTGACGTTCCTGACCGGATTTGCACAAAGAAAAGGCAATTGCAAAACATAGAGTCAAATTGTTGGGTCAAATCCTCTCATACAGGGATTTGGCCCTTCTATGTTACAATCATAGGGGTAAGAATTTTTATTGATGAACAGAAGAAAGGACGTTTCTATGCGCCTGCTAATTGCTGACCGAGATTCAACGGAACGGACAGGGCTTGAATGGCTAATCACATCTTATTCTATGAGATTTTCTGAAATCCGCCAAACGTCCGATATCGTGGCACTCATGAAAGAATTGGATAAATATCAGCCAGATATACTTATTGTAGAGCTTGAAATGATTCCTCCCGCCAGCTGGGATGTTTTTGCTCGTGCAATAGATAAATGTGCAGGAGCTATTATTGCCATAACAGCTGAAGCTGTTTTCGAAAGAGCCTGGCAAGCTTTACAGTTGCAAGCAACAGGACTTTTAATCAAACCGTTATCACCGGACCGAATCAGACAGACTCTCACAACGGCAGTTCGCAGTAAACGAAAAAGAGATGTAACGGCAACAAGTGAAGGAAACGAAAAGGAAACCCTGCAAAAACTCTATTCTTCTTTATTCTACGATGCGGAAGTCAGAATGTCCGATGTAATGGGGATGATGCTTGTACATCCGGAAGATAGAAGCGAAATAAGCGAGCTTACCGAATGGCTAGGGAATTATTCCTTTGTCTATCAACCTCATATTTTGCCGTTGCGTGAACATATGGTCTGTCTTTTGCCTTCCTATACAAACGAAATGCTCTATCAGGAAGCCCAACGGCTGGTAAGAGAAGCGCTAGGAAGAAACGGAAGCAAATTATTTATTGCCCTTTCTTCCATTGAGTACTCTTCGATAACCATTCATACTTGCTATGAAAGAGCATTGCAGGCCTTAAAAACGATATTTTTTAAGGGCCATCAACAAATTGTGCATATTCAAGATGTTCCTATTTTTCTTGACATTGATCCTTTTTTAACCCCTGCTGAACAGCGAGTGTGGATGGGGATGCTTGAAGAGGGAGACAGAGTAGCGATAAAACGATGGCTGTACGAACAATTTACCGAATTTACGGAAGGACTTCCTGAGCCTGAATTGTTGCGTATCCGATTAACAAGCATTCTTGCGCATTTGCGTCGTTTCATGCAGACCTATCAGCTTGAAAAGATTCACCAAGTGGAAATCCGTTATCAGGAGATTTTCCAAACCATACTGCATGTTCCAGTTCTGTTTCGAATTGTACAAGAAGTCCTGCTGTTTATTTTTGATATTGTTCAAGAGGCTAAAAACCAAAAGGAGAATGCGCACGGCGATTTTATCGAGAGAAGTTTGCGCTATATTGATGAAAATTTTCACCGCTCCGATTTGAGCTTAGAGGAAGTGGCTCACTATGTCCAGCGAAGCCCCAGTTATTTCAGCCATATATTATCTGCGAAAAGAGCACAGACGTTTCGCCAATATGTAACGGATGTGCGAATCAAGCAGGCTAAGCACTTGTTATCTACAACATCCTTGACGGTTCGCGAAATTGCCTTTGCCGTAGGGTATGATGATCCGAACTATTTTAGCCGGTTATTTAAAGAATATACAGGCTATTCTCCCCGAGCCTGGAGATTGCAATAAATAATCCATGAATTAAAATGAAAATCCAGGTATTAGTAAAAATGTGAGAACAGGGCGATATCAATACACCGAATCATTCAGTATTTACAAAAACATTCTTCTATTCGCCCTTTCCGTTCCTCTATACAATAAGATCAGAAAGAAGGACGAGGAGGGAAACGAATGCGTGTACAAACTAGAGAGTTAGAAGAAAAGAAACAAAATGTCCAGAAAAATGATGATGTATTGAAAAGAACGCAGCATGTTATTCACACGGCCCTAGAAAAAATGGGGTATGAAGAAGAACTGTTTGAATTGTTAAAAGAGCCGCTTCGATTATTAACCGTTCGCATACCTGTTCGTATGGATGATGGTTCTGTAAAGGTATTTACCGGGTACCGTTCCCAACATAATGATGCCGTTGGACCTACTAAAGGGGGGGTTCGCTTTCACCCCGATGTAACCAAAGAGGAAGTTAAGGCTTTATCCATTTGGATGAGCATGAAATGCGGCATTACTGGACTTCCTTATGGGGGTGGTAAAGGAGGGATCCAGTGTGACCCACGATCTATGTCGTTTAGGGAATTAGAGCGACTAAGCCGGGGTTATGTTCGGGCAATCAGCCAGCTGGTGGGGCCCGCAAAAGATATTCCGGCACCGGATGTGTTTACCAACTCGCAAATTATGGCCTGGATGATGGATGAATATAGCCGCATTCGTGAATTCGATTCCCCAGGATTTATTACCGGGAAACCCTTGGTTTTAGGGGGATCCGCCGGTCGGGAATCTTCTACGGCTCTGGGAGTGACGATGGTGATGAAGGAAGCAGCGAAAGTCGTTGGAATTCCGCTTGAAGGATCCAGGGTTATTATTCAAGGGTTTGGAAATGCAGGAAGCTTTCTGGCGAAGTTTCTGTATGATGCAGGAGTGAAAGTGGTAGGCATCTCAGATGCATATGGGGCTTTATATGACCCGGAGGGTCTGGATATTGATTATTTATTAAATAAAAGGGATTCTTTTGGCACGGTGACAACTCTTTTCCAGAATCGCATTTCCAATCAGGAATTGCTTATTCAGGATTGTGATATTCTTGTACCGGCGGCTATTGAAAACCAAATAACAGAAGAGAATGCCTTTAGGATCAGAGCCAAGATTTTAGTGGAGGCGGCCAACGGACCAACGACTTTGCGAGCTACGGAAATCCTGACGGATCGGGGGATTTTAATTGTACCGGATGTGTTAGCGAGTGCCGGTGGGGTAGTTGTTTCTTATTTTGAATGGGTGCAAAATAATTAGGGATATTATTGGACGGAGGAAGAAGTAAATCGGAAACTGGAGGAGATTCTTGTCAGATCTTTTTATCAGGTCTATCAAACATCGGTAGAAAAAAATGTAGACATGAGGTTATCAGCGTATATGGTGGGCTTACGCCGAATGGTGGAAGCTGTGAAATGGAGAGGTTGGGTATAAAAAGCCTGATTTCTTATTTAAACTGTACAAGCAGTGATCGAATAATCGTTATTGACAGACTCAGCTTTTATGGTAGTATATAAGTATAGAATATTAGTAGAGTTCTCCATTTAGTTATTAGTTATTTAGAGTAGAGCTTGGTACAAGAGGAACCATAGGTTTCTTTTCGTGCGAAGTTTTTTGTTTTTTTAGGATATAGATAGGAGAGAATAGGATACAATCTACTGTTGTATAGCCTGATTTTAGGAAAATTTATTAATGAAAGGGAATTCAATGGATAATCGTAAAGATCTGAGATTTGCGGACCGAACGAAGTACTCCTTGGGAAGATTGACTTCACTTGTAGTTCTTTTACAGCATGATGTTGAAATGATGAAGGTTATCGAAGAAGAAATGAAATACAGAGGTTATCGCTATACAGTAGGGAAAGTTGGGGCAATGGATCTGACTAAGGTGGTAGCGGCAATTGAAACAAGCGGTAAATCTAATAAAATCATTGATTCCAATTCATACCGTGAAGTTCATTCGCTTTATCATGCCATAATAGAAGCACTCCAGGGAGTCGGGAGAGGTACGATTCAGGTTGGCGAGATTTTGCGAACTGTAGGGTTAACCTTTTGCATTGCAAGAGGACAGGTTGATGTCTCTGGCCATGCAGGAGAATGGCTGAGCGTTTGTATTTACGGAACGATTGGCGCTCCGCAAAAAGGGTTTGAGCATGATGTGCTGGGATTTGGGTATAACCATATCTAACGGGTTTTGCATAACATATTTATGATTATAAATAACAAGTTTAGTTAGCCTATAGTGATTTAGTGATCAGGGGGCTATACCAAGACGGTGTTTTCTTGGTGTAGCCTCCTTTTTTTATTCTAATTTATTCAATCAGAAAAGGAGAAAAAATAGCTATGAAAATTCAATTGAATGGAAATCATTTGACATTAGAGCAAATTAAGGAAGTAGTAACGAATGGCCAAAAGGTAGAAATAACGGAAGAGACCTGGAAAAAGGTTGAGAAAAGCAGGGAAGTCGTTGACAAGAACGTGTTGCAGGGGAATGTGGTTTATGGCGTGACCACAGGCTTTGGGAAATTCAGCGACACCATTATCTCCCGTCAGGACGTCGAGGATTTACAGTTGAATCTGATCCGAAGCCATGCTTGTGCTGTGGGTGAACCGCTGCCGGAGAATGTAAGCCGAGCGATGCTGCTGCTAAGAGCAAATGCCTTGGCGAAAGGATATTCCGGAATCCGTCGAGAAACATTGCAACTGTTGATTGATATGATCAACCACGGCATCCATCCGGTAATTCCAAGCCAAGGTTCTTTGGGGGCTAGCGGTGACTTGGCTCCATTATCTCACTTGGCACTAGCTGTAATTGGTGAAGGAGAGGTCATATACAAGGGAAAACGGATGGATGGCGCAGAGGCTCTTCGTCAAGCGGGATTAAAACCGATTCGTTTGCAAGCGAAAGAGGGGCTTGCTTTAATCAACGGTACTCAAGCCATGACGTCGATTGGCGTCATAGCGTACTTGGAGGCCGAACATTTGGCTCTTGTAGCTGATGGGATTGCTTCTTTAACCCTGGAAGGGTTGAGGGGTGTGGTGGATGCTTTTATGCCGGAATCCCATTTGGTTCGCCCTTACCCGGAGCAGAGACAAGTAGCGGAGCGAATCCTTTCTTTTGTTGAAGGGAGTCAGCTTACGACGAAGCAGGGGGAACTTCGCGTTCAGGATGCCTATTCCTTGCGCTGTATCCCGCAAGTTCACGGTGCGATTCAGCAAGTGCTCGCGTATGTCAAGGAAAAGCTACTGATCGAAATTAATTCGGCAACGGATAACCCGCTTATTTTCTCTGATTCCGGAAAAGTCATTTCAGGCGGCAACTTCCATGGCCAGCCCATTGCCTTTGCGATGGATTTCCTTGGCATAGCCGTGGCGGAAATAGCAAGCATTTCAGAACGAAGGATTGAACGACTGGTTAATCCGCAGTTAAACGATCTTCCGGGATTCTTGAGTAACGATCCGGGGCTGCAATCCGGCTTAATGATTACCCAATACGTTGCAGCCTCTCTAGTATCCGAGAACAAAACATTGGCGCATCCATCCAGTGTGGATTCGATCCCATCTTCTGCAAATCAGGAGGATCATGTCAGCATGGGAACGACCGCAGCTAGACATGCTGCGATGATTATTAAAAACAGCCGCAAAGTTTTGGCAATCGAAGCGATATGTGCTGCCCAGGCTGCAGACATTCGCGGCAAGGAGAAACTGGCTCCGAAAACCAAATGCTTGCATGACGCTATCCGTGCTGTGGTTCCGATCATCGAAAAGGATCGCGTATTCTCAAAGGATATCGAAAGATTATCTGAACGGATGAAAGAGGATGAGTTTGTAATCGATAATTGTATGGTTACGGCATAAGTGAAGCCGGGAGATAATCCCGGCACTCTCTAAAAGCAATTTGGAAACGCTTAAAACAGAAAGGGTGGTTTGATGTTCAATGCTGTAGTCGTTTCAGTCATCGTTATGTCTCTATTGAGTCTTATCCGTGTAAATGTAATGTTTGCGATTTTAATTGCAGCAGGTGTTGCAGGTTTGATGCAAGGTTTGTCTCTGGCCGAAACGACGAATATGCTCATCTCTGGGATGGGAGGACAAGCGAATACGGCACTAAGCTATGTTATGCTTGGGATCTTTGCTGTTATGATTGGATATTCGGGAATTACAGGATTTCTCGTGAAAAGGCTTGTAAGCATTTTAAAAGGGAAACGATCCATTATGTTACTGACGATTGCCGGAGTCGCCTGTTTGTCTCAAAATGCCATTCCGGTACACATTGCGTTTATCCCGATCTTAATTCCGCCTTTGCTTCATCTGTTTGATAAAATGAAGGTCGACCGTCGCGGCGTTGCTACCGCATTAACATTCGGATTGAAGGCGCCTTATATTATGATTCCAGCTGGGTTTGGGCTAATATTCCACGGGATTATTTCTGATGAAATGAAAGCAAGCGGTATGGAAATCCCTCTTGCATCCGTTACTTACGCTATGTTAATACCAGGACTTGGAATGATTGTTGGGTTGTTGATTGCCATTTTTATTTCTTATAGGAAGGATCGCGAACTGCCTTTCAGTAATTTAGGGATGATAGATCATGAAGCATCAAAAGAAGTAGCCGCTTCAGAAGAAATGCAATTAGCTTTCACACGGCGTCACTTTTACACAATCGTGTCGATAATCGTTGCACTCATTGTTCAGCTTGTTACCGATTCCCTTGTTTTAGGAGCGCTTACCGGAATTTTTCTCATGTTTGTATTCGCGGTTATCCCGTATAGAGAAGGAGAGAAGGTTGTCGCTGAAGGGATTACTATGATGGGCATGATTGCTTTCGTGATGCTGATCGCTTCCGGGTATGCCGCGATTTTGAAAGAGACTGGTGCGGTTGAGGACCTTGTGCGATCCGCAAGCGGTATCTTGGGAGAGAGTAAACTGATTATTGCTATCATGATGCTTCTAGTTGGGCTGTTGATTACAATGGGAATCGGCTCCTCCTTCGGCACGATCCCGATTCTTGCAGCTTTGTTTGTGCCAATCTGTGCAGCCGTAGGTTTTTCCCCAATAGCAACTGCCGCATTAATCGGTACTGCTGGTGCACTCGGGGATGCAGGTTCACCGGCGTCTGACAGCACGCTTGGCCCAACGGCAGGATTGAACGCGGACGGAAAGCATCATCATATTTGGGACACATGTGTGCCGACCTTCTTGCACTATAACATCCCACTTATGATCTTCGGTGTCATTGCTGCAATGGTCCTGTAGCCAGCCAACCCAATGCTGATTACACCATTTAACTCTTAACAACCACCTATTGAAAGGTGGTTGTTAATTTTGCCTAGTATGGAGACTCGGTAGATTGCTTCATTGCATGACTGGCAGCCGGCTGTTTAAATTAGGGTATATTTTTACTAGGAAATGAAATGATGGTAATATCCTAGACGAAGCAGGAGGATTCCGTGCGTTTTTACCGCAATTGGCTTTGAGCGAAAAGGGGGAAGTGAAGACCGATGATGATTCAGGTCGCTTTGGCTGGATTTCATCTGCGGCCTTCCTTCTCTAGTACGGAGCGGGATTCGCCATTCGGAAGAGTGCCGCTGATGATAGTCTAAGGAGGTCTTGCTGTGATTTCCCATCTAAAAGATCAAATCACGACGATTCAATCTGCCTTGATCGTCACCAATGTGATCATAGCGACAGGGATTATCACTCTTCCCCGGGCAGTGGCGGAAGAAGTAGGAACACCGGATGGATGGATCTCGGTGATCTTGGGCGGGCTGATTGCCTTATTTTTCGGGTGGGTTGTCGGAAAAGTGAGTCAGCGTTTTCCAGACCAGAGCTTTTATCAATTCAGCCAAGTGGTAGCTGGAAATTTTCTGGGTAAGGTTCACGGGATGATATTTGTCGTTTACTTGATTATTTCCGCCGGCCATCAGGCGCGAATCATGGGTGAAGTGATCCGTATGTATCTGTTGGACGATACGCCGATGGAAATGATCATTATCACATTTATGTGTGTGGGGGTCTACTTAACCGTAGGGGGAATCAATCCGATTGCGCGAATATGTGAACTTTTTTTTCTCGTGATAGTAGTTCTTCTACTATTGCTCGCTGTATTCAGTTTCCGGAATTTCGAATTGGATAATCTTCGACCTGTGCTGGGTGACGGTACCCTTCCGGTATGGAAGGGAATCAATGCCACGGCCCTATCTTATGGCGGTTTCGAATTGATGCTTGTTCTGACCTTTTTTATGAAAGAGCCTCAAAAGGCAGTCAAGTCCATCATGGCTGGCATCGGCATCGTAATCCCTTTGTATACCTTAGTCGTCATATTAGCCATAGGCACTTTAACATTAGAGGAGGTGAAGACGCTAACCTGGCCGATGATGTCGGTGGCTAAGGCCATTGAGCTACCGGGGGGATTCTTCGAGCGTTTCGAAGCCTTTTTCGTTGTTCTCTGGGTCATGGCAATGTATACCTCATTCGTTCCATTTCACTACGCTGCGTGTCTGGGATTGGGGCAACTTTTCAAGAAGGATCATCATGTTTACGCTTTTGTGATATTGCCTATCATTTATATCGTTGCGATGTACCCTGAAAATTTGAATAGCATATTCAAGCTGGGCGACTATATCGGATACCTATCCATATTTCTTGGGGCCATTATGCCTCTTTACTTCTGGATAATAGCCAAGATAAGGAGAAAAGGAATGGGGAAGATCTAAAGGAGATTTTGGGTTTGCAAGTTCACATTTTCCTGCTCCTTGCCACCGGCTGCGGGGGTCGAAAAGACATTGAGGATACCGGAATTGTCCAGTCTCTATAATATATAAAATCAAAGCACCTGGATTCTTCCGAAGAATCCAGGTGCTTTTTAGCCTTCCAATAATTTAAAGTTTTTTACTAGGCTCGAATGGGAACATACAACTGGTATAGGGGTTAGGTCTCATTTTTAAGGTCAAGCGAGGAAGCGATTGGCCGTTATAATCGCACCTCGAGCGATTTTTCATCATCATGGCCTCTCTCGAGGAGTCTTATTAATGATGAAGTATCCTATAATCAGAGTCAAAATCACTGCCGCATAAAACAATGTATGAATCGGATCTGCATGCTCTACAATAATTAACCGGATCATGGCTGTAATACCAATGTAGATAAAGTAGCGAAGCGGAAAATGGTATTGGTCGCGGAAATATTTTACAGTCATGGATATAAATTCAAAGTATAGAAAGAAGACCAGAATTTTCCCAAGAAAATGATGAAAGTTGGTATGGTCCTCTATACTTACAGAGTAGATTTCTCCTAAGGTTTTCATCAAGAGGATAGATAATATGATGGCAAGGCCAATGAGACTTAGATTTAATACGAATTGCAGCAAACGAGAAATGGAAAACGACCTCACCAAATGATCAAGACCTTCTCTCACCTTTTCCGCAGCATACATGCTTGAAATACCTCCTCATTCTTTTTGGCAATCTAGAAACTGTTTTATGCAATTCCTTTGCCAAATCCTTGAAGGCAATTCCATTGAATAGAGAAACTGACTTTTCAAAGATTTCTTTCCATTCACTGCAAAAATAATGTGCCATAAGCCTGCAAAAAAGAATTGCAATGCCATCAAATTTTCCTTCTTGGAATCCAAGATTCATAGGAATGGCTAAGGAAAAACATTGGCATCATTATTGCTTATAAAATATTCATAGCAATGGAAGAGAGGAGAACATGTCATGAAAAGAAATGGAACAGATATAGTAAAACGAGGAATGGCTGAGATGCAAAAGGGTGGGGTCATCATGGATGTTGTTACGGCTGAGCAGGCGAGAATTGCCGAAGCCGCTGGGGCCGTAGCCGTCATGGCTCTTGAGCGTGTACCTGCAGACATCCGCGCTTCAGGAGGGGTGGCCCGCATGACGGATCCGACACTCATCGAGGAGATTATGCAAGCAGTATCTATCCCGGTGATGGCTAAGGCACGTATTGGCCATTATGTTGAAGCCAAGGTACTTGAAGCCTTGGGAGTGGATTACATTGATGAGAGTGAAGTTTTAACGCCTGCCGACGAAGTCTTCCACATCAATAAAAAAGAATATACAGTGCCCTTTGTATGCGGAGCCCGCGATTTAGGGGAAGCTCTTCGGCGAATCGGCGAGGGGGCATCAATGATCAGGACCAAAGGGGAACCGGGTACCGGAAACATTGTAGAAGCTGTTCGTCATCAGCGCATGATGCAAAGTCAAATTCGTAAGGTATCGAATATGTCATACGATGAGTTGATGGCTGAGGCAAAAAATCTAGGAGCTCCATATGAATTACTAGAGTATGTTCATCAGCATGGAGAGCTTCCTGTCGTAAATTTTGCCGCTGGGGGCGTAGCTACACCAGCAGATGCCGCCCTGATGATGCATTTAGGGTCCGATGGGGTCTTTGTTGGATCGGGAATCTTTAAATCAGAGCAGCCGGAAAAATTTGCTAAAGCGATTGTCCAAGCCACCACGCATTATGAAGATTTTGCCTTGATTGGAGAAATATCCAAAGGCCTAGGTACAGCCATGAAAGGCATTGAAATATCTGCACTTTTGGAAAATGAAAGAATGGCCGCTCGGGGTTGGTAGAATTCAACCAAATGAATGTCCAGAAAAAAAGAGGAGGTTTTGTACATGCAAGCAACAGCTGCAGCTGCTGTTTTATACCTAGCTGATAACCGTACGATTATTCTACGAAACGTGGATAAGGAGATAGTGGAGGAAATAAAGTCTCAATGCGGAAATGATCGTTGTATTTGCCTTATTGATGGAAAAGAGGTGGATTACGGAAGGGTCAGTCATGTAATATGGGTTGAGCAAGCAGATATTGGAGACTAATGAGAATTGACATAATGATATAGAAGTATGCAAATCAAACTTGAAGGAGGGTGCCTTTTTAGAAGGTGCTCTCTATTTTTATATCTTTTGACCATTGACAAAAAGTAATTGAATTCTATAAGAAATGGACTATAAGAATTAAGTGTTTAGGAAAATATATGCAGACCTTTAACAGGTCTTTTTTCCTATTTACAACAATTCTATTTATGTTTACCATTACAGATAATAATTATCATTATCGGTATGGTGATTATTATTTTTATGGTGATAATGATTATTAATCTAAGTTCTAAGAGGTGATTAATGCTATGAGTAATGGGGTCAATGCTTGTTACAAAGCACGACTGGATAAGGACGAAGAGGCAATTGCATCGTACTTAGACCAACATATGCCTACGATGACGGCTTTATTTTATAAGTATCAAGGAAAGGGTCGTGAGGGAATTCTAAAACGGTTGTTTCAAGGACTCATTAGAGAAAATCTGATTGAAGTAAATCGGATTCGAAAAAACAGGCAAATCGGGAAATGGCAAATCGATTTGCCAAGTGGAAGAGTTCTTGAGATAGGGATTGAAAAGGAATACTCCTTAGGGAGATTTGAACCACATGGTGACATGCGGCTCATCCATCAGGGGCTATCAGAAAGGATAGATCACCCCGTTTCCTTACTTAATCTGATGAAGGAAGAAGGGTTGATTCCAAAGGAAGTGAAGGAAAGCCAATTCCAAAGATTTGGCAGCGAGCTGCAAAATAGCTCTGCGAATTATGCTTTAGCCTTGGCCGGTGCCCATTCCCGTTCAGAAAAGATCAAAGCCCAGGCTAATCGATGGCATTCCAATACCTTGCAAGAATGGGTATTGCGAAAAGCTGCAGAGGAAGAAACCTTCAGTCCTCTGTCGTTTTATGAACAATGGGTGATCGATGGGCACACTCTGCATCCGGGTTCAAAAACGAGACTGGGGCTGGAAGCGGCGGAGGTGATCCGATATTCCCCGGAATGGGGCGCTTTCCCCGAAATAGCCTTAGTTGCCATACATAAATCCATCTGCAAGTTAACGGTCATGGATGGGATAAATTTTAAAGAGATCCTTTACCAAGAGTATAAGGATTTGAACAGGTACGTAACGACCTTTCTGCGGGAAAATGGTGCAGATGCGAAAGAATATGAACTGATTCCTGTACATCCTTGGCAGCTTGAGCATACTTTACCGAAACTCTACCGCGAGTCTATACAAAAGCGGGAAATGATTTGGATACGCGGCTACGGGATACCTGCGGCAGCCCTCGTATCCTTTCGGTCACTGGCACCGCTCCAAAGACAGGGAGAAGGAAGACATCATATTAAAACCGCCATCAATGTTCAAACGACGAGCGCCATCCGAACCGTTTCGCCTCAATCGACGCAAAATGGGCCTTTCCTTTCCGGGATATTGAGGGACATCCAAATGAGAGAGAAGCAGTTTGATCAGCGCTTCATCATGCTGGAGGAACGGGCTGGCATCTATTATTCTCCATCGGGCCAAGATGGTTCGGATGAAGAGCGTGCGAGGATGGGCAAGAATCTGGCTTCCATTCTTCGTGAGAACCCCGAGAACCATGTCAGGAAAGAAGAAATTCCTATGCCAGGTGCAGCCTTGATCAACCGATCGCCCATCAGCGGAAAACCGATTATCGCTGAATTAGTTGAAGAGCACGGCCGGAACTTTCAAATCTCTGATGTAGACCGGGCGGCGGCTTCCTTCATGCGTCGGTATGCAGAGGTGTGCTTGCCAGGGTTTCTAACGATGATGTGCAAGTACGGCATGAGCTTGGAGGGCCATTTGCAAAACAGTATTCCGGTATTCCGGAACGGCCTGCCTGTCCGCATGATCATAAGGGACTACGGCGGTGTGCGCCTATCACGGGAAAGATTAGAGAAGCAAGGTCTACCTTGCCCGCTTTCCCCTCAGTCGCCGATCCTAACCGAAGACATGATGGATTTGAGAAATGTCCTCTCACATGCCGTATTCCAAAACCATCTCGGTGAATTGATTATCTCTCTTGTTTCCTGGTTCGGGATCGAAGAAAGGCAGCTTTGGGAGCCCGTCGCAGCCGTGTGCTGGAATCAATTGGAGGAGTTAAAAAAGGACCCCGCAATAGAAAAACAAACCAAGACAGACCAAGAATTTATGTTTCAGCCTTACATGGGCTTAAAAGCTTTAGTAACGATGCGCCTATTCGATGATATCGCTGCTAATTCCTATACCATGGTAGAAAATCCGCTGTTTGAGTGGGCCGAAAAACACATCATTCAACAAGGGAGGAAATAAACCGGTGAAGAGTGTACTCCACATTAAGCGTACAGAAGATTCTTTAGATTTGGCTTATCAGAATATTATCGCAGGCAACAGGGATGAGGAGGAGAACCGCATCCTAAAATTCCTGGAGAACAGCTTCCCCGATTTGGTTGCTCATTATCTATTCTCCATTCCGAAAGGGCGACGAGGCATTCTAAACCGGTTGGCTTGTTCCTTGCTGCGTGAAGATGTATTAGGGTTATTTTCCCAATCCTATGACCTTCAGATGATCGACTCCATCGTTGCCTTAAATGTACCGAAAATTGACGGCTATTGGAGACGGATAATTCAAACCCTTCATCGCTCAGGTTTGGCATCGGCTCACTCTTATAAAGTATATCCGCTAAGTGATCAGGAAGCGCTAGTCATACCGGTTTCCCGAACCTATGCTTTCCGGCGGACCGAGATACCGGGAGCGATTCTTTACATCCATTCCATGCAGGTTCAGCAAGTGGAGCACCCCGTCGAATTGCTTCAGCTCATACGAAGAAAGGAGGCTCTTTCATTGGGGGAAGAAACAGGCTCTTGGATCCGGCTTGCTGATGAGTTAAGAAACGGGTGCGCGAATCTGGCTTTGGCCTACGCTTCCTGGATAAAGAAAAAGCACCGGATACAATCCCAAGCGGAGGAGATTGGGGTACAAAACAGCTTGGATTTGGCTCTTGGTCTCCAGCGGAAAAATTCTGAATTTGATCCGTATCTATTTTTCGAGCAGCTTTGCAGTGAGGGCCATAATCTTCATCCGGGAGCAAAAACCAAGATGGGGATGGAGCCACAGGATGTATACCAGTTTGCGCCTGAATTTGGGAATGAAGTGGCCATCCGGTTTGTCGGGATTAAGCGTGAGCATGCAGGCTGGGCAACGTCGGAGAGAGCAGAAGCCAATAAATTGTTTTTTGAAGCTTTTCCTGCATTGGTTCAGGCGGTCGAGAAGGAATTTGCAGCAAACGGACTTACTGCAAACGACTATGTTTTTGTACCAGTTCATGCTTGGCAGTGGGAGCATGCGCTTGGGGACATTTACCGGGAAGAGCTATCCAAGGGTGTCGTGGTTCCGGTAGAAAGTTTTTCCGTCCCTTGCTTGGCTACTTCGTCTTTTCGAACCGTCGTACCGACTTCTAGGGGGGAAGGGCATCTTCCGGCCGTAAAGATAGCGGTAAACAGCCAAATGACTTCGACCGTCCGATCCATCTCTGCCAACACGACCAAGAACGCTCCAGTATTTACAGGAATGATAAGAAAAATCATGGAACAGGAACTTCAGCTGTCTGAAACTTTTATTCCGGTATATGAATGGGCAGGGTATCATTTCAAGGTCGATCCCAGAGAACCAGATGCAGAGAAACGATCGTTAAAATCTCGAAATTTGTCCGCAGTTGTACGTCAAAGTATAAACGATTTGGTGAAGCCGGGAGAACTGCCCATCGTTGGGTCAGCTCTATATGCTGAATCTCCGGTTAGCGGAAAACCTATTTTGGTAGAATTAATAGATGCATTTTCCAAGACGATAGGTGAGCCGGCAATGCAGCGGGCTGCATTTCAATTCCTATCGGAATATGCTAGGATTGCTCTTGAAGGGTACCTGACGATGATGGTGAAATACGGGGTAGGATTGGAAGGTCACTTGCAAAATAGCGTACCTGTTTTTCTCGGGGGCCGTCCGGTTCGCATGCTGTTCCGAGATTGGGGAGGAGCCAGAATTTACAGCAAGCGATTAGAGCAAAGTGAATTCGAGGTCCGCTTTGTCCCTGGATCGGTAACGGTAACCGAAAGCCTGAAGGAAATGCAGAACAAGGTGTTCTATACGGTCTTCCAGAATCACTTGGGAGAAATCATCCTGCAGATCACCAAAGCTTATGGGATTGAAGAAAGAGAGCTTTGGAGGGAAATTCGCCGCATTTGTGATCAAATCTTCGAAAATTTAGAGGCTGACCCTATCAATAGGGAAAATGTTCAACTGGATCGGGCAGAGCTTTACCAGTCTAAAGTAGATCATAAGTCTTTAACCAAGATGCGCTTGGATCCTGAAGATAAAGGGTATACCTACACGAAAGTGCCTAACCCCCTTCACGAATTTATTAGGAGAGAATGATAACTAATGTCACAAATGGAAACATCTTATTCGCAAACTTCATCGTTTGCTTTGCATTCTAGAACGTTTCGATTTTTTATGACGGGAAGCCTCGTTTCGAGAGTCGGGGATTGGATGGATTATGTAGCTTTGAATTGGGCCGTTCTTCAATTTGCCGATTCTCCGCTTTATCTCGGGTTAATTAATGCTTGCCGGCTGATTCCGACTTTTTTGGTCAGCCTTCCGGCAGGCATCCTAGCCGACCGATATGATCGGCGAAAACTATTAGTTGGTATTCAAACGGGTGTCATGCTATTTACGTTTATGCTAGCTTATATATTAGCAGCCGGCCTCCCTTTCTGGTTGTTCGCTGCGATTGTAACGGGAAGAGCCATCTTAACGGCCATGGATCCCCCCATTCGAAATTCGCTGGTTGCGAATCTCGTGACCGAAAACAAAATGGCCAGTGCTATCGCGGTCAATACGACAGTGATTAATCTTTCGCGAATCATTGGGCCAGCGATTGCCGGGGCCTTGTTAACTTTAATGGATACATCTGAAATATTTTGGCTTACGGGATTCAGTTCGATCATCGTTGTTTTTACGCTGCTTCTGATTCGCCCAGAAAGCCGATCCCTTCAGGAACCGAAAAAGGCACGAAAAGGAGATATCCAAGAGGCCATCCTTTACATAAAGAGCTCGCCGACTGTACAATCGCTGTTGATTTTAGCAATCGTTCCGATGACCTTTGGCTTCCCTTATACCTCGATGATGCCGTTCTTCGCTAAAGAATTAATGCAGCTGGGACCGGATGGCTTTGGACTGCTTTTATCCATTTCCGCTATCGGAGCCCTTGTGGGCTCCGGCTGGCTGTCATTAGGCCAAAATGGCATTCAAGCAGGGAAATGGCTGGTTTGTTCCATTTTATTATTTGGTTTAACATTTTTACTTTTTATCTTTGCGTCTCATTTTTTCATAGCGTCCATTGCCATGTTTCTGGTGGGGCTAACGAGTCAAACGTACCGCACGATGAGTAGAATTGCTCTGCAAAAGGAGGTACCGGATTCCCTGCGCGGACGAATTCTAAGCATCGCTTTAATGGATCGGGGGTTTATCCCGCTCGGTGCCATCCTCGTAGGTGCGATAGGCAGTGCGTTCGGACCCTATTGGGCGGGGATCGTCATGGGATTGGGGTGCATTCTGACCACCCTTCTAGTCCTTAGCATGAGAAAACAAATTTGGAATCTATAATATATTGAAGGGACTCATATATGGAAAAGATTAAAACGGCGCTATTATCGCTCAAACAGGAACAAGAAGAACCCATATCCGCTTACCTCTATGATTTAAGTCATTTGCGCAGCCATGTTTCTTCCCTTATTTCAACATTGCCTGCGGGATGCCGCTACTATTACGCCGTAAAGGCCAATTCGGAAAAAGAAATCTTAAAAGCGCTGATCCCGCTTGTCCACGGGTTTGAAGTGGCTTCTCTAGGTGAAATCGAGAAAGTCCGAGAGCTTGACCCAACGGTTTCGATTCTTTTTGGCGGACCTGGAAAAATGGATAGCGAACTGGAAGGAGCCATTCGCTATGGTGTCGATCTCATCCATGTGGAAAGCATCCATGAATTGCGGCGGCTGGATTGGATTGCTAATCAAGCGGGACAAGAAGTCCAGATCCTGCTGCGTGTTAACCTGAAGCATGCAATCCCCAATGCCACAATGAAAATGGCGGGTGTCCCTACGCAATTTGGAATCGACGAAGCGCATATCCCGATGGTGCTTTCGATGATTCGTGAATTTCGCCACATCAACTTGCAGGGCTTTCACTTCCATGCGATGTCAAATAATTTGGATGGGGAGGCTCATTCTGGTTTTATTCGTCATTGTGTGCTGAAATCGGAAACATGGGAAAAGGAATATGGCTTACCGATTTCCCTTATTAATGTGGGTGGGGGAATAGGGGTCAATTATCAAGATCCAAATCAATCCTTCCCATGGAGCAAAGTGACTCAAGAACTAGAAAACGTAACGAGTAGATTCAAGCATTCGGATAGAAAACTCATTCTGGAATGCGGGCGTTATACGACAGCTTCCTGCGGTTACTACGCAGCAGAAGTGCTAGACATTAAGCAAAACCATGGAAAGACATTTGTGGTGATCCGCGGAGGAACCCATCACTTGCGGTTGCCTGCTGCCTGGAAGCATAACCATCCTTTTTCCGTTATCCAAGCCGACCATTGGAAATATCCTTTTCCGCGTCCGGAAATCAAGGACACGACGGTTACCATAGCTGGTGAGCTATGTACCCCGAATGATGTACTGGCACGGGATACACCGATTGAACAAGTGAGAGTGGGAGATATTATTTTATTTCATCTTTCCGGTGCATATGGATGGGCCATTTCCCATCATGACTTCCTCAGCCATTCTCACCCTAGGCAGATCTATCTTGATTAAGGCAATCCACAGTAGATGGATGCAATAGATTCTTGAAGATTTATACTCCTATTCGAATACGGTTTTAAGTAGGATACGATATTTTTTCGTATTCCTTTTTTTTATTTTTTGCTGGAATCTAGTTTTTTGTCTCTTTCTGTAGGTTATATGTAAGATAGTATTGTGATAGAGTAAGCGTTTTAGAAGAATAATAGCTATCCAAAAAGGGGAAAACAGTCATGATTAAGAATAGCCTCCGATTAGAGAAAGATTTCCTAGGTGAGAAGGAAGTTCCCGTGGAAGCCTATTACGGCATTCAAACGCTGCGTGCGGTGGAAAACTTCCCCATAACGGGGTATAGGATACATGGGGAGTTGATCAAGTCCTTGGCTATGGTGAAGAAGTCGGCAGCCATTGCCAATATGGAGGTTTCGAGGCTGAACTCTCGGTTGGGAGAAATGATCGTACAAGCGGCTGAAGAAATCATAGCAGGCAACTGGCATGATCAATTTATCGTGGATCCGATCCAAGGAGGAGCAGGTACTTCAATAAACATGAACGCCAATGAAGTCATTGCGAATCGCGCTTTGGAGCTGATGGGAGAAACGAAAGGGGATTATTTCAAACTCAGTCCCAATACGCATGTGAATATGTCCCAATCCACAAATGACGCGTTTCCGACAGCTGTTCGCATTGCCCTATTGTCTTTGCTGGAGCAGCTTCTTGCGACGATGGATGAACTCCATCAAACTTTCGTTCAGAAGGCAAAGGACTTTGAAGCAGTGATTAAGATGGGCCGGACCCATTTGCAGGATGCGGTTCCGATCCGGCTGGGGCAGGAGTTTGAAGCCTACAGCAAGGCGTTGGGCCGTGATATCAACAGGATTAAACGCACATGCGAATCCTTGTACGAAGTGAATATGGGAGCGACTGCGGTTGGAACTGGGTTGAATGCTGATACGCGGTACATCAAACGGGTGGTTGAGCTGCTTGCGGAGAACAGTGGTTTCCCGCTAGTAAATGCAGATCATTTGGTTGATGCCACGCAAAACACGGATGTTTATGCGGAAGTGTCTGCGGCACTGAAAGTATGCATGATCAATATGTCCAAAATCGCAAATGATTTGCGGCTGATGGCTTCGGGGCCTCGTACAGGCCTGGGGGAAATCTCGCTTCCCTCCAGACAACCCGGTTCTTCGATTATGCCGGGAAAGGTAAATCCGGTGATGTGTGAGGTCATCAATCAGATTGCCTTTCAGGTGATGGGAAATGATCATACGATCTGCCTGGCTGCAGAGGCTGGACAGCTTGAGCTTAACGTGATGGAACCGGTTCTGTTCTTTAACCTGATTCAGTCCCTAAGTATTATGAACCAGGGATTCAAGGTCTTCCGAACCTACTGTTTGGAGGGGATTGAAGCCAACATTGAACGCTGCCGGGAATATGTAGAAAAGAGCGTAGGTATCATTACGGCATTAAATCCCCATCTCGGGTATGAAACTGCAGCTCGAATCGCCCGGGAAGCGATCCAGACCGGACGATCTGTACGGGAGCTGTGCCTGGTGCACAACGTTTTGACCGAGGAAGAGCTAAATTTGATTCTTGATCCCTTTGAAATGACTTATCCAGGAATTGCGGGATCGAGCTTGCTGGAAAAATAAACAAAATAATGGGGGAGGACCTATTCGGCCTCCCCCATAGCTGTTTCGTCCGTTAGTGCCTACTGCTTTTTATTTGGACACTAAGCCCTTTAAAGCGAAGGCGACATTTTGTGGTCTCTCTGCCAATCTCCGCATAAAATAGCCAAACCAATCATTGCCAAAAGGTATATAAATGCGCATCGTATACCCTTCTTGAGCTAAACTCAATCATTGACAAAAACCTCCTAAATAATTGTAAAGTATGATTTCTATAGAACTATTTATAAGCAAATTCAGTGCCAATGTTTAATTTTAAGCAATTGTGATATTTATGCATTGATTGTATAATTATATTTAAACAATTATGTTTATGTTATGACAAATTAAGTGTTAAGTATGTACACAATTGTAAAGTTAAATTACATTTTTTACTTTAGGAGATAATAGACCTTGGAACAAACCATACCGCTTATTTCGCTTTCCATACCTTGGGATAAGACGTTAGATCACAGGAAAATGCGAATTTTTCCGGAGGATCTTTTCCTTTCAGAAATTGACCATCTTGATCACGAACAGGATATTGCCCTTACAAACAGAGATGGCCAGTTCGTTGGGTGGATCCCGTATATTAAGGTCATTCAAACGCTTTTTAGCCACTGGAAAGCCACTCTATCCTATTACCATACGTTGCTTAGCGCCGTTGATGATGCCATTACCGTAGTCGACCAACATGGAAACATTATGGCTTGGAATCCGAAAGCGGAAGAAATGTACCAATGTTCCTCTAAGGCGACTAAAGGCAAGCCTGTGACGGACTTTTTTAAAGAAGATTCCGTTATGTTGATGTCTGCACTAAAAGAAGGGAAAGGTGTGATTAGAAAGTATAATCAACCACAGCCTGACGTTCATGTCTTGGTCAATACGCTGCCCGTATTTCTAAATGATTCCATCATTGGGGGCGTGTCTGTAGAAAGAGACATTACCGATATTGTTCGGCTCAATGATGAACTCTCGACAACCGCTGCCTATGTGCATGATTTAAAAAGGAAAATAGATAAAAATTGTTCCAATGATCCCTTTCATAAAATCAAAGGCAGCAGCCCAGCCATTCGCAAAGCGTTAGATTTAGCCAGCAAGGTTGCTTCTACGGATGCGACCGTACTCATTACGGGGGAAAGCGGAGTCGGAAAAGAATTATTTTCCGAGGCGATTCATAAGGCAAGCCCAAGAGCTGACCAGCCTTTCGTTGATATCAATTGCGGGGCTATCCCAGCAGCTTTGTTTGAAAGCGAATTGTTCGGTTATGAAAAAGGTGCGTTTACGGGTGCGGTAAAGGAAGGGAAAAAGGGAAAAATGGATGTGGCAAAAGGAGGTACATTATTTTGGGATGAAATCGGAGAGATGCCCTTAGATCTGCAGGTGAAATTGCTGCGTGTACTCCAGGAGAGAGAATTTTACCGGGTAGGAGGCAATGAACCGATTCCTATTGATGTAAGAATTATTGCAGCTACGAATCGGAACTTGGAAGAAAGGGTAGCTGAAGGCGTATTTCGCGAAGATTTATTTTATCGGTTGAATGTCGTTCCGATATATATTCCGCCGTTGAGAGAGAGGATTGAAGATATACCGGAGCTTATCCAATTATATTTGAAGGAATTTTCCATTAGGCATCAAAAGCCCATACCAAGTTTAGATCCGGAAGTTATGCGCACCTTCTTGCATTATCCTTGGTCAGGAAACATCAGGCACCTTCGCAACACCATCGAACGGATTATGATATTGGCGGATGAGGAAGTAATCAAACCACACCATCTTCCTGAGTGTTTTTTGAAGAGCCAAACCAATGGTCAAACGAGTTTACCAAGTACTATAAAACCCTCTCTTCGCCATGATGACGAGGAATCGAAAATAAAGCACGCATTGCAAATCACCTATGGAAATCGATCGGCGGCTGCAAAGCTATTAAATATTTCAAGAGTCACTCTTTACAATAAAATAAAAAAATATAAGTTGGAATAATGCTTTAAATGATGATCTAAATCTTCCCTAAAGGCTGTTGACTTTGTCAACAGCCTTTTTATGATTCCCTGTAACTTACATAAATGTAAATCAAGCTTAAACAATTTAAACAATCGTGTAAATAAATGTGTTAAGTGAAAAAGTAAACTTCAACCTTAAGCAAGTCATTATAATGATTGGATGCTTATTTGCTGACACACATTTCAATTTTTCTACTATTGGCATAAATATTGCAATGTTTAATTATCAAACAAGCAGAGGGGTGTATGAAATCATGGTCACTACCACATTAGTTAGCTTAGACAACCAGACGACTCCAACGGAAAAAGAATTAACCGTACTGGAGGCAACACAAACCGTTATACAAGAAGCATTACATAAATTAGG
This sequence comes from Ammoniphilus soli, assembly GCF_040813775.1. Taxonomy (NCBI): domain Bacteria; kingdom Bacillati; phylum Bacillota; class Bacilli; order Caryophanales; family Paenibacillaceae; genus Ammoniphilus; species Ammoniphilus soli. The sequence goes on from NZ_JBEGDL010000002.1 coordinate 220,112, forward strand.
TTATCCGGAATCATTCTATGAATTATTCAAGGAACCCCTTCGCATGTTGACCGTCCGCATTCCCGTTCGTATGGATGATGGTACTGTTAAAGTCTTCACAGGATATAGGGCTCAGCATAACGATGCTGTAGGTCCTACAAAAGGCGGAATAAGGTTTCATCCGGATGTGACAGAAGAGGAAGTCAAAGCCCTTTCGATGTGGATGAGCATTAAATGCGGGATTTCCGATTTGCCGTATGGCGGCGGAAAAGGGGGGATCCAGTGTGATCCGCGATCGATGTCATTCCGCGAATTGGAACGATTAAGCCGTGGCTATGTACGTGCCATCAGCCAGCTTGTTGGACCTACCAAGGATATTCCTGCCCCCGATGTTTTTACGAATTCGCAGATTATGGCCTGGATGATGGATGAATATAGCCGTATTCGCGAATTTGATTCCCCGGGCTTTATCACGGGAAAGCCTTTGGTCTTAGGCGGGTCTGCCGGCAGGGAATCATCGACGGCTAAGGGAGTGACCATGGTGATGAAAGAAGCCGCTAAAGTGGCTGGAATTTCCATGGAGGGAGCTAGAGTCATTATCCAAGGATTTGGGAATGCCGGCAGTTTTCTTGCGAAGTTTCTCCATATCGCCGGGGCTAAAGTGGTGGGGATATCTGATGCCGTTGGAGCCTTATACGATCCGGATGGATTGGATATTGATTATTTGCTGGATAAACGGGATTCATTCGGGCAGGTCACTCATTTATTTCCTAATCGTTTAACCAATAAAGAGTTATTGGTTAAAGATTGCGATATTCTTGTACCGGCTGCTATTGAAAATCAAATTACCGAGGAAAATGCTCAGATGATTAAGGCCAAGCTATTAGTGGAAGCAGCCAATGGGCCTACAACATTAAAAGCAACGGAAATCTTAACCCGAAGAGGCGTTTTGATCGTCCCGGATGTCTTGGCAAGCGCCGGTGGAGTTGTTGTCTCGTATTTTGAATGGGTACAGAATAATCAGGGATATTATTGGACGGAGGAAGAAGTAAATGAAAAACTGGAAAAGATTTTGACTGCTTCATTCTTCCAAATCTATAAAACCTCGAGAGAAAGAAAAGTAGATATGCGATTGGCCGCTTACATGGTTGGTTTAAGACGGATGGCAGAAGCCGCGAAATGGAGAGGTTGGGTGTAATTGGCATGAATCTCATAGAACATTATGACGTGGTGATTGTAGGAGGTGGGTTAGCCGGGTTAGCCGCGGCTGCTCACCTGTCCCACAAAGGAAAAAAAGTCATTTTATTAGAACGCGGAGTGTTAGGGGGGCGAGCTGTAACCTTAAATCTTAAAGGATTTTCCTTTAACTTTGGGGCCCATGCCATATATGGCCGAGACGCTTCTATCCTGTGCCAATTTGAAAAAGAATTGGGGCTCCGGATTGATTGGCGCGATTTTAATCCGATTAAAGCGAAGTATGACATCGGGGCGGAATTGACGGATGTCCCTGCGAATATACAAGGTCTTTTTCGTACAAAGGTTTTAAAAGGAACAGAAAAAATCAAATTTACATTTGAGATTTTAAAAACCATTACGAAATTGGAAACAGGGCATCCCCATGTGTCGATTCAGAAGTGGATGGAGCAAGCAGGAATAGCTGATGAAGTAAAGGAAATGATGCTCACTCTTGCTTCGTCTAACTTTTTTACCAAAGAACCTGAAAAAATTCCATCGGATGTGTTCTTTGCCTATTATCAGAAATTATTCCAATCTCAAAAACCGGTCACGTATATCGGAGGAGGGTGGCAAGCATTAATTGATGAGTTTGTGCGGGTTATCCTGGAGAATGATGGAAGGATCCTGACGAAGAGTAAAGTAGAGTCCGTAACAATAGAGGAAAATAGAGTCCGATCGGTTCATATGGGGGATCAAGCCATATTAGGGGATGAATTTGTTTTTTGCATCCCTCCAAAGGAATTGGTAAAAATCTCTCAAGAAACGGGTGCCTCTCACCTGTTCAAGTATTATTCAAATTTTAATCCAGCAACAGTCTTTGTCTATGATATTGGTCTAAAAACTCGGTTGGATATGCCTTATACCTACATCTATGATAAACGAAATAACATTTTCATTACCGACATTTCCTATTATGACGAATCATGCATTCCGGAAGGAGGCCAACTCCTTCAAGCTATTGCTTATTTAAAGCCGAGTGATCTAGGCAATAAGGAAGTGCTGGATCTATGCAAACAAAAAATAGAGGAGCTTTATGACAAGCACTTTTCCGGGTGGAGAGAAGCACTGGTTGTACCGCGAATTTCGCAAAGGGCAACGGCGCAGGAAATTAAGTGGACCATGGATCAAAAAGCTATGCCTACATCCATTCCCGACTTTGAAAATCTCTTTTTTGCGGGAGACTGGTGTGAAGGGGAAGGGCAATTATCAGAACTATCCTTCTCGAGTGCGTACGAGGTGGGAAATCGGATTCTGCAGAAGAAGCGGAAGAAGCTTTTTGCCCTTTTGAGTTAATCCATACAAAAAAGAAATCTGCATCAAGCAGGATGATAGTGGATAGGAGAGAAACAATGGAACTTACAACCTTGAATCAAAGTCGGATATTGACCGAATTAACACTTGGATTTCATATCATTTTTGCGACCGTAGGGGTAGGTATCCCCGTTATGATTCTTATTGCAGAATGGATGGGGATCCGCAAGAAGGATCCCCACTATATTCTTCTTGCCAGACGCTGGTCGCGCGCATTTACGGTTACCGTAGCTGTAGGGGTTGTGACGGGTACAGCCATCGGGCTTCAATTGTCGCTTCTCTGGCCTAATTTCATGCAGTTGGCGGGACAGGTCATTGCCCTGCCACTGTTAATGGAGACTTTTGCCTTTTTCTTTGAAGCGATCTTTTTAGGCATTTATCTTTATACTTGGGATCGATTTTCCAATCCATTGCATCACTGGCTTATGGGGATCCCGGTTGTGATCGGGTCATCCGCATCCGCCTTTTTTATTACAACTGTAAATGCATTTATGAATACGCCACAGGGCTTTAAGATCGATCAGGGCAGAATTATCGAGATTGATCCGATACAGGCAATGTTCAACCCGGCAACTCCAAGCAAGGTTGCACATGTGTTGTCCTCTGCCTATCTGACCTCCGCCTTTATATTAGCAGCATGCGCGGCTTGGTTCATCCTGCGTGGCAACCAGAGTGCTTACTATCGGAAAGCGTTGCGCTTAACCATGGCTTGCAGTCTTGTCTTTGCCTTGGCTACCGGAATCATTGGGGATCTATCAGGAAAATTTCTGGCCCATCATCAGCCGGAAAAATTAGCAGCAGCCGAATGGCACTTTGAAACGAAAAAGAACGCGGATTTGCTGCTTGGCGGTGTATTGGATCCCCAGACACAAGAAGTAAAAGGTGCGATTGTTATCCCAAGCGGACTCAGCTTTCTGGCCCATAGCCGTTTCGATGCGGAGGTTAAGGGATTAAACGATGTTCCGAAGGATCTTTGGCCTCCGCTCATCACCCATTATTTCTTTGACGTGATGGTTACGATTGGCATGTATTTAACGATTGTCCCTCTTTTATATATCTTTGCCTGGGTACGGAATAAGGGCAATGAATGGAACAAATGGCTGCTCCGATCTGTTGTTTTGGGTGGGCCTCTTTCCATGGTTGCCATTGAATGCGGCTGGATTTTCACTGAAATAGGAAGGCAGCCTTGGATTCTTCGCGGTTATATGCGAACGGTGGAGGGAGTTACGACCTCAGGGGATGTCGGGGAAATGCTCATACTATTTACAGCTCTGTATGTGTTATTGGGTGTATTATGCACTTTTGTACTAATTCGAATGTTCCGGAGAAATTCACCGGAGTCAGAAATGCAAAAAAGAAAGATCTCGATGTAAGGAGGAAGTCATTTGTCCATTGAGCTCATCGGTATTACGGTCCTATGGATCTTTTTGTACGGTTATATCATCGTTGCGTCCATCGACTTCGGTGCTGGATTTTTCTCTTACTACGGAAAATTAACGGGAAAAGGAGAGCTTGTTAATGCAGTAATTGACCGTTATCTTTCACCTGTCTGGGAAGTGACGAATGTATTTCTTATTTTTTTCATCGTGGGAATGGTTGGGTTCTTTCCCGATACGGCTTATTATTATGGGACAACTCTGTTGGTGCCAGCCAGTATTGCCGTCATATTGATCGCGATACGAGGATCTTTCTACGCTTTTCATCACTATGGCAGCAAAACGGCACCGATTTATCATTTCTTGTATGGAATGACGGGGCTTCTCATACCGGCCTCCCTTGCGACACTTCTTACGATTTCGGAGGGCGGATTCATCGTTGAGGAGGGGGAAAGCGTTGTTCTGTTAATGGATAAGCTGCTATTAAGCCCCTATTCCTGGTCAGTCGTATTGCTTGCTCTTGTCAGTGTTTTATTTATCAGTTCGTGTTTTCTTACTTATTATGCCGGCCTAGCAGAAGATTCCAGCGCGGAAAAAGTGCTTCGCGGGTGGGCATTATTTTGGAGCCTTCCTACCATATTCGCAAGCTTTCTAGTCTTTGTGTCGCTCCGAAAACATAATTTGACTCATTTTAATGCCATGATGGATTATAGTTGGCTGTATGTCTTATCATTAGGATTTTTCCTCATCGCTTTAGCCTTGATCGTCCAGCGAAAATTTTACGGCTTCGCCTTTATTGCCGTGATGCTGCAGTTTGGCACCGCTTTTTGGGGATATGGCTCTTCCCATATGCCTTATCTCCTTTATCCATATATTACTATCCAGTCCGGAGTTACGAATGATGTCATGGGAAAGGCATTGATTTGGGCATTTATTGGGGGCCTGTTCCTTTTAGTGCCATCAATATATATGTTAATGAGACTATTTTTATTTAACGTTAAGTATGTAAGAGGAGAAATAGGATAAAAACAAATTAGCCGGTATGAACTGATTATCGGCTAATTTTTTAGCATGGTGGATTTTAAAGGGAGTACGTATGGTGAGAGAATTGAACCTGTAAACTGGGAGATTGAAGTATCATCACGAAATTAATTTGAACAATAACGTTCAATATGAATAGGAATAGACAGAAATAGATAAAAACTTAACACTTATGATTATTTTTAAAAAATATATCTTTTTTCAAAAAACAACTGTACAAATATACACAGTAAGAATATAATGACTGTATAAAATTATCGAACTCTGTATATTGGCGCCATGTTTACCGGTTTTGTAGGAATTGCATTTTACTTTAAACAAGGAATGAATTTGGCTGATCCGGAAACTATTTTTGTTGAATTAGGTGAAATCTTGTTCCACCCGATTATAACCGGGTTCCTGTTATCGGCGATTTTAGCGGCAATAATGAGTACCATTTCCTCACAGCTTCTTGTTACAGCCAGTTCTTTGACAGAAGATATGTATAAGACCTTCCTCCGCCGTTCAGCAACGGATAGGGAACTTGTTTTGGTTGGAAGACTTTCTGTTCTCCTTGTATCCATTATTACTTTGTTCCTTGCCTACAATAAAAATGAAACCATTTTATCCTTGGTCGGCTATGCCTGGGCTGGTTTCGGAGCATCCTTCGGCCCGGTCATTCTGCTCAGTCTTTATTGGAAACGAATGACCAAGTGGGGAGCTATGGCAGGAATGGTTGCAGGGGCAAGTACAGTCATACATTGGACTCGATTTCCGTTTCTGAAAGAATCCCTATATGAAATAGTACCCGGATTCCTAGCCAGCTTTTTGGTCATTGTTGTAGTGAGTCTTTTGACTCCTAAGCCATCTGAAAACACCCAATTGCAGTTTGATAAGTATAAGCAAGCTGCTTAATTAAATATCTTAAAAATAAAAAGCCGGTGCTAGAAATAGTACCGGCTTGAATTTGCTTGCAACAAAGAGAAAGCGTGTTGAACTCCCTCTTTCTTGCTTGAGCTGTTGTAGTTTTATCTCATGAGGACTTACATAGAAAAATTGTGCGTTGGTCTCACTGTTTACCCGTTTCCAAGTTCCGCAAAGGCATCGGTGGACACTTGCGCCGAGTGAAATAAGAAACCACGATAATGGTGATTAAACTGCTTAGCATGGCAAAGGTTCTGAATGGGAATAATACAACGCCATCTTCGATCATCGGATAAGGAAGCAAGGGTGGCAAACCCAGCAGCGGTTCACCTCCTCCAACTCGAAGAACTAATGCCACAATGAATCCGGCAGCAGAGCCGTATGTGTTTACTCCTTTATTAAATAAAGCTAGAGTGAGCTGCGGGAAAAGGATGCAGTAAACTAGGTCGCTTGATAAGTACCAAAGAGCATATACACTTTTGGCCGATAAGGCAATAATAGTGGATCCCACACCAACAATAATGATGCATCGCTTAATCATCTTGTCCAGTTGGACTTTGCTCGCATTAGGTTTAACCATTGGACGGTAAACATTCCATGCCGCCATGGAGGAAGCCGACAGCATGGATGCCGCCACCGATCCAATAACTGCAGCAGCTAACCCCCCTAAAGCTAGGGAACCGACGAGACCGGGAGCCATATACTTAAAAACATAAGATAGAATCATCGAAGGATTGTCTGGTGCAGCGGTTCCCAAGCTTGCCCAGTCTGCATTGTATCCCGCGATCCCGATAAGGGCGGGGGGGATGGCTGCAAGCATGCAGACTAACCCCGCGCTGATGGAAAGCCACATGGCCACATTTTCATTCTTCGCGGCAAGGACTCGCTGGAAATAGATTTGCCATGGAATTCCGCCTAGCATGAGAAGAAGAGCGAAGTCCCACCATTGCCAGTAGTAATTCCCCCAATTCGGATCTGTCCAGCCCATAAGGGGAGGAAAGAGACTGAGTGAATCTCCCATCCCTTCCGCATATTTCGCAAAGGCCATTTCAAAGCCTCCGACATTGGAAAAAGCAAAAGGGAGAACAAAAATCAAGCCAAGAAACATGATGCACAGTTGCAAAACATCCGTGTGGGCAATGGCCCATAAGCCCCCAATGACTGTGTAGGCAATTGCGATAAAGGCAGAGAAAATGATCGAAACCTTAAAGTCCAGGCCAAGAATGACGCCGAAGGTCATCCCAAGTGCCGTAAGGTAGGCGGCAATGCAGAAAACTTCCCCTAAAAGCGCCGGAAAATAAAGCAGGCCCCCCATTTTCTTGCCAAAACGGGATTCGAGAGGATCCAGCATGGTCATAAATTCGTACCTGCGCATTTTCCGTGCGTAAAAGATTCCTCCGAGAATGAGGCTGATGGAGAAGGCCCAAGGAGCCTGTGTCCAGACCATGCCAGCATTGTATACGTTTTCAGATGTTCCAGTAATATACCCGCCGCCTACCCATGTCGCCGTCATGGTAAACATAGCAATCCATAGTGGCATGGAACGGCCGGCAACCAGCATGTCATCATCCCGTTTTTTCTCGGTAGATTTAGCTCCTACATAATAGAATAGGGCATAAAACCCTAACATCATAAATAAGCCAGGCCAATAAATTTCCTTATCCGTAACGGTCGAATATGCCAATGCTATGACAGAAGCCAAGCTAAAACCGGTCAAGCACGTTCGCCATGGAGTCCAGAATCCGCCTCTGAGAGGTGGAGAGGCAATCTCACCTTCTAGGGTGGCAGCTTCTTCTCTAGTAACATAGGAAACTTTCTCGATATTATTTTTTAAATTCATTCCCACATTGCTCCTTTATTATGAGGAATAAGAACGCTAGAATTCTTATCTTTTAAATAAGCATTTATGGTATCATCCCATTATGTTAAACTAGAATTATCTATTGGCAGATGCCAATGAGTAGGGAGAATATGACAAGTAGGGCTGGGCTAGCTTTCTATTTTGTCATGTTCCCCTAATGTTTCGACTTGGTGCCTGCGGGCACCTTTTTTTTATTTTATAATGGTAAAAATGTCCTTGCTGCGGAAGGACTCAACGAGCTTGACCAACCAATCATAATATTTCCGCGATTCTTCTAGCTGGCGGAGATTCTTTTCCGCTTTATGCCGAATAGGCTTGGGTGTACTCTTGTCTTCGAGCAATTGGTTAAAAATTTCTGTAGCGCTTTCAATCGATTTTACGTTTAATAAGATTTCCCGTTCCCACTTTTTACAGAAGAAGTGGATAAACGATTTGAAAAAGTCTTTTTCGGCTACGTACTGATCCTTTCTCACTCCCTTCATCCAAACTTTCTGTACCATGGAAATCTCCAGCAAGGAATGGATACCAGTGGACATCGATGGTTTACTCATGCCAGTTTTTTCGCTCATCTCATCTAAGCTAAGCGGTCCATCGCTGAAATACAGAATGGCGAATAGCCTTCCAACGGATGGAGTAACACCATAGAGATCCATGGTTTCTGAAATAGAGTCCACAACTAGTCCTTCGCCCTGCTCCAACAAGTTCTGATGGTCGTACATCATTTTCGAAGTGGTCACCATAAACTGATGGATTTGAATCCGTCATCTCCTTCCATACGTTAAATAATTTCAAAATATTTCGTATGGATTAAATATAAACAGAAAGGACGGTCTTGTCAATTTATAAAATTCAGACTTTTTAGTATTGACCGCTAAAAGTTGCGGTGTTATAATTTAAATTGTTAAGAACGTTTAAAAAATATTTAACGAAATGAAGGAGGGACTTTCTTGAAAAACATGTACATTAATGGGAAATGGGTGCCATCCCACACCGGACAAACCAAAGAGGTGATTAATCCCTACAACCAAGAAGTGATCGCCACGGTTACGCGAGGCGACCGCCGAGATGCGAGTGATGCGATTCAAGCCGCAAGGCAAGCTTTTGATCTTGGCGAATGGAGAAACACCACGGCGTACGAAAGGGGATCGCTTCTTCTTCAAGTAGCTGAGAAGATTCGAAAATATAAAACCGAGCTGGCTGAGCTGGAAACCTTGAATACAGGGAAAACGCTCACTGAAAGCCTCGCCGATATGGATGGGATTGCGGGTGTATTTCAATATTATGCCGGACTGGCGGATAAGAACGGGGGAGAGATGATTGAATCCCCGAACCCGAATTCCGTCAGCCGCACCGTTCGTGAGCCGGTGGGTGTGTGCGGGCTGATCGCCCCGTGGAATTATCCCCTGCTTCAAGCATCCTGGAAGCTAGCTCCGGCCTTAGCGGCTGGGAATACGGTAGTCTTGAAACCTGCGGAAATTACTCCGTTAACGACCATTAAGATGGCAGAAATCTTTGAAGAAGTAGGATTGCCTCCCGGAGTGGTTAATGTGGTGTTGGGTCCCGGATCGACAGTAGGCGCGGAATTGGCTGAAAATCCATTGGTGGATCTTATTTCCTTTACCGGAGGAGGGGTTGCGGGCCGTCAGATCATGCAAGCTGCCGCAGCCAATTTCAAAAAGATCTCGCTTGAATTGGGTGGAAAAAACCCGAACGTGGTGTTTGCGGATGCCGATTTTGAAACCGCTGTCGATTATGCGATCAATGCCGTATTCTTCCATGCGGGTCAGGTTTGCTCTGCTGGGGCTCGCCTGCTTGTGGAGGAATCCATCCATGATCGGTTTGTCTCTGCGATGGTGGAACAAGCGAAGAAGATTCGGATGGGAAGCGGTTTTGATGAACGTACCCAAATGGGGCCGGTGATTTCCGCTGAGCAGTTGGCAGGAATTGAAAAGTATATTCAAATTGGGTTACAGGAGGGAGCTGAGCTGGTTTTGGGAGGAAGGCGAGCCAGTCAGCCGGAACTGCAAAAAGGCTTTTTTATAGAGCCTACTATCTTTATTGGATGCCATACAAAAATGCACATTGTGCAGGAGGAATCCTTTGGCCCGGTTATTACGGTGGAGACTTTTAAGAATGAAGAAGAAGCGATCCGTTTAGCCAATGACAGCCGGTTCGGCTTGGCAGGCGCGGTATGGACCCAAGATATGAACAGGGCAGAGCGTGTCATGAAAGCGATGCGGATGGGTACGGTATGGATTAACGATTATCATCCCTACTTCCCGCAAGCTCCATGGGGCGGGTATAAGCAATCGGGGATCGGCCGGGAGCTAAGTCATGTCGGGCTGGAAGAATATACAGAGATTAAGCATGTCTATACGAATATTAAACCAGAACCTATGAAGTGGTTCGGTTAATCATCGAACAGGGAGGAGAATAAATAATGAATATGAGATTTGAGCGCATGGGGAGATTAAAAAGCTTTGAAATGCCAACCGTAGTCGTCCATGGCATAGGGGTCATCAAGCAGGCAGGGGAACAGATCAAGAACCTAGGGGTGAACCGCGTGCTCTTAGTGACAGATCCCGGAGTGCAGAAGGTCGGACTTACGGAAGGGGTGGTCAAAAGTTTAAAAGAAAGCGATATTGATGTGATTGTGTATGACCAAGTCGAGCCGAATCCATCCATTTATACGGTAGCAAAGGGAACGGCAATGTATGTGGAACAGGGGTGCGATGGCTTGGTAGCGGTAGGCGGAGGAAGTTCGATGGATACGGCCAAAGCCATTGGAGTAGAGGTCGTCCACGGTGAGCCAGTCTTAAACTATGAGGCCGCTCCAGGGAAAAAGCCGTTGGCCAAGCGCATCCCTCCATTAACGACGATTCCCACGACGGCAGGAACGGGAAGTGAAGTGACGCAGTGGGCGGTGATCACCGATCCGGCACGGGAGTTTAAATTTAATACCGGGGGTCCGTTGATTGCAGCGCACTTGACCATTATCGATCCGGAGCTTCATGTGTCCATGCCAGCCCATATTACCGCCGGAACGGGAATAGATGCTCTCTCCCATGCGATTGAGTGCTATACCTGCCATTATGCGCAGCCGATGACCGATGCGGTAGCCTTGCTTGCCATGGAATATGTAGCCAAGTATCTTCGCCGGGCCGTTTCCAATGGCCAAGATATTGAGGCCCGTTATGGCATGGCCAAAGCGGCGATGCTGGCTGGATTGTCCTATGGAAGCGAATCGGCGGGGGCGGCCCATGCGATGGCGCAGACATTGGGAGGCATCATCCCCGTTGCCCATGGCCCATGTGTAGCGGCGATGCTTGGCCCTGTCATGGAATATAACTGGATGGGGGAGCCGGAAAAGTTTGCGCGCATCGCTCAAGCCTTAGGGGTGAACATCCATGGCATGACACAGGAAGAAGCGGCAAAAGCGGCAGTCCGAGAGGTATACCGCCTAGTGAAAGATGTGCAGATCCCCACACTCGAGCAGCAGGGCGTACCGGCAGAAATGATCCCGCGCTTAGCGGAAGAAGCATTTAACGATCCGCAAACGATCGGCAATCCGCGCGATATCAATGTAAAGGGTTATGAGTGGGTATACCGACGCTGCTTTGACCTTGAGCCAATAACCGTGTAGCGGTTAGCGCGAGCCATCCTGATGAGGTTGAGTTGGATGGCTCGCCTATCTTAGGGTGAGGTGAGAGCCAGTATGACTTATGCCATGATGGGGTTAATTCAAGTTCTTTATGTAGCCCTTTACTCGATTCGCAGTGTGTTTATGATCAAAGGGATGAAATATTTAGCCGCATTCATCAGCACGATAGAAATATTTGTCTATATCACAGGCCTTGCGATCGTATTGAAGTATATGGATTCGACGATAGGCATCATTATTTACTGCGGATCTTATGGGATTGGTATTTTATTGGGTATATACATTGAACAGAAAATAGCTTTAGGCTATATTGCCCTGCAAGTCATTTCAGAGCAAGGGGAAATGTCCCATGAACTAAGGACAAAAGGGTATGGAGTGACCACTTGGACGGGTCAGGGGGCACAGGGGACTAGAATGGTTTATATTGTCTTAGCCCGAAGAAAACAGTATTTGCACTTGAAGCAACTTATTCAGCAAATTGATCCGAAAGCTTTTATGGTTTCGTATGAACCGTCTAACTTCGTAGGCGGCTTTTGGACAAAAAGCATAAGTAAATGAAACAAAAAACCCAGTACTGGATTTCAATTAGTTCTGGGCATTCGTCAGGTTATTCTTCTGATTGGCCGTTCATATACTCTTCCACGAGTTTATTGATTTCTTTGCTTTCAAATAGCTGGACGACCTTCTTCAGCCATTCATAATATTGTCGGGATTGGTTCATCTGTTCGAGATCGGCTTTCGCCTTTTCATGAATCCATACAGGTACATTCGGATCTTGAACCAGCTCCGTCAGGATTTCCGTGGCTCTTTCCGTGGCTTCCATGTTCACGGCAATTTCTCTGCTCCACATGTTGCCGAAAAAGGAGGTGAACGTTTTAAAAAAGTCTTTTTCTGCTAAGTATAAGTCTTTTCTAACGCCTTTTTGCCAAACCTTATGAACATAATGAATCTGCTGCAAAGCACGTATACCCGTACTCATGCTAGGCTTGCTCATGCCTAGTTCTTGGCTCATTTCATCGAGAGTCAGCGGTTCTTGCTTAAAGTATAATATGCCGTACAATCTTCCGACCGAGGGGGTTACTCCATATAAATCCATCGTCTCGGAAATGGCATCAACCACTAGATTCTCGGCTTCTTTCAAGATTTCCTCATACTGATGAGAGGACCCCATAGCATATCACGACCTTTTATTAAATCAATTCATTTTCTTATTAATAAAATAAATATAACAAACATCTGGGGTTTGTCAAATTTATTCATCTATGGTAATCGCTTATGATCCGGTGTATTTTGGGGTGGAAGAACTTTATCGATGAGAGTATCTTCTATTTTAATTAAATTTTTTCTGAACGTTTAAAATATATTTACAAGAATATAATTTGGTTGTATAATCAGGACAAAAGTAACAGCAAATTAGAAATTTTATAAAAACATCAAAAACGGAGGATGCTGGAGTCATCGATTGAGCTTTTAACAGATCGGTTAAAGGTGGTGAGAGGATGAAGAAAATAGTCATTGTCGGTGCAGGTTACGGAGGGATTATGACAGCCGTACGATTACAGCAAAGCTTAGGAAGTCATGAAGCTGACATTACGCTGGTCAACAAACATGATTACCACTATCTTACGACTTGGCTTCATGAGCCTGCAGCAGGAACCTTGCACCACGACCGCTGTCGAATCGAAATTAGATCCGTATTAAGAACACACAGAACACGTTTCGTAAAAGGAGTTGTTGTAGATATTCATCCGAATGAAAGCGTTGTCCTTTTGGCGGATGGAGAGAAACTGGAATATGACTATTTAGTCGTTGCCTTAGGCAGTGAACCGGAGACTTTCGGGATTGAAGGATTAAAGGAGCATGCCTTTACGATTCGAAGCATTAATAGCGTAAGGATGATTCGAGAGCATATCGAATATATGTTTTCAAAATTTCGCAATGAACCCCATCGAACGGATTACCTAACCTTTGTCGTTGGTGGAGCCGGTTTCACTGGCATTGAATTTGTGGGAGAATTAGCGGACCGCATTCCTCTGTTGTGCCAGGAATTCGACGTCGAACCTTCGCAGGTCATGATTTATAATATCGAAGCCGCCCCCACGGTACTGCCGGGATTCGATTCGGAGCTTGCCCAGTACGCCATGAAGGTTTTATCTGAAAAAGGGGTGAACTTTAGGATCAATACCCCCATTCAGGAATGCAGCCCGGAGGGTGTTGTGCTGGCAACCGGAGAAATAATCAACTCTTCTACGGTAGTTTGGACGGGAGGAATTCGAGGCAACTTCATTTTGGAAAAGTCAGGATTTCAAGGGGTCCGCGGAAGAGTGAAGGTCGATGCCTATCTCCGCTCACCTGACTTTCAAAACGTATTCGTGATAGGGGATGCATCCGTCGTATTCGATCCCGAGAGTGGCCGGCCCTATCCGCCAACGGCACAAATTGCCATCCAACAGGGCATAAATTGTGCAGCTAATATCAAGTCTTTAGTAAATGGGCGGGAATTAGAAGCCTTTCTTCCGGAATTGAAGGGGACAGTGGCCTCTCTAGGAAAAGGTGAAGCCATTGGTATAGTTGGGCATAGAAAAGTGTTTGGTCCAAGTGCTTCTAAGCTGAAAAAATTAATCGACAATCGTTATTTATACACCCTTGGCGGCATCAAATTGTTATTGCAGAAAGCGAAGTTCTAGTAATGGCTTTTTTTTCACTATAAATATTAAAAAAATTTTTAACGTACTAAATATAATTACCATAGGGGATGTCGATATGAAACTTGAGATCGGAAATTTCTTTGTTAGGGATGTTGTTTTTGGGGAAGTCACCTCATATAAGGATGGAGTTTTAACGATCAGCAAGGAGGAAGCCCTTCAGGTCGTCTTAGAGGACGACCATATAACGGAAGCCGACATCATTTTGGCTAAACCCGGCGATCCGGTACGGATTACACCGGTAAAAGAAGCAATCGAGCCTCGCTGTAAGGTTTCCGGCGGAGTGATGTTTCCGGGAGTCTTACATAAGCTGATTCCTGCTGGTAGAGGAAGAACGCATGCTTTGAAAGGAAGTTGTATTTTAGCGGTGGGAAAGCACTGGGGAGGATTTCAAGACGGACTAATTGACATGAGCGGGCCGGGCGCAGAGCGGACAGCTTTTTCCCAGTACTTCAATATTTGTTTGGTGGCTGATACGGATGAGGAATTCGAACGGTTCGAGCAGCAAAAGAAAAACAAAGCGTTGCGTTGGGCGGGTATGCGCTTAGCGGAATATATCGGAAATTGTGTAAGAGATCTTGAACCGGAAGATTTGGAAGTATTTGATTTGCCCCCGCTTGGGGAGAGAGCAACTGAAGTTCAGCAGCTCCCGGGTGTGGTGTATGTGATCCAGCTGCAATCCCAGATGCTTGAAGATGGATATAATGCCTTGGTTTACGGCTGGGATGCGAACCGGATGGTCCCTACGTTGATGCATCCGAATGAGCTGTTAGATGGGGCGGTGATATCAGGTAGCTTTATGCCATGCTCTTCGAAAATTTCGACGTATCAGCATGTAAATAATCCGACCATTAAGCGCTTATTTCAGGAACACGGAAAGACGCTGAACTTTTTGGGTGTAATCGTATCAAATCTGAATGTACAACTACAAGAAAAAACAAGATCAGCCTTGTTCGTCCGCCAGTTAGCCACAAACGTCGGTGCGCAGGGGGCCATCGTTTGCGAAGAAGGGTATGGAAACCCTGATGCCGATTTTATTGCTGTGGTGAATGAACTCACTGATGCAGGAATTAAAGTAGTAGGAATTACGAATGAGTGCACAGGGCGAGACGGAAGATCCCAGTCGTTGGTGGATCTTTCGGATAAAGCAGATGCGATTGTCACAACCGGAAACGTATCCGAATTCATCCGGCTTCCCCCTATGGAAAAAGTGATTGGAGAGTTGGCGGCCCTTGCCCGCGATGGAAATTCGGGTGGCTGGGAAGGATCGGTTAAAGAGGACGGATCCATTGAGATGGAAAACAACGGAATGTTTTGTTCAGATGATAACACGGGTAACTATTATAAAACCGTTGTGGAGTACTAGGAGGTGATGAAAGTGAAAAAAGCCGTTCATTATATTAACCAGTTTTTCGGGCAGATCGGGGGCGAGGATAAGGCCGATTTTGAACCAGTCATCCGCGAGGGCGTTGTCGGTCCGGGGATGCTTCTGAAAAGCTTAGTCGCTCCCGAAGTGGAAGTGACCCACACGATTATCTGTGGAGACAATTTTTTCGGGTCCCACAAGCATACCGCCATCGAAATCATTCTCGGATACTTGCAGGACATCGAATTTGATATTTTTGTCGCAGGTCCTGCCTTTATGGCTGGCCGATATGGTTTTGCATGCGGGGAGATTTGCAAGGCGGTTCAAGAAAGATTCGGCGTATCTGCGGTAAGCAGCATGTATGTGGAAAACCCGGCCGTCGAGATGTTTCACAAGGATATTTACATTTTCTTAGGCGGAGACAGTGCGGGCGCTATGCGCAAGGATGTTCCTCCCATGGCTCAGTTTATTAAGAAATTGGCGACAGGGGCGGAGCTTCTTCCGGCAAAGCAAGAAGGTTACTTTCCGAAAGGCATCCGGGTGGAGTCGTTCAAGAATCCTGCTGTTCCTGCAGCGGATCGGGCCGTTGACATGCTTTTGAATAAATTAAACAACGAACCTTTTGAGACTGAGATGCCGATGCCTAAGGTGGATCGAGTTCCCATCGCGCCAGCCATCGATTTGCAGAAGGCCACGATTGCTCTAGTCAATTCCGGTGGAATCGTGCCAGTAGGCAATCCGGACCGGATTCAGTCCGCATCGGCTACTAAGTGGGGAAAATACGACATTTCATCTTTAGAACGCTTAGAAGGGGGAGTGTGGCAGACGATTCATGCTGGGTTTGACCCCTCCTTTGCCAACGATAATCCCAATATTATTGTTCCATTGGACGCTGTTCGGGAATATGAAAAGGAGCGTATTTTTGGCAAGCTGCACCCTTATGTTTACACGACGGTGGGTACGGGGACAACCCAAGCGGATGCAACTCGAATGGGACAGGAAATTGCTCAACAGCTTTTGGATGCGAATGTTTCTGCCGTAATCCTTACCTCCACCTGAGGGACATGTACTCGTTGCGGGGCAACGATCGTAAAAGAAATCGAACGGGCAGGAATTGCGATAGTGCAAATGGCGAATTTGGTTTCTATAGCGAAAACCGTTGGTGCTAACCGAATCGTTCCAACGGTCTCGATCCCTTATCCATTGGGTAACCCGAATCTCTCGATTGAGGACCAGTGGAAGCTGCGTAAGCACCGCGTAGGGGTGGCGTTAGAGGCTTTAGCTTCCGAAATTGAGGAACCTACCATTTTTGAAGTCAAGATCTAATCAATAGAAGGGGGAATAGAAGATGATTATTAAAGGAAAGAAAGTCATTATTGTAGGGGAAAGGGATGGGGTTCCGGCTCCTTCCATCGCAGCCTGCGTTGCGACTGCCGGAGGCGAAACGATTTTCATGGATACCCAGTGCTTCGTTTGAACGGCCGCTGGTGCGATGGACCTTGAGGTTCAAGGTTCTTTATTGAAAGCAGTTGAAGACCATGGAAAAGAGAATGTTTTGGTAATACTTGGATCACCTGATGCAGATAGCGCGGACATTTATGCCGAAACCGTCACTGTTGGCGATCCCACTTACGCCGGCCCATTGGCAGGTGTCGCTCTAGGATTGCAAGTCTATCATATATTGGAAGATGAATTGAAAGCGCAAATTGATCCAGCGGTCTATGAAAATGAAATTGGATTGATGGAGCTGTCCTTGGATAAAGAAGCCATAAGCGAAGCCATGAGATCGGCGAGGACGAAGTTTCTATAGAAGAGACCTGGTGAGGAAGGGGGGAGCCCACCTCCTTTCTTCCACTAAATAAGGGGGGAAATAACATGAGCGATGAAAAAATTTATGATGTCATCATTGCCGGGGCTGGACCTGCAGGAATGACAGCGGCCGTTTACACCGCACGGGCCAACATGAGCACGCTGATGATCGAAAAGGGAACTCCTGGCGGACAAATGGTAAATACCGAAGAGATTGAGAATTATCCCGGTTTTTCTTCCATCTTAGGTCCGGAACTATCCAAGCAGATGTACGACCATGCTGTCAAATTCAACGCGGAACACTTGCGGGGAGAAATCCTTGATATTCGGGACGGCTATCCCTATAAAACGGTAGTGCTTCAGGATCAAGAGATCAAGGCCAAGTCCGTGATCGTGACCACCGGAGCTGTCGCCCGTAAACTGGGCGTACCGGGGGAGTTGGAGTTTGCCGGCAGGGGCGTATCTTATTGTGCTGTATGTGATGGGGCCTTTTTCCAAGATTTAGAGCTGGTCGTTGTAGGAGGAGGAGACTCTGCAGTGGAAGAAGCCTTATTCCTGACTCGCTTTGCGACAAAGGTAACCATCATTCACCGCCGAGCTGAATTCCGGGCCCAGAAAATCATCCAGGACCGTGCGTTTGAGCATCCAAAAATTGAAATCATCTGGAATCATGTGGTGGAGGAAATTCGGGGGGACGGCTTAGTGAGCGGGGTGCAGATCAAAAATGTCTTAACCGGGGAAGCATCAGAGTATCCCTGCCATGGTGTCTTCATTTACGTGGGGATGGATCCGATCACCGATTGCGTCAAGTCCCTCGGCATCACCAATGCAGCGGGCTACATTCCGACAGATGAACACATGCTGACAAGCAAAGTGGGAATCTTTGCTGCGGGAGATGTTAGGGAGAAAACACTGCGCCAAGTGGTAACGGCAACAGGCGATGGGAGTATAGCAGCATTAAGCGCTCAGCATTATGTGGAAGAATTGGAAGAGAAATTAAAGCAAAGCTCTCAGGAAATCCCTGCTTAGAATACCAACACATTCAGGAGGTTGAGATGAACACACCAGTCATTAAGGGGGCATCCTTTGTTTTAACCCATACTCCTAGTCTCGTCCGGCATGGTTCGAAGCCGATGAGGGAATTGGAGAAGAATCCGCAATTGCTCGAGCAGATCCATGCTCACCTGCGAAGCTACGAGGAGGCGGTTGCCTATCCGCCGAATCAAGTGTTTATCGGAAATATGAAGCCAGATGAATTAAGGAACCTGGAAGGTCCATGGCACCACTCTAAAGTATCGGATCCTAAGCGTTTTAGCAGCAGCGGAGAAATTATGCCAGAAGATGAATTTTACGGCTGGCTGAAAATATCGGACGAATATAACCTCGTATTGCTAGAAGAAGGATTTGTCTCAGAAATCAGATTTAAACTCGAACAGCATCTCCTTATTGAATCCAGTGATTTGGTGAGATTGGGACAAGGGGTTAGTCTAGAAGTAATAGAAGATCGAATTCAGAACGGCCAGCATTCCATCCCCCTTTATTTTAACAAGACGCAATTAATAGGTTGCGTGATAACGGGGCATGAGGAGGATGAGAATCTAGCTGGACACATCATTCTTGAAAACCTTTGCAATAAAGCATCTGGTGTTGTGGCCATGCGTCATGTGCTTCGCTCCTTTGATGTAAAGCCGGGTGAAATCGATTATGTAATCGGTTGCGATGAGGAAGCGGTGGGAGATCGATACCAGCGCGGCGGAGGGAATATGGCCAAATCGATTGCTGAATTGGCTGGTTGTGCCAAGGCTAGCGGTTCGGATATCAAGTCTTTCTGTTGTGCTCCTGCACATGCCATAGTCGTAGCAGCAAGCATGGTTCAAGCCGGGCTCTATGAGGAAGTGCTCGTAATCGGGGGAGGCTGTTTGGCAAAGCTAGGAATGAAATATGCGGGCCATGTGAAAAACAAGATGCCGATCATGGAAGACCAAATGGGAGCGATTGCCATCCTTGTAGGTAAAGATGACGGGAAAAGCCCTGTGGTTCGATTGGATGCGGTCGGTAAACATAGTATCGCATCGGGTTCCTCCGCCCAGGCGATCTATCAATCTCTTGTTGTGGATCCGCTAGAAAGGATCGGCAAAAAAATACTAGATGTCGATAAATTCGCAGTAGAAATGCATAATCCGGAAGTGACGGAACCGAATGGAAATGGAAATGTACCCAAAACGAATTACCGTACGTTAGCGAGCATGGCTGTCATCCGCGGGGAAATGGATAAAGCAGAGATTGCTAGTTACGAAATCCGGTATGGAATGCCAGGCTTCTCCCCTACCCAAGGACATATCGCAGCCGCGATTCCTTTTATGGGTCACGCCAGAGAGATGTTGATGAGTGGAGAAATTGAAACAGCCATGTTTGTAGCGAAGGGAAGCCTGTTCCTGGGTAAAATGACAAAGCTGTCCGATGGAATGTCCTATTTACTTGAAAAAAATCGAGGAGTGAAGCAAATATGCAAGCTGTAAACAAAGAGAATTTCAAAACGGAAGTACTAGAATCGAGTAAACCCGTTGTTGTGGATATTTGGGGGCCTTCTTGCGAGCCTTGCATTGCCCTTTTGCCCGCAGTTGAAGAGTTATCTGAAAAATATACAGAAGAAGTGAAAATCGTTAAACTCAACAGTGCAGAAAATCGCCGGCTTTGCATTGATCTAAAGGTGATCGGCCTCCCTACTTTCCTTCTGTTTCAGGGAGGAAAGGAAGTTTCCCGAATCAGCGGGAAAGACGTGGATATCGAAACGGTTGAAAAGTTAATCCGAGATATTCATAGTTCTGCAAGCAATTAAATTAATATTCAAAAAACACCAAAAGGGGATATGAATAATGAATATGAGATTTGAGCGCATGGGGAGATTAAAAAGCTTTGAAATGCCAACCGTAGTCGTCCATGGCATAGGGGTCATCAAGCAGGCAGGGGAACAGATCAAGAACCTAGGGGTGAACCGCGTGCTCTTAGTGACAGATCCCGGAGTGCAGAAGGTCGGACTTACGGAAGGGGTGGTCAAAAGTTTAAAAGAAAGCGATATTGATGTGATTGTGTATGACCAAGTCGAGCCGAATCCATCCATTTATACGGTAGCAAAGGGAACGGCAATGTATGTGGAACAGGGGTGCGATGGCTTGGTAGCGGTAGGCGGAGGAAGTTCGATGGATACGGCCAAAGCCATTGGAGTAGAGGTCGTCCACGGTGAGCCAGTCTTAAACTATGAGGCCGCTCCAGGGAAAAAGCCGTTGGCCAAGCGCATCCCTCCATTAACGACGATTCCCACGACGGCAGGAACGGGAAGTGAAGTGACGCAGTGGGCGGTGATCACCGATCCGGCACGGGAGTTTAAATTTAATACCGGGGGTCCGTTGATTGCAGCGCACTTGACCATTATCGATCCGGAGCTTCATGTGTCCATGCCAGCCCATATTACCGCCGGAACGGGAATAGATGCTCTCTCCCATGCGATTGAGTGCTATACCTGCCATTATGCGCAGCCGATGACCGATGCGGTAGCCTTGCTTGCCATGGAATATGTAGCCAAGTATCTTCGCCGGGCCGTTTCCAATGGCCAAGATATTGAGGCCCGTTATGGCATGGCCAAAGCGGCGATGCTGGCTGGATTGTCCTATGGAAGCGAATCGGCGGGGGCGGCCCATGCGATGGCGCAGACATTGGGAGGCATCATCCCCGTTGCCCATGGCCCATGTGTAGCGGCGATGCTTGGCCCTGTCATGGAATATAACTGGATGGGGGAGCCGGAAAAGTTTGCGCGCATCGCTCAAGCCTTAGGGGTGAACATCCATGGCATGACACAGGAAGAAGCGGCAAAAGCGGCAGTCCGAGAGGTATACCGCCTAGTGAAAGATGTGCAGATCCCCACACTCGAGCAGCAGGGCGTACCGGCAGAAATGATCCCGCGCTTAGCGGAAGAAGCCTTTAACGATCCGCAAACAATCGGCAATCCGCGCGATATTAATGTAAAGGGTTATGAATGGGTATACCGACGCTGCTTTGAACTTGAGCCATCGACAGTGTAGGAAAATAGGGAAGCCAACGGTCATTGATAGCAGGTCATTGACCGTTGTGCTTTTTATCCGGAAAGGAGTCAAGGAATGATTCTATATCAAGCAATACATCTAACTAAAAAAATAGCCAATCGTAAAGTGGAAATGGACAATTTACGTACTAAAAAAGGGGAATCAGATCTTGAAGTGATCCAATTAGGCGTTGAAGTGAAACAACTGTCTTATCGAAATATGCAGGTAATGGATATGTTATTCCGAAGTATGACACCGGACTCCAACTAAAAGATATTTGCACCTAGGAATCAAGAAGAGGCTGTCCCATAAGGTCGGTGAAAACCGGCTTGGGGGCAGCCTTTTATTAGGGTAAAAGTGGGTTTAGGAAAACTTGATAGATCAGCAGACTTTCGAGGGAAAGGTGGTGGGTTTGAAATAAGTGGAGATTCGACAATTAAACCTCTAGATCATTATCTGATCTTGTGTTTAGGTGGAAAAACGTCCACTAATGGCGGTGACACCGCCAAAATGAAGGGATGGAGCTGGATTAGATGGAGCTTTTCCCACTATTTCGATTTTATCTTGTTAGATTTTGATTTTAAGTGGCGAATTTCCACTTACTTTTGAAAAATAGACTCTCTGCTTTCCTGGGATCGGGTGGATCACAGATTTAGATAAGTTCCTTCTTTTTGAGGCTTTCTTCTATTCTATCTAACAGTATGGAATAAGTCTATAAAGGGAGGTGACTTATAAGTGCCAGGCATTTATGAGTCACCCTCTTCTTTTTATATCGCCAGATGAAAACATCAATCTACTTCGGTACCATCTGTTTGACATCCCCCATCATGAGTACTTGCCTCTTTTCCAATCGGCGAAGCCAGAGGCAGATCACGGTTAATTCCAAGGGAGCCACGATCGCGGCGACTAACCCTGCTAGACCTCCATTCAATGATGGAGACCAATATAAAAAGATGATCAGTAAACTGATTGAAAGAGCGACGGAAATCATCTTGCTAGCCATAATTGCCCGGGTTTGCCCGCGAAGCATACATTTCCCAGCGACAAAATCAATCCAGGGGAACAAAAAGCTATGTACAGCTAAAAATAGCAAAAGCAATTGAACGTTTTGCAAGAGAGGTCCATGCAACCCAAGGACGCCTTCCAACAGCCATCCTCCAAAAACATCGGTAGAGATGCTTAACAGAATAACGGGTGAAAGAACGGATAAAAAAGCTACAATACGCAATACCTGTTTGGGTTGCGATTCATAAAACTGCAGAACAATCTGATGTACGGAAGAGCAGAACCAAATGACCATATTGGACAACTGAAGCGCTACAGCATAGGAAGCGACGGCAAGAGTTGGATTCTCGGTTTTGTTTAAGGTCGCCTGGATGGACGGATTCAATAGTACAAGAACCATCGAAGAATAGAGCAATGGCAAATAGAAGGGAAGAAGCTGTCTTGTTTGTTCAATCATTTGCTGTTCTTTTGTTTCCGGAAGACGACGCTTAAGTGACATCCCCTCACAAACGGCTACAATGCATTCAATTGCAATTCCGGTCATGAAGATCAATGCGCCCACTCTGCCATCATTTGTCCAGCCGATTTGAATGAAGTACCAAGACATGATAAACATGACGATTACGCGTATGGCCATCCCTATGGTCATCCAGCCAGTGCGCAATTGATTAATGATCACTCCTTGAAACAGGCTTCGCAGGGCCGAGAAAATATAGAGAAAAGCAAGGACTTGAAAGACTTGAGTCGTCTGCAATAAGAGATGGTCCTTTACGCCGAAGATATAGTGAAACAGCATCTGGCCGATAGGAGTCCAGCCAATCATCACGCTAAGAAAAACAAGAACACCGGATACGATACTAGCCAAATGGGCAACTGATCGAAAAGAGATCTGATCCCGAGAGTATTTGCTGGAGGTTTGCCGGATCACGTTGACGGGCAAGTCGATAAGAAAGGCTAAACTTACCGCAACGGCATAGCTGCTGATCGTCACATCGGGCTGCGCTGAACGTGCTAATACCCCATTAATGATAACGTGGGTCAATGCGGCTAAAAGCGATGAAGTGCCCATCGGGATATAAAACAACATAATCCGAAACATAAGTACCCCTTTCCTAAATTGCCCATGTGTGTATGGAGGCAACCCTTCTTCCAGAAAAAGTATACTACCGTAAGGTTATTTGGTAAAGAAAAAAAGATGCTTGGATAGGAGTTCGGCCTACCGTATTTTCTTAATATAAAAAAATTAATCTTTTACACAAAGAAATCAAATTCTGTTCAAAAAAGATATTGTTTAAAATGGTATGGTGATGAAAACAAAAACAACGATCGGAGTGAATTAAGCATGTTTGTTCAAGGAATCGCTGTTGTACCCGTTGAAGCGGGAGACGGAGTAAAACGAAAGCTGCTAAGCCGAGGCGGAGGACTCATGATGACGGAGGTCACGTTTGAAAAGGGCGCCATAGGCGCTATCCATTCGCATCCCCATGAGCAGATTAGCTACATTGTGCGGGGGAGCTTTGAATTTAATTTAAATGGTAATTTACAAGTCGTAAAAACCGGAGATAGCATCTATGTGCCTTCTGATATTCCTCATGGGGTTATTGCCTTAGAAGACAAATCCATCATTTTAGATGTTTTTACCCCGCAAAGAGAGGATTTTACTTACTAAAACTTTTGAAATAGGGGGGTGAATATGAAAGAAAAGTGCCCGAATAGATTTGGTTCTCCCGATGACCTATTGGGGACAGTATTGTGGTTAGCGGATGAGGATTACATGTCGTATTCTGGGGTGTAGGCGGGTAATAAAAGACCTAAAAAAACTACAAATAATTCTAAAAACGGTAGCGTTACCACTCTCGTTGAAACCACTTACAATAGAGATAAGAAAACATCCTAAGGAATGGGGGGGAGGACAATTGAAAACGCTAAAAAAATGGGCTTTGAGGGTGGATTCTTTCTTTGAAAATTTCGCCTTGTTCGCACTAGCAGGAATGACGATCATTGTCATCATCCAAGTGTTTACTCGAAAACTATTCAATTTCGTTTTCTTTTGGTCAGAGGAAGTAACTTTATTATTGATGGTTTGGTGCTCCTTTATGGGCATTGCGATTGGGTTTAGAGAGAAACTCCATATTGCCATGGATTCTTTAACAAACCTTTTCAGTGACAGGTTTAACCGATTTTGGGATAAGTTCATTGCTTTTTGCATCCTAGGTTTCGGTGCGTTTTTGGTCATCAATGGATGGAATTTTACGGTAGACCAATTTCCGAATACATTGCCTGCAACCGGCTTGACGAATAGTCTTTATTACATTGTGATGCCGATTACAGGACTAATGATCTGCGTTTACAGCATACTGACCATTCTTGGAATTGAAACCAAACGACACGAAGGATTAGAGGAGGAGCTTCCCAGATGACGACAACCATTGCTACGATTATTTTAGTCTCCAGTTTTGTTCTCATGATGCTATTTCGTTTTCCCGTTGCCATTACCATTGCCGGATCTACCTTATTGACCGTCATTTACTTGGACATCCCATGGGTTGTCGTGGGTCAACGGATGATCAAAGGATTGGATTCCTATAGCCTGTTGGCGATACCTTTCTTTATCTTGGCCGGGCAGATTATGAGTGAGGGGGGCCTTGCGACGAGGCTCATCAACTTAGCTCAGCTGTTTGTGGGAGCGGTACGAGGAGGGTTAGGCCTTGTCACCTGCGTAGCCTGTATGTTCTTCGGAAATATTTCCGGTTCCGCTGCTGCGGATGCTTCCTCAGTGGGTTCCGTGCTGATTCCTGCCATGAAGAAGCGCAATTACGATCCGGAATTTACGGTCGGGCTCACTTCAGCGGCAGCCATTCAAGGGGTGGTCATGCCACCTAGCCATAATATGATCCTTTATTCCCTTGCCGCTGGCGGAGTGTCGGTATCAGCCTTGTTTATGGCGGGAGTCATTCCTTGTTTGATCCTCCTTGCCGCCCTAATGACAACAGCCTATATTATTGCTAGAAAGCGCAACTATCCGAAGGGAGATCCGATTCCTCTTAAGGAAGTGCCGCGAATTGTCAAAGAGGGCTTCTTATCGATGATGACAGGGGTCATTATTCTTGGGGGGATTTTTAGCGGATGGTTTACCGCTACGGAAGCTGGAGCGATAGCTTGTCTTTACGCCTATATCCTCACGTTCTTTGTCTATAAGGATGTTCCTTTATCTCATACCTTTATCATCCTAAAGAAAACCTTTAGAACCATCTGCATGGTGCTATTCCTGATTGCAGCTTCGGATGCTTTTGGCTGGATTCTTGCGTACCTCAAAATTCCTTCGATGGTTACGGATCTGTTCTTAGGATTCACGGATAATCCTTATATCATCTTGTTCATGATTAATATTTTGCTCCTGATTCTTGGGGCTCCGATGGACATGGCTCCGCTCATCCTGATCATGACGCCTATCCTTTATCCGGTGGTTACCGCTTTAGGCATGGACCCGGTTCACTTCGGCATCGTGATGATCTTAAATCTGGGAATTGGACTTTTAACTCCGCCTGTTGGCACTGTTCTGTTTGTCGGATGCGCGATTGGTAAAGTGCCAGTCGGAAAAGCAAGCCGAGCGCTCATGCCGTTTTTCTTCGCTAAGGTGGCTGTCCTCTTTCTAATCACGTACATTCCGGAAATTGCATTATGGCTGCCGCAAATGATGGGTAAATAACCAGGCATGCATTATGCAGATAATAAAAAAACTTAAAAAAACACAAAAAAATATAAAATTATTTAATTAAATATAAAAGCGGTTTCATTTATACTTTGATTAGAAATCAAATAGGAACAAGGGGGTCAAGAAGATGAAAAAATATTCTAAATGGGCTGCAGGCATTCTTTCTACCTTTTTAATCGCGGGTACCTTAGTTGCATGCGGAGGAAATCAGGAAACTACACAACCAGCGGCGACGGGGGATGCGCCAGCGGATTCGAGCAAGCCAAGCTATTCCTTCCGCTTAGCCGAAACCCATCCGCCGGATTATCCTACCACCTTAGGGGATAAGAAGTTTGCTGAATTGGTGAATGAGAAGTCGGGCGGGAGAATCAAGATCGATGTATTCCCATCGGCTCAATTAGGAGAAGAAAAAGCGGTCATCGAACAAGTGCAATTAGGGGCTATCGAGTTTACCCGGGTAAGCAGCGGAGCGTTGGCCGGCTTTAATAAAGACTACGGGGTTTTCAGTTTACCCTACATTTTTGACAGCCAAGATCATATGTGGAATTTCCTGAAAGGCGAAGATGGGGAGAAACTGCTGGATAGCCTAGAATCTTCAAAAATGAAAGGGCTCACGTATTATGATCCGGGTGCCCGAAGCTTCTATACGAAGGAGCCTGTCACCAAGCTCGAAGATCTAAAGGGAAAGAAGATCCGCGTTATTCAGAACCAAGTCAATGTGGATATTATGGAAGCTTTAGGGGCTAATGCGACGCCTATGCCATACGGAGAAGTATTTAGCGCGATTCAAACAGGCGTGATTGATGGAGCTGAGAACAACTACCCTAGCTATTATTCGTCTAAGCATTATGAAGTAGCCAAGAACTACTTAGTCGATCAGCATCAGCGTGTACCTGAGGTGCTGCTGGTGAGTACATCAACTTGGAGTAAGCTATCTCCTGAAGATCAAGAGATCTTAAAGGATGCTGCGATCGAATCTGTTGATTATCAAATCGAACAGTGGAATAAGTATGAAAAAGAATCAGAGGAAAAAGTAGCAGCAGCCGGTTCCGTCATTACGAAAGTAGAAGAATTAAAGCCTTGGCAAGAAGCGGTTAAGCCAGTGATTGAAAAATACCGTCCGGAATTCGGTCCCGTATTGGATGCGATTGAAAAGGCTAAAAAGTAAGGAGACGAAGAGGCTCGCTTTTGAGCCTCTTTGCCATCTTCAGGACAAGCGGGTGTAAATATTGAAAATATGGTTTAAAGGAATCCTGATTCTTTTTCGGTATCTGTTGCTCAGGGACTCCTCTCTCACGTTGAGGATGCTGGTCTATTCCGGACTTCTTGTCGTCATTCCTATGCTGATCGTCGCCTATGTTTCTTATGAACAGTCCTCGGAAGTGCTTGAGGAGGAAGCCCAGCGTTCCAGCTGGCAAATCATCGAACAGGTGAAAACCCATTTGGAATACTATATGCTCGATTTTGAGATTTCAGCCTTTAAGATCGTGAACCACCGTGATATCCAGAGATTGATGATCATGAATAATGTAGAGGAAATTGAACAAAGCGGAATTCGCAAATCCATTGAACAAATTCTTTATAATGAAGCTTTTTCCCGTCGAGACATTGCGGGGATCACGGTCATTTTAGATAATAGGCAAATTATCGATACCTTCGGACTAAAATCTCATAGCTCGGCAGCCGAGCTGATAGAGGAATATTGGTATCAGGATGTTCCGCAAAATGGGCAATCGATGTTGATTAGTCGGAAAATCAAGCTGCACGATCGCACAGAACCGGTCATTTCCATTGCCAGACGCTTGATTAGCCCAAGAACGCTCAAACCGGTAGGGATGATCATCATTGATGTGAACTTCAAGAAAATCCGGGAAATTGCCAACATGGTAACCGTAGGTCGCACGGGTTACATGAGCATCTTGGATGCCAAGGGGCATTATGTGTATCATCCGGATTTGGAGTATTTGGGGAAAAAAGCCCGGTTTGAATCTACCGATGAGATGTTGTCCGAGCGAAGCGGGTCGTTTTCCGTAGAAAGGGAGAACAAGGAGCTGCTTACCTTCAGCCGTTCTGACGATTTAGGATGGACCATGTTAACCTTAATCCCGTATCGAGAAATTACTCAGGGAAGTCATAACATTAGAAATAACATCCTATGGGTGACCCTGATCACGCTTAGTGTCGCTTATCTGCTGGGGGCTAACTTCGCTACAAGCATTATCCGCCCGATCAAACGGCTTCAACAATTTGTTAAGAAAGTAGAAAAAGGGGATTTCTCGGATAAAGTCATCGTCGAATCTCGGGACGAAATAGGAGCCTTGTCTCAAGGGTTCAACAACATGGTTGATCGACTCACTCAATTACTGGATGAAATCTATTATTCGAAACTGAAGGAAACCGAGACGAATCTGAGGCAAAAAGAAATGGAGCTTCGCGTCCTGCAGTCCCAGATCAGCCCGCACTTTTTATATAATGCCCTGGAAACGATGCGTGGAATGGCCCTCGAGAAAGACATGGACGACATTGCGGAAATTAGCTCCTCCCTGTCACGCTTGCTGCGCTACAATCTCAAGGAATCATCCCCGACTCTTTCCGTCCGGGATGAATTGGAGGTTTGCAGGCTTTACTTGCAAATTCAAAAGTATCGTTTTGAAGAGCGTTTAGCCTATGAAATCGATATGCCGGACTGGATGCTCGATTACAAGATTCCTAAGTTTTCTCTACAACCGATTATTGAGAACTGTATTCATCATGGGGTCGATCCAAGCTCCGGACAGACTTGTATCCACATCCGAGCTTATCAGGAATCCGAGAAAGCCTATGTCATCCAGATTGAGGATAACGGTCCGGGAATGGAGCAGAGCCTTCTATATTCCATCCATCATGATCTAGCGCACCGTGACATTTCAATGGGAGGCTCGCAAATCGGCGTGGTGAATGTGCACAGAAGGATCGAATACCTTTTTGGTCCGGGATATGGACTATGGATTGACAGTGAGCACCAGAAGGGAACCCAGGTCTGCCTTCGACTCCCTTTAGTGAAAAATCCCATTAGGAAAGGAGCATAAATATGCATTCTATATTAATCGTAGATGATGAGAGATGGGTAAGAACCTCCCTAAAGAAAATAGTCGAACGCACCGAGCTCCCTTTTCAAGTCATCCATGAAGCTACGCATGGATTGGAAGCGCTGGATTGGCTAAAGGAGCATCGAGCGGACGTTGTGATCACCGATGTCCGCATGCCGGTGATGGATGGCTTGCAGCTTGTTCATTCGATTCAGGAAGCAAATATGCCTATGGAAATGATCATAGTTAGTGGACATGACGAATTCCAATATGCGCAGAAGGCCATTCGGCTCGGAGTGCGGGACTATCTATTGAAACCCGTGATGGTAGAAGACATGGCGAGATGCTTGAGCGGCATAAAGGATGGAATAGAATCGAGGAAAAAGCAAGCGGAGAACCAGTCCTCCATGCATAAAGAAGAATCTGAAAATGGGAGCGAGCGATCGACGATTGAGCATGTGATTGCTTACATCAAGAAAAATATGCCCGGCGAAGTCACTCTTCAAGACACCGCTGCAGCTGTTCACCTGAATCCCAGCTACTTAAGTCATTTATTCAAACAGCAAACCCAAATTAATTTTATAGATTTTGTCCTAAAGCTGCGCATGGAAGAAGCGCAAAAGCTGCTCACTACCACTTCCTTGCGAATCTCGGAAATCGCCGATCGCCTTGGCTATCATGATACATCTTATTTTAGCCATTCCTTCAAAAGAACGGTCGGCCAGACGCCGTCCGAGTTTCGGAAAGAGATTAGGTAAGGGTTGGGGAAATTTTGAAATGACTTTGATAAACACTTGGAAGCAAAAAAGCGAACCTTTAGAATAGGGTCGCTTCCGCTTTACACTGGCAGAATTGAAAACACTAGTCTACCAGTCCATCCGAAAAGGAATTTTCCAATAGCTTGTAGAAATGAACCTTGTGCGAGTTAGACAGAAGATACAAGTTCTTGGAAAGGTTGCGGATGAGCATGGATCTCGTAATTAAAAATCTAAAAAAAGATAGAGCGTGGAAGTGGGGCATTTCCTTTATCGCTCTTCTATGCCTTGGTTTATTGGCAATGACATACTATGTAGGATGGAGTTTAACCCATCCTGCTAGGATCCCGATTGAAAGAAAGCCTGATGCATACCAATTGGGTTATGAGGAAATCGAATTCGCCAACACAAGCGATGGCACTTTGTTAAAAGGCTGGCATATCCCTGCGCAGGATAAAGAAAGACTCATCATTTTTGCACATGGTTACGCTAAGCATCGTTCGCATGAAGAAGCGGCTTTGCCAACGGCCAAAGCCCTCCATGAAAAGGGGATCGCTTCCCTCTTCTTTGATTTCAGGAACTCGGGTGAATCGGAGGGAAGCCTAACCACAGTTGGTTACTATGAAAAAAGCGATCTGTTATCTGCTGTTGCCTACGCAAAACAAATGGGATATAAAGCCATCGGAGTCATTGGGTACTCGATGGGTGGGTCAACCGCATTAGTTTCTGCATCAGAAACCGCCGATATCCGGGTGGTTGTTGCCGATTCTCCCTTCCGGGCGCTGCGTCCTTATTTGGAGGAGAACCTATCGGTTTGGAGCAAGCTGCCCGATTTTCCGTTTACTCCGATCATGATGTGGCAGATCGAATGGATCACAGGAGTGACTCCTGATGGAGTGAACCCCATGGAAGCAGTAAAAAGCATGAAGAATACCCCATTCCTCTTAATTCATTCCGAAGGGGATCCCAAGGTACCAATCCAGAATTCGTTGGAAATCCTAGAAGTGTCTCAGCAGGGGAAGGCAGAGCTTTGGAAGACGCCGGGAGATGTTCATGTAGGCTCTTTCGAGGAAAATCCGACAATTTACCTAGATAAGGTCGTTGGCTTCATAGTAGAGTCCTTGTCTTCAACGGAAATGTGAAAAACAAAACCACCGATAATTAAATCGGTGGTTTTGCTTGTTCTTACACTTAATTGTCCCGTATTTCTTCTTCAGAATAGCCTTGAGAAAGAAGATGTCGGACCATGATTTCATTGACCTCTTGCTTAGTAATCATCGCTCTTTGAAATTCAGCCAACTCTTTTATCAGAGTATCTTTATCGATTTCCATCATGCACCCCCATTCGGAAAGCCTTCCCAATGTCTAGCTATTAGCTTACCCATTTGCTGGGCGCTTATTTAAAGTAGAATAGAAAACTATGATGCCTCTGAGCAAATAGTTGGATGAGTATTAGGAATATTTACACAAGTCCTCAAATATAAGTAGGATATAAAACTAAAAAAGAATTTGAAGGGGGCGTTTATGATGAAGAAACGATTATATTTGGCCGCTTCTCTGGTACTTTCACTGGGGATGGTGCTCAGCGCATGCGGCGGCGGTTCACAGGGTGGACAACCATCTTCTCCGTCTAGTCCGAACGGTTCTACAGAAGGCGGAGGGACAACGATTAAAATCGCTACAGCCAGCCCGCTGTCCGGCAGTGTCGCAACGCTGGGAGATGCCATTAAGCTAGGAGCTCAACTCAAACTGGAGGAAAATCAGTCAAAATTTGAACAATTGGGCTATAAGCTGGAATTGGTTCCTCTGGATGATCAAGCCGATCCTAAGAAGGGCGTGGCCAATGCTCAATTGGTTGGGGCAGATACCGCGATTCTCGGTGTTATCGGCCACTTGAACTCTGGAGTATCCATTCCTTCCTCTGAAACATATGAAAAATATAATGTAGCCATGATTACACCAGCAAGCACAGCAACAGATCTTACCGACCGTAACCTGAAAGCAGTCAACCGAATCGTGGCCCGCGACGATTTCCAAGGTCCTGCAGGCGCTGACTTTGCTGTGAATGAACTTAATGCAAAGAAAATTTTTGTTATCCAAGATAAGACGGCCTACGGGCAAGGTCTGGCGGATGCGTTTAAAGGTGCCGCTGAAAGCTTAGGTGCGGAAATTGTCGGCTACGAAGGCATTACGGTCGGGGAAAAGGATTTTAACGGGGTATTGAACCAAGTTTTAGCCAAAAAGCCGGATGTGATCTACTTTGGAGGATTGTATGGAGAAGGCGGTTTGCTCATTAAGCAGGCCCGGGAGAAAGGCATTAGCGTACCGTTTATGGGGGGGGACGGTATCGATTCCTCTACCCTCGTGGAGATTGCCGGCGACAAGGTGGCGAATACCTATTATACATCGGTAGCGGCGGATGTATCGAAGATTGAAGCCGGAAAGCAATTCGCCGAAAATTACAATGCGAAATTTGGCAAGAACGTCGAGTCTTATTCCGCTTACGGGTACGATGCGATGGGAGTCATGCTGAACGCGGTGGAAAGTGCGATCAAGGCGAATGGCGGGAAGATGCCGACAAGGGAGCAGGTTCGCGATGCCGTTCGGGCGACTCAGGATTATCAAGGCTTGGTCACGAAGGTCGGCTTTGACAGTAAGGGAGATAACAACTTTGCCACCGTATATATTTTTAAGTTTGAACAGCAAGCATATCCAGGTACGCAAGTAGGGGAAGTTCGCAAATAAGGTCCCGATGAGGAGAAAAAGGTATGAGCTCAAGGGCCGTACCTTTTTCTTTTACATCAAACTTCGAGTAAAGCGAGGGATATGATGGAGCATATTTTGCAAACATTGCCGCAAGTATTGCTCGATGGACTTACCCTTGGGGCAATTTATGCCATTGTTGCCCTCGGATATACCATGGTGTACGGTATTTTGGAACTGATCAATTTCGCACACGGAGAGATTTTCATGACAGGTGCCTTTCTCGGAACAGCGGTCCTATTATTGGCAGATTCATGGGCGTTGCTTGGAGCTTGGCCCGTGTGGCTGACGCTTGTCCTTGTGCTTATTTCTGTATCGTTTTGCACGGGCGTCATGGGAATTGTCATAGAACGGGTAGCCTATCGTCCGCTTCGAAAGCTGCCTCGATTGATCCCCTTCATTTCAGCGATAGGTGTGTCTTTTTTATTGCAAGATCTGGTCCGCTTCATCTCGGAGTGGATACGAGGCAGCTATATTGTAACAGGACCCACATTGTATAACTCGCAAATCAGCTGGGGTGCAGTCCATCTTAAATCCACAACGATCATCCTGCTCCTGTGTGCTGTCGTCATGATGGTCGGGCTCGATTTTTTTGTCAATCGGACAAAGTGGGGGATGGCCATGCGGGCTGTCGCTCAGGATCAGGAGACAGCAGCCCTCATGAGCGTAAATGTCAACAAAGTAATCACCCTTACCTTTTTTATCGGTTCCGCTTTAGGCGGGGCTACAGGAGTTCTCTTCGCTCAGCAGTATGGAACCATTGACCCCTATATCGGCTTCATATTGGGCTTAAAAGCGTTCACTGCCGCTGTGCTTGGCGGCATCGGCAATATTCGCGGCGCCATGTTCGGCGGGATCATGCTGGGTATCCTGGAGATGTTTGCCGCTGCAAACCTGGGTATCATCACAAACGGTTCATTCGGAGCCGAATATAAGGACGTCTTTGCCTTTGTCATTCTGATTATCGTCCTGATTTTTAAACCTGAAGGCCTGTTCGGCAAGGCTATCAAAGAGAAGGTGTAGGTATGGATATGGAAAGGTGGCTCACGCTTCTCAGGCATAATCGCATGGTTCAATTGGTTTGGCTGGCAATCTACATCCTTGTTACGGCATCTAGCCTATATTTAGCACAAAAATCGATTTTAGCTTTTTTATTACTCTTGCTTTCCTTGCTTCTCCTGTATTATTCGAACCTAAGCAACCTAGTGAAATGGATCGTTGGTGCCATTGTTCTGGTCCTTGTCTTGCCTCTCTCGGCCAGCGGCGGTCCAGCCTATCAATCGTTTATGGAAGTGGCTTCCCAAGTCGGCATCTACATTGCCATGGCTCTCGGATTGAATATTGTGGTGGGTTTTGCCGGTCTATTGGATTTAGGGTTTGTAGCCTTTTTTGCTCTTGGGGCCTATACGTACGGCATTTTCGCCACCGGACAGGCTTCTGAATTTATGCCTTTCGGTACTTATCCGGTTTCGGGAGAAAGTTTTTGGGTATTTATCCTATTAGGATGTTTTGTAGCCGCCTTATTCGGGGTCATTTTGGGGTTGCCCGTCCTAAGAGTGAAAGGCGACTATCTGGCCATTGTCACACTCGGATTTGGAGAAATTATTCGGATTGTATTCAACAATCTGGATAAGCCGGTGAACATAACTAATGGTGCCATGGGATTGTCCTCCATAACCCCCCCGGAAATATTGGGGATATCATTTTTATATCCGAATCAATTTTATTTTATCGTATTAGCCATTTTGGCCATTGTCCTGTTCGGTGTGAAGCAAGTGGAGCATTCCCGATTCGGAAGGGCGATGAAAGCGGTGAGGGAAAATGAAATCGCCGCTCAGGCAATGGGAATCCCGCTGATTGGCACCAAACTCATGGCCTTTGCAATTGGAGCTTCTTTCTCTGGGATGATGGGGGTCGTCTTTGCAGCTAAGCAGACGTTTATCGATCCTACCAGTTTTACTCTGCTCGAGTCCATTACCATTCTTGTCATGGTCCTTATGGGCGGGATGGGAAGTGTCCCGGGAGTTGTTTTAGGTGCTGGCGTGGTAACGGTATTAAATCTCCAGATCTTGACGGAGCTGACGAACTGGTTGAATCAGCTCAGCCTGCAAGGGATTATTCATGTCCCTGACGCTTTGGCTCCCGCTAAAATGCAAAGGTTCATTTTTGGGATCATTCTGATTGGGTTCACTTTATACCGACCTAATGGCTTGATACCGGCCAGGAATCGGACATGGGATGAACAGAAGCTGCGGGAAGCTGCGGGCTTAAATGCAAAGGGGAAAAAAGTAAATAGACCCATTGCTCTTACCCAAGGATCAGGAACCATTCTGAAGGTGTGCGGTCTTACCAAGCGATTCGGTGAGCTGGTCGCAGTGGGCGGGGTGGACCTGGAAGTGAAAAAAGGCAGCATTTCAGCTGTCATCGGTCCGAATGGAGCGGGAAAAACAACTTTCTTCAATATGATTACCGGAATCTATATTCCTGACGAAGGCAGCGTAAAGCTTAAGGATAAATCATTGATCGGCTTGAGGCCCGACCGGATTGCGGCACTAGGGATAGCCCGCACGTTTCAAAATATTCGTTTATACGGCAATATGACGGTTATGGAAAATGTCATGGCTGCCATGCATGTTCGGCTTAAAGCAAATCTTTTCGGCATACTGTGCCATTTGCCTTCCGTACGCGGGGAGGAAATGGAAGTCCAGGCCGAGGCATACAGACTGCTTGAATATGTAGGACTTGCTTCGTCGCTTAATGAAACCGCGCAAAACTTGCCTTACGGGGCACAGAGGCGCCTGGAAATAGCCCGCGCATTAGCCACCCAACCGAAGATCCTGCTGTTGGATGAACCGGCTGCCGGGATGAATCCCCGGGAGACAAGCGAGTTGACGGCATTTATTCGCAAGATGAGGGAGGACCTGGATCTGACCATTATCCTAATTGAGCACGATATGAAATTGGTGATGGAAATTGCAGAACATATCCTTGTCTTGGACTATGGCGTAAAAATTGCTGAAGGCAAAGTGGATGAGATCCGCAATCACCCGCAAGTCATTGAAGCCTATTTAGGCAAAGGGGCTGCAAATGCGGACAATCAGGGAGAATGACTGAAAACCATAATACGTTTATTTTCTGCCGTCAAGGGAGGGGGAGCATATGGCCTTATTGAAACTGAACGATATCCATGTGTTCTATGGTGGAATTCATGCACTCAAGGGCATTAGCATGGAAGTCAATCCGGGGGAAGTCGTGACTTTGATTGGTTCGAACGGTGCTGGAAAATCGACCACATTGAAATCAATTTGCGGGCAAGTCTCCATTCAGCAAGGAAATATTGAGTACGAAGGGAGAAATATGAAAAATGTTGATCCGCATGTTGCAGCCGGATACGGGATCGCGCATGTACCGGAGGGAAGAAGAATCTTTCCGAGACTAACAGTAAAAGAAAATCTGGAAATGGGCGCATTTGGGATTAGCGATAAGAAATGGATAAAGGAAGGGATGGAACGGTCCTTTCAGTATTTTCCGAGATTGAAAGAAAGGATCAACCAAAAAGGCGGCACGTTGAGTGGCGGCGAGCAGCAGATGCTGGCCATAGCTCGAGGACTGATGTCCAAACCGAAAATTTTGATGCTGGATGAACCTTCGATGGGACTGGCGCCGATTTTGGTCCAGCAAATCTTTGATATTATTCAAGAGCTGAACAAAGAAGGCATGACCATCTTGCTAGTCGAACAAAATGCGAATCAGGCATTGCAATTGGCCCATCGCGGCTATGTAATTCAAACCGGTGAAATTATCCTTTCCGATGAGGCAAGGAAGCTCCTGAGGAACAAACAGGTGAAGGAGGCTTACTTATAGTAGAAGAATCATTAAAATACTCATCAGCGATATCAATTTGAGTATGGGATCCAAATGAATAGAAAAATAGTGGAAATTTGGAAGGGACATCGCAAAGATGTCCTTTTTCATACTATCTCACTATCCAGTTCCTTTCAATCAGCATACCCTATACTAAAAATTGATAGAATGGAGTTGATGATAAATATGACGGTTCCACTTAAGAGAGCTGATATTATCCTGATTCATCGAACCCATCCCCTGTCCGTGGGTATTCAGTTGCTAACGAACTCTCCATATAGCCACGCTGTATTAGTCAGCAATCCAGAAACAGGCGAAATCATTGAGGCTGAGCCATTCTCCGGGGTTACCTATGGGGAATTAAAAGAATATCAAGGGCATGGGCTGGTCCTTAGATTGGAAAGCTTAACTGATGAGCAATCAGATAGTATTATTAAATTTGCTGAAGATCAAGTAGGCAGTCCCTACGATTTTGGTGAAGTTCTGCAGTTATTCAATCGATACCAGCGAAAGCTCCCCCCCGATGCGGATCAAGATAAAGCCTTTATTTGTTCCACCCTTATAGCTGCTGCCTATCAGAGTATTGGCATTCAGCTAAGTGACCAGATCGTTCAATCCCCGGATGATTTATTTAAGTCTCCACACCTGAGCATCATCGGAAGATTCTAGTGCATGTGAAGCGCTGATGGCTTGGAGCCCACCTATCTCCTAATCCCGATGATAATTTCGTAATATATTTCCACATTTGATAGATTGCCAGATTGAATCACAACATTCCTATGTACAGTCTATTGAGTATATCCGTACATGCCTCTTTATATATACCCGTGTTGCTTTAGTTTATTTAGCCAACATCTTATGGTTCGGGGATGTCTGCCGAAATGATTGGTCATTTCTTCTAAAGACGGCAGAATAAAATTTCGCTCCTTCAAATAAATCCACATCACATATTCACTTGTACCTAGATTCTTGATGATCTCTGCCCCCATGTTTTCCTCCAAGATGAAAGTGATTATCATTCGATTTGCAACTTTATAATAATATAACCGCTTTCATGAATAAAGTAAACATTTTATAGATTCCTTTAAAAGCTGCATCTTCATTTTAGGACCTTCTACCCATTTGGATTTAGGAAATGACTCCTGATGGAAACAGGTCCTATTATTATTTATTATGGCATTAAATTTACGGGATATAGTTCATATAATCTCTGATTCAATAAAGTAACGCTTCCTTTTGCTGCTTAACTAATCGATTATAGAACAACTTAAAATGAGCTTTTTCATTACAAAATGTACAATGATTCTTAGTACTTGTAGATACTTCCGCTACGTGTGGCGTATCAGTCACTCTTAAACCTTGAATGACATGCTGTCTGCAAACATAGACCTTTCTCATAATTCAATCCTCCCTAGACTTTTAAACTTTACTTTATGTCCCCAATGTATAGAATTTACTTGTAATTTCACGTTACTTTAAGAAATCAATCTTAGTTCATGGTAAATCTTCAGACCTTATTTAGTAGCGAAAATGAACCTAAATTGCATACATTTTTACAGCTTCTCAAATAGAAGAATAAATATTTTATACTTTTATTCTATTATGACAAATGGTGGTATTCGTATCCAATTGAAACTTTTTTTAAACATCTGCGATTAACCGAAAAACATTTTATTATGATACCAGAGCGGGATCCCCTTTGCTTAGGGCCAATAGGATGAAGCGGGCAAAAATGGTGATTTGCTGATCGCATTTGGTTCAAGTTTTGACGATCGTGCAACAAGTGCATGGCTGGACGGATACTCCTACGACACCACTTCAACTAAAATCGTCCATACTGACATTGATCCTGCAGAGATTGGTCGAAATTATCCAGTAGAATTGGGCATTATCGGTGATGCAAAAACCGTATAGGCGCCATAACCCCTCCCGTTGGTGTATTAATGTATGTACCAACAGCATTTCAAAGGCGACTGTGGGAGAATTCTTAAAAGAAGTTGCTCCATTTTTACGGGCAGGCATTGCATTGTTGTTCTTGTTTACTTTTTTAAATATTAGTGCACCGGTTTGGGCGTTAGTCTTTGGTGCACTTTTGGCTAAGTTCATAGAAAATGACAAATAAATGATGATAATAAGTTTTCTCTTTATCATGGCTATTGTGGAAAAAATGATTTATAATTCAAAATCTAAATTTATATACAAGAAGTTATCGTTAATCTGAAGGGACGAGCTGCTGATTAGATTCTGCAGCTTGTTTGACGTGTATGGAAACTAAGCGCTCAGCCAAGAAAATTATCAGGATTCCTAAAAGGTGGGCAAGGCCGCTGTCACATGTGGGAAAAGATGTTATAATTTGTATAAATGTGTTACAAAAGAAAAAAAGCGGTATCTCTGCACCAGTTGTGACTGTTCGGGATATCTACGTCTTTGAAACTAAAATCTACATCTCGATGGGAAAAGGAGAGGGGAAAATGGAATGTATCTTTTGCAAAATTATCCGTGGAGAGTTGCCCGCCAACAAAGTATTTGAAAATGATGAGGTAATAGCTTTTCATGATATTCATCCTATAGCACCCGTACATGTTCTTGTGATTCCGAAAAAGCATATGACTTCTCTGCTTGAAATTGAGCTGGAGGATTGCCAATTGATTGGCGAGATGCATTTGATCATGCAGGAGATTGCAAAAAAACTAGAAATTGATCAAACTGGCTTCCGCGTTTTGACTGCCATCGGAGAAGACGGCCTGCAATCCGTCAAGCATTTCCATTATCATTTGGTTGGGGGACGAAAATTGGAATGGATCATGTGAGAAAATTCTTACTCAAAACAAATATGAATTGATAAATTGATAGTGGTTGTTAACCAGAAATCGGAAAAGGTCAAAAAAAGGAACATACTGCCGAATATTTTTATAGGATTTCTCTCAGAAAGCAAGAGAAAGGAGATTATATGGGCGTTAAATTTTTTGATAATTATAAACAGTTTGTCACTATACCTCCAGAAAAGAAACCAGAGGATGAACTTAAATTTCATCCAGAAGACTATGATAAATATTTTATCATTACTGTCTCCCTTTATAATCCCTTGGTTTCCTGCTGGAGAGAGGCAAATAAATATCATATAGAAATTGAAACAAGTCTTAATAGGGTAGGAGAAGAATTCAATAAAAGACATTGGGGATCCGATTACCTTCAAGTTCTTGAACTTGAAGAAGATAAGTTATACTTCGTTTGGGCTCTATCCTGCAAATCAAAGAAAGAAAGTAAGGAAAATCTGCAAGACAGAGTATCGTACTTTTTGGAAAAGCTTTCAAATTCTCTTTATGTGGGAGAATCCTGGTATCAGCTGATCGGTGATAAAGGAAGAATCAATCGCCAACTTTTCTCTTACACATGGAAAGAATATATAATGTAAGAAAGGCTTCAACATATTGGGTGGACGTGGATTTAATCACCATGTCTTTTACTATGCTGGTATTGTAGAGAAGTAAGCAGTGAAAAAAGGGATGCGACATTTGGTCGGATCCCTTTTCTAATGGATGGGAAATTTAAGTTTCTTAACTTCTCTTCGCTTTAATATATTCGAACGTCCTCTGCTGTCGGAAGCGTAAGGGTGACTTCCGTACCTTTTCCTTCAGTAGAATGGATGCGAATCGTGCCGCCTATGTCTTCGGTTAGCTTCCGGCTGATGGCAAGTCCTAATCCGGTACCCGTTTCTTTCGTCGTAAAGAAAGGGCTCCAAATTTTAGCTAATACATCCGGGGACATGCCAGGACCATTATCCTTGAATACAAGATCGATGAGCTTTTGTTCCTTATTATGAACAGCGTCAATGTGGACTTCTCCTCGTCCGCCTAGTGAAACTGCATCCATGGCATTGCGGATAATGTTTAGACAGATTTGCTCCATAATGCTGGGAGAACCATGAAGCCAAACCTCAGACTCGGGGAGAGTGAAACTGAAGGATACACTTTTTTCCAACGCATAGAATTGAGCAAGAACATTCAGTCTCTCCATCACAGACTGCAGCGTATAGAATTCTGCGGGGGATTGACTGCCTTTATTGCGAGCTAAGGTAAGAAAGCTGGAAACAACGGACTCGAGAGATTCCATTTGCTCCTCGCATACGCTTAGGTAAAATTTAAGGTCATCCTTATCTATGTATTCTTTGTTAAGCTGTTCCATCATAAGGTGAATGAATCCCTTGATCGATGTAAGCGGATTGCGAATTTCATGGGCCATCCCTGCTGCCATTTGTCCCATCAAGGAAATCTTCTGATGGTGAAGGTCAAAAACCTGCTTGTCCTTTAGTTGAAGATAGCCTTGAAGAAAGCTATGGTCTGATGTAGAAAAGGTAAGGTACAATCGTTCGATGATCTCTGATTTATTGACAGTGTGTTCTTTTTCCGCTTCAAGGATATGGATACAAGTCCTCATGAGATGAAAATATAGATTTTGATTCAGTTCTAAAACATCATTTGGAGATAAATCAGGAACTTGAAGAAGAAAAGTATTGCCTACTTGTCTATTCTCGTCCTGAAGCTTGTAAAGAAAGGTTTTGTATTGATCTCCGTTGAAGAAAATCGATTCCATGATTCCTTTTAGGCCTGCTTTTATGATGGGTTCCATCCATGGATGATGCTGTTCAAAGAAGGATTCAAATTTTTCGCTTCTGTTTCGCATTTCGGATACATGCAATTCAAGTATATTTGAAATCTGTTGGAATAAACGGTTCTTAAGCTGATCGTTGGCCATAGTTACCTTGTCCTCTAATATGTAATTCATTAACTATATTTTAGCATGCTTAGAGTTAGGTTACCAACCAACTCCTTGGTTAAATGTTCTGTACGATAAGGTGTCATTACCCTTGTAAAAGACTTCTTTCAGAGGAGTCTTTTTTTCTTTAGGTGACCGCATATATAGAAGATCTGGGGGTGATGAGTACCTGTGAGGAGTTTTTTCTGTTATTTGGAAAGAATATTCGGTATGATTATACTATTATTTCATTGGGATTAACTAGGAGCGGTGGTCAACTTGTCTTGTCAAACACATCTTTATTTTAACACTTCGATAGGCAGACAAAAGCCTGAAAATATCATAAACCGAAGCAATTCTTGCCCTTTTTGCGAGACAGAGAAACTAGTGGGAATTATGGAAAGAAGAGGCGACATCATTCTCCTCCCTAATAAATATCCGGTATTGGCTAATACCTATCCATTAGTCATTATCGAGACGGCAGAGTGTGACTCTGAGCTTTCTGTTTATAAAAAAGATAGGCTTTATGAGGTCATTGATTTTGGTGTTTATCATTGGCTTCGACTCTTAGAAAGCAAAGTATATCCTTCCGTTTTGTTTTTTAAGAATCACGGTCCAAGATCGGGGGGAACCATTCGCCACCCTCATATGCAGATTATCGGTCTGGAAAATGTAGACAGCACTCGTTTTGTTGAAGCGGAACAGTTTGAAGGACTCTTGATTACCAAAAGCCAACAGGTTGAATTCAATCTATCTACGAAACCAAGAATGGGTTTTTATGAATTTAATGTATTGTCCGATCACGGCGATACCAGATATATGGCCGACTTCATCCAAATTGCCTGTCACTATGTACTTAACCACTTTTATCGGTGTGACAGTTATAATTTATTCTTCTACCAAGTGGAAGGGAAGTTAATTGCGAAAATCATTCCCCGGTTCGTAGCGTCTCCTATATTTGTGGGGTATTCGATTCCGCAGGTTGCGATGAATCTGGAGGAGGTTAAACGGACAATTCAACAAATTTATGGATTAGGTTAGGATGTGCGGTAAATCGACATATTTCGAGTGTATTCGGGTGGTGACAGGCACTTTAAAAGCCTTACAGGAATCCCTGTAAGGCTTTTAAACGGCTAAAAAGTCTATTTCAACGAATAGTCAGGCCGTAAAGAGATAAGTCCTTGGTCTTTCAGCGCTTCTTTGAGGGCGACATAGCCTTCGAAGCCTTTTCCCTCTGGGCTTACCCACTTATTCAAGCCTTCCATCTCCATCATCTTTTTGATTTCCGGCTGGGTAGGGTCCATGGAAAACAGCAGTTCCGTAAACCGAGCGGCCTTAGCTTCATCAAACTCGGGAAGAACGGTAAAATTGCAGTGGGAATACCCAGGTGAGGTCCAGATCCCACGGACTTCATTCGTGTTAACTAACCCGGTTTCCAGCATGCGAATCCAGGTCGACTCTCCGACAGCTCCGGCATCGGCCTCGCCTTCTTTGATCGCCCGCAAAACTTCGTATTCACTCGTTCCCGTATCTCCGTGCTTGCCCACATCCAGATTGAATCGAATCAGCTTCATATCCTGTTCCGGATTCAAGCCGTTTTGCTTTAGGAAATGGTAGGGAAGAATCGCGGCCTGTCCGGAATCGGCACTGCCAAGCGCAAATCGCTTTCCTTTCAAATCCTGCAGTCCTTCAATCCCTTGATCAACGCGAGCAATGATTTTCGTCGTAAAATCAATGTCTGTATCCCGCATGGCCAGAATCCTGGCTCTTCCCTGCAAGGCCTCTTGAATCCGCACGTAGGCTACATTCGTATTCCAGGCCACATCAATAAACCCTTTCAGCAGAGAGTCCACTTGGGCTTCATAATTGGAGAAGAGGACATAATCCATAGGAAAATCATTTTTCTGAAAGTAATCCCGGATAATATCCCAAATCTCTATTACCTTCGGATCGTAAGCCACAGCACCAAGCATTAACGTTTTTTTGTTCATTTTTATTCTTCCTTTCTATGAATGAGGATTTAAAACAAAGGGATACCAGTCAAGGATTTGCCTACCCATTCCTTGAGAACTTCGGTCGAAGGAGCCATAACAGCGCCTGCCCGAGCATCGCGGAAAAAGCGTTCGGTTGGCAGCGCGCGGGTATATCCTTTGCCGCCGCAAACCTGCATGGCGATATTTGTCACTTTAATGGCATTTTCAGAAGCAAGAATTTTGGATTGAAGAATGCTTAACATCGCATCTTCTTTGCCTTCCACAGCTGCCCGGGATGCGTTCTGGACAAACAGGGAAGAGGATTCAACGGCCCCATACATGTCAGAAAGGTAAAATTGGATGGCTTGGTGCTCTGCAAGCGATCGACCATCCGCATATTTGCGGTTGCTGGCATGCGCCAGCGCCGTCTGATAAGCCCCTCTGGCTAAGCCCACATTTACTCCGGAAATGCCAAGAATGAAGGTAGGAGCCACGACACCGAAAATCAAGTCTAGCCCATTGCCTTCTGCGCCAACCACTTGTTCTTGCGCAAGCTTGACTTCTTTCATCTCTAAGACAATACTGTTATTTCCGCACAGTCCGATTCCGTCCCATTCTCCTTCAAAGCGGATGCCCGGAGTTTTCGAATCGACAATCATCATGGATAATCCCTTATCCTGATCCGATGCATTTGTTAAGACGATCAGGAAATCGGAATATTCCCCGTTGGTAACAAAACTTTTTCTTCCTTCAAGAACAAACTGGCTGCCTTCCTTTTGCGCTTTGATTTCAGGAGAATAAAAGTGGGTACCTGTTCCCGTTTCACTGAATGCTAGCGTTCCGATCTTTTGACCCTCAGCAATGGGGCGAAGGTATCGTTGCTTTTGATCTTCCGTAGCTTTGGAAGCAATCACGGCCGTGGCACAGCAATGCATCAAATAACACATCGCGGTCGATCCGCAATGGGTAGCGATAATTTCAGTGACCGCGGACAGGTCTTCCAGCGTTCCCCCTAGGCCGCCTGCCTCGGTAGGGACCAAGAGGCCAAGCAAGCCCGAATGAGCAAAGGCTTCGAACGCCTCCTTAGGGAATCGCCGCTCCCGGTCAATTTCCGCTGCTAACGGCGCAACGACTTCATTGGTGATCTGTTGAGCTAATTCGAAAATGCTTGCCATAGATTTTCTCTCCTTTGGATTACATAAAATTAGGGGTATGGGACGATGAAATTTTTTCTGCCGTTTGCTGGTCAATTCCCGCTTGAAGCATCCGCTGAACCCGATGTCCATACATGATTTCCTTCAACCGATCGACCTTGCGGAATCCTGCGCTTAACTGCTCGGGTTTTCTGCCCTTCCCTGCAAGAATGGCCAAGGCCTCCATTAAATGAGAGTTCTCGCTTGTCCCCGCATCGGTCATATATTCATTTCTTTGTTCTGCAGCTTCTACCAATAGTTGAACGGCCTCAGGATTTTTAGCCAGCATCTGGCGAACATGGCCAATCCCATAGGCCACATGGCGACCCTCATCCATCTTTGCCAAGTGGACAATGCGGCGCGTGACGGGATCTGGCGCGTGTTCTTCCACAAAGTTCAGCAAATCTAAGAACGTCCCTTCTCCTAAAACATGGAGCAGAAAGGAAGACTTAAAATAGTCCTCTTGCACAAACAAGCTATACAAGGAACGTTCTGTGAGTACGGAAGAGTATTGAAGCCCGCCTCCATTGGCCATCGCTCGTTTCATGAACGCTTCAATATGTCTGG
Organism: Ammoniphilus soli; assembly: GCF_040813775.1. NCBI lineage: Bacteria > Bacillati > Bacillota > Bacilli > Caryophanales > Paenibacillaceae > Ammoniphilus > Ammoniphilus soli. Next base: position 265,097 of record NZ_JBEGDL010000002.1, read on the forward strand.
CCTCATCCTGTACAAGGGTGGAGAGGTACATCAACACTTCAATGTAATGGGGATTGATACGGGACATGAATTTTGACGGTATGTACAAAGCAGAATATTCGTTTTCTGCAAGGAAGGTCATGATTTGGCAAACCGCCCATTCCAGCTCCTCAGGCAGTTCCGGCAGCTCCTCCCAAGGGATATCCGACGCTGCATTCCATTGGCTTTCCTTAGCCTGTTCATACAGATCCAGCAAATTGTCCGCCCAAACCAGATCCTTGCGGTTAATCGTAAAACCATAATCAGGAACTCCGGGCTCAGCTACTGCCCCTCTTGGTACAAATCCGACATAGGCCGATGCCTGTTCAAATACCTTGCCGGTACGCCCTTGCAGCCAGTCACGTAGGTCCAATCTTCCTTCTTTTCGAATGGGAAGACGAACTCCCCAATCTGCCGATTCAAGAGCACGGGATGAAGAGTTTTGGATAAATAGACGGCTGTGATCTCCGCCATCCCATATTCCTATAAATCGGTAACTATGAAGCCGACACCAGCTTTTTACATCGTCTTTGATATGAGGGTTTGTACTGATTACTTCCAAGACGCCATTCTTTGGTAATCGCTCCAATCCATTCTTGACCAGCAGAAATAGCTGATTGCCGCTAGACATGCTTCCTAAATCTAGTTCGCCATCGGGTGTCAAACCTAGAATTTCTGTCAAAAGGATCACCTCAAATTTAAAAATCTTATACTTACTATAATAATATATTATATATTAAGTTTTTTGAATACTTTTCTTTTCTGAACTCGTATCAGGACATGGAATGAGCAAGAGGTCATCTTGTCAAAATGGTCAATCCAAAAAACAGGATTATCTAATCAAATAACCACGATTCGGTTCTAATCCCTTTCTCATTTTCATATTTTCATAGTAACTATTTAACTTGAGAAAGAAATGAAGGAGGGTAAAGCTATGAGCAGGGGAAAGAGAAAAGGCTATATTGAAGAAAGATCGGGGAAAGTTCGAGTTAATTCATCTTTGCAGCCAGAGGTGTACGAAAAGTTAGATATGCTAGCTGCGGCCTGCGGGGTATCACCTACAACCCTCGTTAATTTCTTCACTGAGTTATGCTTAAACAATGAGAACATCATTAACTATACCCAGGATCAGCATAGGGCCCGTTCAAAATTTCGGGTGATTCCAAGCAAGACGGATGACGGACTGCAGTATATATTAGCAGAAAAGAGGAATCGCGCCTGACCTATGATTAGGCTTTACAGGTCATCCCCTGTCATAATAAGAAAAACTTCTATTGAAGTCTACTCGGAGATGTAGTCGAATTCTTCTTTAGCGGAAGTTTTTCATGCCTCCAGGAAAGTTTTGTTCACTTTAGTACTTTAGAGAACTTAAACTTTCCTTCACTGTAAAATAACCCAACTCATTTCCCTTATAAGGAAACAAGATTGGGTTATTCGGGCTTTATATAAGCCATTGATCTAGCGCCACTCCCATGTTCCGTCTTCAAGAATATAGAGAACTCTCTGCTCAATCTCCACATTTTCAATCATCTCAAGATATTGTTCTTGTTCTGTCATGGTATCCATCTCCTTTGTTGTATTTGCCTTATAACTGTATTTTAGATCTTAGTGAATATTTTCACAATATATTTGATCATTATTTCACAATTTAGTAGAAATGATATGAATAATTTATGAGCATCTTAGTCAAAGAAGAGGAGTTAAGCAAGAAACCCGTTATGATAAAAGCCAGGCCTTGAACCTGGCTTGCTGATAAAGTTATCGCAAAAGCTTATCTATGGCAATTTGCTGTTCGAATCTATGGATAATTTCCGCTCGATCAGTAGTTTCAAGATAGGGGAGGACGCCCAGTACGGGGATGCCTCCAGAGAATTCTTCAATCATCCCTGGATTGGTTTGTTCAGCGACTCCGTCTTCACGAGTCCCATTGATGATGACTCCGAGCACGTTTAGCCCAGCCTGACGGGCATACGCAATGGTCAAAAGCGTATGGTTGACAGTTCCGAGGGTGGGGCGGGCCACAATCAAAAGGGGAAAACCGATGGCGCGAGCCATATCTGAAACGAGATAGCGGGGTCCCATAGGCACCGCTAAGCCACCGGCGCCTTCTGCGATATAGAAAGAATGGCGGTCCCGGATCTTATGCCAGCTGGCCAATACTTCATCGAGAGAGATCTGTTGACCTTGTCTTTTTTGGGCGACATAAGGAGCGAGCGGTTCGGCGAACTGGTAGGGATTGATGTCCTCCAAGGGGCTGGTGTCCCCTGACATTTCCTTCAATATCCTCACATCACTCTTGGGATCTTCCCGTGAAACCCCGGACATCATCGGTTTAAAGACGCCCACATCAATGCCCCGTTCCTTCAAGACTGCCGCAAGTCCAGCTCCAACAAAGGTTTTTCCAATGTCAGTATCGGTTCCTGTGATAAATATTCCTTGGCTCATGAAATCAACCCCATTTCTTTTCCGATCTTCGCAAAAGCGCGCAGAGCAATATCCAGCTCTTCCTGCTGATGGGTGGCCATCAAAGTGACGCGAATCCGGCTTGTTCCTTCAGGGACGGTAGGGGGACGGATGGCGGGAGCGAAGACGCCATCTTCCTCTAATCGCCTCGAAAACTCCACAGCTTCTTGCGCGCCCCCTATGACTACCGCGATTATAGGAGTGGTGCCTTCTACCAGCTGAAACCCTAGTGCCTTAAGCTCCTTTCGAAAGATATTCGCAAGCTCAATCAGCTTCTCCCGCCTCCATGGCTGTTCCTGGATCAAACGAATTCCTGTCGAGGCTGCTGCCGCGACGCCGGGAGAGAGGGAGGTCTGAAAAATGAAGGATCGGGCATGATTGCGCAGATAATCGATAAAAGCTTGATCCGCTGCTACATAGCCTCCCTCGGCTCCGGCCGATTTGCTTAGGGTACCCATACAGAGATGGACCCGGTGCGTTAAGCCGAAATACTCCGCGGTTCCTGCACCATTTTTGCCCAAGACGCCTGTCGCATGGGCATCATCCACCATCAGCCAGGCCCCATAAGCTTCCGCTAATTCGACGAGCTGAGGGAGGGGAGCGATATTCCCATCCATGCTGAAGATCCCGTCCGTGACGATCAGCTTGCGACGGGCAGTCCCAGCCTGTTGAAGCTTTTTTTCCAATTCTGTCATGTCGACATGGTTATAAACAGCGGTTTGGGCTCGGCTCAAACGGCATCCGTCAATGATGCTGGCATGATTCAGGGCATCGCTGAAAATCACATCCCCTTTGCCCATTAGGGCAGAGATCGTCCCAATGTTGGCCAAGTAGCCGGAACTAAAGAGGATGGCGGCGTCTTTTCCTTTAAAAGAAGCAAGCTGTTGTTCCAGCATTTCGTGAATCATCAAATTTCCTGTCGTTAGCCTGGATCCTGTGCTTCCCGTTCCAAATTGATGAATCGCATTAGCCGCGCCTGCTTTCATTTCGGGATCCTCGGCAAGGCCTAAATAGTTGTTAGTGGAAAGAAGGAGTGTACCATTATCCCTGATCTCATCCATACGGCGAAGCCGCCGCGTCAAGCCTTTGCGTTCCCGAGCTGCGAGGGCTTCAACTAACTCATTTGCCACCGACACCAGCCCCTTCAGTTACTAGCTCGATGGCCTGCTTGAGCATAGCAATCATCTCTGTCAGTTCGTTTTCGGTACTGGCCAGGGGAGGCATAAAGACAACAGTATCTCCCATCGGGCGAGTGAGCATACCGAGCTCTCGAAGCTTTAGGCTTACCTGATAGCCCATTCGTTCGGCCCACACGAAAGGCTGTTTCGTCTCTTTATCCGCGACTAGTTCCAGCCCGCACATCAGACCGGCTTGGCGGATATCTCCGACATGCTTCAGCTCTTGGAAGGGGAGGAGTAAAGTTTTTACAAAAGCCGCCTTTTGTTGAACCTGCCGGATCAAGTTTTCCTTTTCAAACAAGTCGAGATTCGCGAGCGCGACTGCACAGCCTAACTGATTCCCCGTATAGGAATGGCCGTGGAAAAAAGTCTTGAGCTCGGTGTAATCCGCGTAAAAGGCTTCATATATCCGTTCCGTCGTCATCGTGATGGCGACCGGCAGGTAGCCGCCAGTCAAGCCTTTTCCTGCCGTCAAAATATCAGGTGTCACCCCTTCATGGTCACAAGCAAACATCTGGCCTGTCCGGCCAAACCCCGTGGCCACCTCATCCGCAATCAGCAAGACGTCGTATTGCCGGCATAATCGTTCGACTCCAGACAGATACCCCTCCGGCATCTGGATCATGCCGCCCGCGCCTTGCATTAAAGGCTCTAGAATCAAAGCAGCTATTTCCTCGTGGCGCTCTTCGAACAGCTGCTCCAATTCGGCGAGACAGGCTTCCCGGCAAATCCGCGGATCTCCGCTAGGGTGGCGGTAAACGTAAGGGTAAGAAACCTTGTAGCTATCAAAAAGCAGAGGCTGATAGACTTGGTGAAAAATATCAATCGATCCAACACTAATGGCACCGATGGTGTCCCCATGGTAGCCATTCTTCATCGTCACAAATTTAGATTTCTTCTCTATCCCAAGATTTTTCCAGTACTGAAAAGCCATCTTAAGCGCAATTTCCACAGAGGCTGCTCCGCTATCTGAGTAAAATACCCGGGTTAAACCCTTGGGAGCGAGCTGCACGAGCCGTTCCGCCAGTTGCGTCGCTGGAACATTGGCCATGCCTAGCAGCGTGGAGTGAGCAATCTGTTTTAGCTGCTGGCGGATCGCTTCATCGAGTTCTTGTTTGCGATGTCCGTGCACATTCAGCCATACGGATGAAAACGCGTCATAATATTCTTTTCCCTCGGTGTCTTTGACCTTTACCCCTTGGCCGCTTTCAATAATCAGCGGGTTGGCCTCATAATCTTTCATCTGAGTAAAAGGAAGCCAGAGATGCTTTCGGCTTTTTTCCAGTAAGGCTTCGTGATTCATTTTCGTTCATCCTCCCATCCGATCCAGATCGGCTTTTTCTCTAAATAATGGATATAAGAATCAATGTCGATTCCATCCTGAACAAAAAAGACCCGTCCCCCAGAGGAATCCCCAAAAGTTTTGAAGTGGGGGATTCTTCTGTATCCTAGCTTTTGACTAGCGACATAGCCTGTTACATAATCCGGGTCATCTGACCAGCATAGCTCCGCAACGGTAAAAGGGGAGGAGGCCACCTTGGTGGCCAAGGCTAATGCTTCCCGAATCCGGGAAGATCCAAGTTCTGAATGAAGCTTCAGCCATTTTATGTAAGAGAAAGCATCCCAATCCATTCGGGAAACCCGCACCCCTTTCTGATCCCTGTCGTCTAAGCGTTTCCCGCTGTCGGCATGGAGGAGAATAGCTCCCCTTAGATCTGTGGATTGGCGAAGCCACTGCATTCCTATTTCTGCAGCCTTCCTTGAAACCCCCGTATCCACTAGTAAATCGAGGGCCCTTGCCCTGCAAGTGTCAACATGATCGCCTTCCTCTGTGCTGACGGGGAGGGGAGGAACGAATACTCCTACAGTTTCCAGCTTTTCAACGACTACCTGAATAAAATCCGCACTTCCCCGGCTATGGCCCATTGATTTGGCCAAAAGCTCCGCCGTCAGGATTTGTACCTCGGATTCACGGGCTAGGCGTTCTCCCCCAGAAATATGCCGACCGCCACCTTCGTGAGGTCCGCCTTCCGCTGCACGCATACGGATGCTATAAAGAGGATTTTCTAGCATAGGCTTGCCCTCCTGCAGCTGTTTTTACTCGTTGAAGCAGCTTATACATTGCCGAAGACAGCTGAAAGTCCGAACCTGGAATCCCGCTGGGGATTTTAAAGGATCCGCTTACAGCGATAAGGGCAGCCAATAATCCGATCTGCGCCATATCCAGAGGGGACCATTTATTCATTGCTCATCCTCCTTTAATGTAAACTTAATTTTATATTTTGGTTAACATATAGAACTATTAAATCACGGAAAGGGTAGGGAGTCAATATTATCCACTGAGCAGACCGCAGTGCCATTCATCCTGATTCAAAATTTGATTTAAACTCCTGGTATAATACATATTGCATACGCAAATAAAATCAACTTAATCTAGGCTATTGGGGTGTTACCGTGAAGAATTTCGTATCATTAACCATTGGTGGTTTTTTGGGAGCCATTACTCGTTTTAGTTTAGGCGAATGGATTCAAACTGAAGGTGGTTTTCCTATGGGTACTTTATCTGTGAACTTGCTGGGGTGTTTGTTTTTGGGGTGGTTTTTTACGCTTACCACAACGAAGCGGAAAATAAGCCCTCAACTCAAATTGGGGATTGGAACGGGATTTACAGGGTCATTCACCACATTTTCGACGTTCTCCGTTGAAACGTTGACTTTACTTGCAAATGCTCAGGTTGGGTTGTCACTCGCTTATGTTTTAAGCAGTACAGCGGGTGGAGTTTTATTGGCTTTTGCAGGTTCTAAGTTGGCTGCTGCTATACCAAAAAAGCAAGTCCAAACGAAGTTATAGGGGGAAGCGGAATGATGGTAGTTATCGGGCTGGGTGGTATCCTTGGAGCGATCACACGGTATTATTTAGGCCGGTTTATTATGGAGAGAAGCCGGGGCGTTTTTCCGTTAGGTACGTGGGTCATCAATATTACGGGTTCGTTCTTACTTGGTATGTTAACATTTTTACATCTTCAGCAATATATTCCGGAATGGATTTGGTTATCGGTTGGTGTAGGGTATTTGGGTTCCTACACGACATTTTCTACTTTTGGTTACGAAACCATACAGCTAATTGAAAAGAAAAATACACTCAAAGCCATATCTTATGTTTTAACAACCGTTATTTTTGGAGTTCTTTCCGCATGGTTAGGGATGATGTTAGGGCATTTGGTATGATGACGATGCAGGAGTTAAATCTTTCTCATCTCAGCCTTTAGGATTATAATGTAGAGGAAGTTGGCACGTCAGGTCATTTGGGGGAGGTGTTTCATGGATGGGTTACTTGCCCACGAAAACGGATGAAAGTTCTAATTACCATAGTATAAATACATTTATGCGAGAAGTATGGACTGTTCGCGGACTTACCTTTTCGTATTACGCGACTAATACGATTCTGGTTGTGTTTTTACCATTGTATTTTGCGAATCAGGGTTATAGTTCATCCGAGATCGGCTTACTGATGATGTTTGGTCCATTCGTCGCTATGTTTTCACAACCGTTTTGGGGCTATCTCAGCGACCGCTATCAATCGGTTAAGAAAATTATTTTATTCCTCTGGATCATGACCATACTTTCCAGCGTAGGACTGTTTTTTTCAGGTGGATTTGGTTTGGCTTTATTTTTTGTCGTTATGCTTTACTTCTTTTTCCTTCCTTCCAATCCACTATTAGATAGTCTTGTCATTAAGACGACGCAGAAAGCTGGAACGAGTTATGGATCTGTGCGTTTATGGGGTTCCATTGGATTTGGAGGAGTAGCCATTGTTGCTGGAATGATTGTTTCAGAACTTGGCATAGAAGTGATTCCTTTTGTGTACTACGGAATTTGGGTATTCCCGATGCTGCTTTTGCTTTTCATGAGAAATGACTCAGGTTCTGGACGAGGAATCTCCCTGTCCGGTCTGCGAATGATCCTAAAGAATACTCCTTTTCTTTGGTTTCTATGTTTAGTTTTTTTACTGACTGTTCCTCACCGAATGAATGATGCGATGTTCGCTCTTTATTTAAAGGATGCAGGAGGAGATAATGCCTTAGTGGGGTGGGCATGGGCCATAGCCGCGCTAGGCGAGGTCATTACGTTCGCTTTGCTCAGCCGCGTTATTCCTCGATTTAACGAGCTGGGGTTACTCGTCTTCGTAGGTTTGTTATATACGATTCGCTGGATTTTGATGGGATGGGTTTCTGATCCATTACTTCTTCTTTTCTTGCAAGGGATGCATATGGTCACCTTTGCGATCTTTTGGATTACTTCCATTCAGTATGTGGTCAAACTGGTGCCAGGGGAGCTACGTTCAACAGGGCAGTCGATGTTCTCTGCTGTTTTTATGGGATTGGCAGGCATAACCGGTGGAGCTGCAGGGGGCTGGATTAAGCAGGAATGGGGCGGAGAAAGCATGTATTTCTTCGGAGCAGGGATGACTTCAGTTGCAACCATTCTATTCCTATTAACCCTGAGGTTTTATAGGAACAAGAAAGAGAATGGCTCCTAGATGTGAATATGTGATATAACAAGTGTGTTAACTTGATATATTACAAGTTATGATATATTCTAAACAAGGTATTGTATACTTAAAATTTAAAATTCCGTGGAATAGGAGTTTTTATGAAACTGAACAATTCTAGCCAAAATCCATTGTATATTCAATTAAAACAAATTATCAAAGAGGATATTCTTCGGGGGAAATATAAACCGGGTCAGCAATTGCCTCCAGAGTCAGAATTATGCAAGACATATGGAGTAAGCCGGATTACGACTCGCAGAGCGATTACGGATCTTGTGGAGGAAGGGGTTCTCTACAGTCATCAAGGGAAGGGCACGTTCGTGAAACTATCTAAGGAGAAGCGTGAGCTTGTTTCTCTTGGCAGCTTTTCTGAGCTTACGATTGAATCTGGAAAAAAACCTAGCTCACAGATCTTATCCAGTTCGATTGTTGATGCGGATGAGTCATTAGCTGAGAAGTTTAAATTGCAGGTCGGAGAATCTCTATTGAAGCTACATCGGCTGTTATTTATTGACGATGAACCATTCATTATAGAAACCTCTTATTACCCTTTAATTTTTATGCCGAACCTCGAGAAGCATATCTGGGAATCTTCTTCGACGTATAGCATTTTGAAGAGTAGGTACAACATCGAAATAATGCGCTCTTCCAAAACTTTAGAGATTGTATTTGCCTCCGATTATGAAGCAAACCTGTTCCACTGCGATCTGGGTGCGCCTTTGTTTGCGACAGAGAAACTAAGCTATGACCAAGAAGACCGGCCTATTCACTTATCTTATTCATTGTATATGGCGAATAAAGTCATCTTTACCTTAGATACGGTAAGGGATAAACAAGATGAGAGCTAAATTGACTTCTTCTCATGAACTCATTTCAAATCACATTTATGTAACTAAAGGTTATATAAATGTGATTTTTTTCATGCTGGGAAATTTATATCAAATTAATCCTTGACTTTATATCAGTTCAGATAGTATATAATATAATATTATAATATATAACAAGTTAACCCAAAACCGCGCTGTAAATAGCAAGGATTTTTAACTTATTTATGCTAAATATTATTCGTGAGGAGAGTGTATGATGAAACTAATAGGTATTGGTGACAATGTAGTTGATTACTATCAAGACCAAGGGTTGATGTATCCAGGCGGCAATGCTTTGAATGTAGCTGTACGAAGCAAACGAAATGGAGCGGAGGCTTGCGCGTACTTGGGCCTAATGGGAAATGATCCGTCAGCAGAGTTAGTAACAAAGTCCGCAAGCCAAGAAGGGATCGATATCAGCCGGGTTCGCCGCGTTTTCGGTCCCAACGGAGAAGCTGTTGTTTCCTTGAATGAAGAAGGGGACCGCGTGTTTGTGGGGACGAATCGGGGAAAGCGTGTACAATCCCTGCTAACACTTCGCTTGACTGAGGAGGATCTGGATTATATTAATGGGTATGACCTCATACATACCAGCGTTAATAGTGATATCGAACATGAGTTGCCACGTTTGGCCCATAAAGCGATTTCTTTTGACTTCTCTACGTCCAAGCGGTGGACAAGGGAGTATTTAGAACAAGTATGCCCTTATTTAACCTACGCATTTTTTTCTGGAAGTGATATGTCCCTGGACGAAATCGAATCGTTAATTGAGGATGTCCACCGTTTAGGGGTCATAATCGTCGGTGTAACCCGCGGGGCCCAGCATGCGATATTTTCCGAACGAGGGGAGAGGTTCGAACAACCGCCTATACCTATTCAAGTAGTCGATACAATGGGGGCAGTGGATTCGTTTATTGCTGGTTTTCTTACCTCGTTCCAGGATCATCAAGATATGAAGGCTGCGCTTCTCCAAGCCGCTCAATCTGCAGCGGTGACATGTGGGTATTTTGGCGCTTTTGGTTATGGAACGAAGAGATAAAGTTTTTATCGAAACACGCTTTTGCGTAAGATTATATTACGCATATTATTGGGGTTTGATTCGCCTACTCAGAATTCCCTAGATGGCGTGGCATCGAGAGACTACCTATTGGAGATTTTATCTGAGCTAAGTATTTTTTCGAATGGATTAAGTCGCTTAGCCCACGATCTTTATTTATGGTCCACATCAGAATTTTCCTATATCGAAGTAGGAAACTCTGTTGCGATATGCAGCAGTATCATGCCGCAAAAGAAGAACCCCTACACGTTAGAACACATTAAAGCCAAAGCGGCCCATGTACAAGCGGCACTAGTATCTTGTTTAGGCAGTCTGAAGAATACCCCCTTTACGCATAGTTGTGACGTTTGTCTTGAAAGTCCAAGATATTTTTGGGATGCCGTATACGAAGTGGAAGCTTCCATCTCGATTATGATCGCAACAATCAAAACGGTTAAAGTAAACAAAGAGCTGATGCTGCAGAGAGCACTGAAGAATTTTAGCACCGTAACCGAGCTAGCGAACTTGCTTGTCAGGGAAGCAGGGTTATCCTTTACGGAAGCTCATCGGGTAGTGGCAAGTCTTGTGAATGATCTACTCCAACAAGATCAAACGCCGGAGTATATAGATCTACAGAAATTATCCCAATTTGCTCTAGATTTATTAGGAAAAGAGATTCATTTAAGTGAAGTGCAGCTGCGCCAGGCTCTTCATCCCGTTACTAATGTTCAATTAAAATCGGTTAAAGGAGGTCCTTCGCCAAAAGAAGTGTTATCCCAGTTGGAAGGTCTTTCGGAACAATTGAAAAGCGATAAGTACGAGCTTGGAGAGAAAGTTGATCAAATCGAAGATACTAGAGGTTTGTTGAAAGAAAAGGCAGATCAGATGCTAAAATGTTAATAGATCCTTTTGTTAAATAAATTTGATAGGAGAATACTTAGCTATGATAAAGGCCATCATTTTTGATTTTGACGGTACGATCTTGGATACGGAAACAGCATCCTATCGTGCATGGATGTCTTTATATGAAAGATATGGATTTACAATGGGTATAGAAGAATGGGGCAAATTTATTGGCACCAAAAACAAGGAAGATAACCCCTATACATTTATCAAAAACAATGCGCCCGATTTTTTATGGAGTGAGGAAGAAACCAGATTTGAAGTAAGAAAAACGGTAGATTCCTTAATGGCAGATAAAGAAATTTTGCCTGGTGTGAAGGATCTTATCGCTCATGCTAAAAAACATAATATAAAATTGGGGATTGCATCCAGTTCAGCACGAGAAACCGTATTGGAGCATCTTCGCAGATTGAATCTTCAGATGGATTTTGACGTCATCAGTACAAGTGACGATGTGAGGAAAGTAAAGCCTGATCCTGAGTTATACCTCAGGACCATCGCTGCCTTGAAAATGAAGAAAAATGAAGTGATTGCGATTGAGGATTCACCTAACGGAGCATGGTCAGCCGTACGGGCTGGTATTCGATGCGTTGTCGTTCCCAATCAAATGACAAAAAATTTACAATTTCCGGAGGTTGATTGCATTCTAGAATCATTAGCGGATTTCGATACTCGCCTGTTGAGTAATAAGGGCCCCCTGTCCATTGAATGAAAAGGTTAAACGTGAAAGCCCCATTCTGATAGATTCAGAACAGGGCTTTATTCATTTGCTATAGTTTAAAAGAGTACTTTCACCTGAACCAGATCAAGGATTCTGCCATCGTTTGCGCTGCGATGGTACACCCATAATCTCCCTTCTCGGGACGTCGGGGTTCGGTCGAACGGTACCGTTCCCGCAAAGTAGCCATAAGCCGGGGCCCCTTCTAAAGCCGTTGTATATCGCTCATTCGATACGATGACCCCGTTATCATCCTGGGTTTGCATTAACACATTAGCTTCAAAGACTCGGGCAAAGCCTTCTACCCGATCCCCGCTTAGGATAACATCACCCGGTAGTGGACGAATAACGACGATATTCCTTGAAGAAGGCAGTGGAAGGAGCAAGCGGTAACCGGCATATAGCAAGTCACGGGAAAATCCGGGTCGTCCTTCATTTGCGTATAATAAACTGGATAACGGCAACTGAAAAGCTTGCGCAATACTTGCTAGCGTATCTCCTGCCTTCACCTCATATACAAAAGCTGGAACCCAAAGTGGTTGCCCTATATAGATGAGCCCGGGGTCCTGAATTTGTCGATTGACTCCAACAAGAAGATCAGGATGTGCCGAGAAGCGATGAGCGATCCGGTAAAGGGCATCGCCTGGGGCCGTAATATAAACCGTCCGAAAGGGAAGCTCTTTAGGAACCGGAATGAGCAGTGTCCAACCTGGATAAATCAAGTGTGGATCAGTAATCGGCGGGTATAAGAAGTTGGCTTTTTCAATTTCTTCGACGGAACTGCCGAACCTTGCTCCAATCGAAAATAGGGTATCGCCTGGCTGAATGGCATAAACGACATGTGTTTCTTTTATGACGGGCATATAGAATCCACTCCCCTTATGGGCTATTCACCACCATCGTATGCATTGGTGTATGAGGGGTGATCTTTGTTTACGTAAAATAAAAGGGTGATAAACGGTCGTCCCCATTAGAAACAAATTTCCTTATGCTAGGCATTGGACTATTTTCACTCATTGCTAAATAAACCTTGAACTCGGCAAAATGAGAAGTAATATGCTGAAGTGTTCAACCGGTGAGAGGAGAATATAGATGGCTAGTATGCATACTGCATTGCTGCAAAAGAATAACATCTCCATGAGATTATTAAGACATCCGGAGATAGTAGGGGTAGGAATCGGTCATGCAGACCCACAAAGACCGGATCGCGGTGGAGCCATCTTGCTTTACACGCATAAGAATATTGTGACAGCGGAAGTGAATAAAGCAGTAACAAAATTGATGGAAACCAGGGTACCGATCCGCATTATTCAGTCCGGTCCATTCCGCAGACAACCAGCAATAGCAGTGAAGAAAAGGATGAATTTAAAAGGAAAGATGGCACGGCAAAAAAGAAAGGCCTTCGCCAGTCAAATCGTCCCCCAATAAAACATCGTCCTGTACCGGGTGGGGTAAGTATCGGCAGACTGACCAGTCCTAATACAGCTGAAATCGGTACAGCTGGGCTTATCACCATTAGGAATAATGAATATTTTATTTTAACTAACAATCATGTCGCGATACGTAACAATCGGTTTACCGCGGACATTTATCAGCCAGGCCCTTTCGAGGCAGGAGGTTCATTCAATGCAGCCGATTTTATTGGAAGACCGTCCTTGTATGTTCCGTTAAGGGATGGCCAAGTTAACTTTATGGATGCTGCGATTGTAAGAGGTATACCAAATGATAGTCTGTTCAATCCGCGCTATTTAAGACCCTTTGCCTTTGGCCGCAGGTGGATACCCATCGCATTACCGGGTCATTTGAATGCTGAACGGGTCGGAGAAAATTTGTATAAAACCGGACGAACAACCGGCTTTACAATTGGAACAGTGGAATCGATTAACCAAGACCAGAAAGTTACAGGTTACGATTTTGGCGACGGAACTCTCTTCTTCCGTAATCAAGTAATCATCGAGGTCGAAGCGCAGCCGGTGATTCAGGGTCCGTGTGGCTTCGTTCGGGTGATAATTATGCTGCGGCGCTTCACTTTGCGGGAGGTGAGGGTAGAGCGGTCGCTACACCGATCGCCACTGTCATGAATACCTTTGGGATGCTAGTAGCCGCTCCAAGCAGCTCAGGCAAATTAAGAGGAGGAATAATCAAGCGCAACAGGGTAAAGGGAGATTACAGCTACAGTTAACCTTTATCGGCAGAACTAAGAAAACGGATCCGGGTTGTTCGTCCGAAATAAATTTACTAAAAACCTCCAACCGGAGGTTTTTTTATTATAAGAGATGGGGTGTTATCGGTTTATTTTTTATTATAAAAATCCCATCATTACTTTCAATCATCCCCTTATATAGGAATGGCCGATTGAAACTTCCTTAAATAAAGCGGAAGCTCTTCAAAATTACCGGCAAATCTTCATTAATCATCCGCAGCAGCCATTGAAATTCAAGTATATTGCGGTTGAAATCAGAACCATCCGGCAGCAGGAATTCACTCGGCGGTTCGCCCGGATGAATCGCCGCGAAAACGAAACCATTTCTCGCAGCTAGAAAAAAGAAGGGAGAGTCTTTATATTGTCTGCTCCATTCTTTTTCCGATAGTCTAAAGATGTAGACTTCAAATATAGTAGTTGATGAGATCCCTTGAATGGGACGACGATAACGGAGTCTAAATTCAATACAAGCAACTATATCTTCGCCAGTGCATTTTCTTCGGACAACAAAAGCGCGCCTCCTCCACCACAAAGGAAAATCCAAGCGAAATCCGTATTTCTGGTTACGGTACACAATAGTCGGCATATTCACGCTCCTCTCTGTAATAACAGAGTATTCAGGAACTCACTTTTCGACTCTAGCAGCACAATTGGTTAATACATAAATTTGGGTTATAAACACCACACCAGTTGATGCCCATATTCATAACGTAGTGCGATCTCCATACAGACGTAAGGCTGGTTGGAGGGAAGTAACGGCTACTATGGAGGACTCATCCAGGGCAAATTTAATATCGGCTAACTCCTCTAGGGCATTTTTCAAATCTTCTTCTGCGTGTTTACGGGCCGTAATATCCGTCCGGATCGATACATACTGGTAAATCTGATCATTTTCATCAAAGAACGGAACAATGGTCGTCTTTACCCAATAATAAGTCCCGTCCTTGGCCTTATTCTTAATTTCTCCTTCCCATACCTCGCCTTCCGATATGGTTTCCCACATGTCCTGGAAGAAGCTCTTCGGATGATAGCCGGAGTTGATGATTCGGTGAGTTTTCCCTATTAGATCATCCTGATCGTACTTGGAGATTTGACAGAACTTATCATTGACGTAGGTTATGACTCCTTTGTAATCCGTAATCGCTACAATAGAGGATTCATCCAATGCCAATTTGATATCTGCCAGTTCTTTTAATGCATTTTTTAATTTGTTTTCTTCACGTTTGCGATCGGAGATATCCCTGATCGTAATCGCGCGTGCCATTTCATCCCCTTTAGCATCACGAATGGCTGAAATGGACAAGTTCATATCAAATAAAATTCCGCCTCTTCTTTTTGCGATGGTTTCGTATCCGGATACTTGTCCTCCGAAATTGACTACTTGATGTAGAGTTTGATACTGGCTGATTAAATCTTCAGGTATCACTAGAGAGGATAGGTCTTCCTCTTCGCGTTTCCATCCGAAGATCCTTTCAAAAGCATCATTAACTTTTAAAATATGACCTTCCAGGTTAACCACGACAATCGAGTCGGTTTAATTTTTAAAGAAAGATTCCAGCTGCTCTTTCGTGGACTTTAAGTCTTCCTCAGTCTTCTTTTCGCTGCGAATATCTTTGGCTATGGCATAAATGCCAATGACACTTTCTTCCACGATAATGGGTAATAACTGCGATAGGTGTCATGAATAGTAATATATCCATGATTGATGCTTATTACTTTGTCTATTCTCAATGGAGTGGAGAAGATAGTGCGGTCTGCATTGATTTGCATTAAAAAAGGAAGCCAGGGGCTTCCTTTTTCTTCTTAAAAATGTTGATCGAGATAGCGGAAGGATTGCTCCAGGTCCGCAATCAGGTCTTGTGTATCCTCGATTCCAACAGAAATACGGATTAAGCTATCCGGGATTCCCATCGCCGCACGCTCTTCTGGAGTACATTCCGCATGACTAGTTGTACAAGCAGGGCCGTATGTGGTCTCCACTGCACCTAGGTTTGCCGCCCGGTTGGCAAACTGAAGACGCGGAAGGAATACGCGAACCGCATCCATGCCGCCCTTTAACGAAAAACTGAGGATCCCGCCAAAACCTCGCATCTGCTTCTTGGCAAGCTCATGATTGGGGTGGGTTTCCAGGCCTGGATAATGCACCGTATCTACCCATCTCTGCTTATAGAGAAAGTTTGCAATATCCATGGCACTTTTGGCTTGCTGTAGGACTCTCAGCTTTAACGTCTTCATGCCCCTAAGGATCAAGTAAGCGGCGAATGGATCCATGGCTGCCCCATTGATTTCTCGGTAGTGTTCAATTTTTTGGACCAGTTCCTTTGCTCCGCATACCACTCCGCCAAGCGCATCTCCATGGCCGCCAAGAAATTTAGTTGCGCTGTGTATCACCAAATCTGCCCCTAATGCCAAGGGATTTTGATTGATGGGGGTGGCAAATGTGTTGTCTACTACGACTAGTGCACCTGCCTCATGCGCTGCGTTTGCCAAACGCTGGATGTCGGTAACCTTGACGGTAGGGTTGGTCGGTGTTTCCAAGTATAATATCTTGCAGCCCTTCGCTACTTCCGCTTCCATGGCTTTTGGACACTCCGTGTCTGTAAGAACCACTTCGACTCCCAACTGCGGAAGGAATTCGGTAAAAATTTTGTTGGTTCCCCCATACGTATCCTTAATGGAAACGATGCGATCACCGGATCTTAAAAAAGTGTACAGGGTATTGCTGATCGCCGCCATACCCGTTGAAAAACTGGTTGCTTCTTCAGCCATTTCTAAAATTTTTATTTTATTTTCAAACGCCTGGACGGTTGGGTTGGTACAGCGGCTATAAATGTATCCTTTTTTTACTCCTATGTTTACATCATGCCAGTGATCCACATCATCATATCCGTAAGCGACACTGAAGACGACAGGCACCTGTGTGGCTCCGTATACGAGAAATTCTTCTTCTCCCGCCCATACCGTTTTCGTTCCTAGATTTGCGTTATTGAAGTCTTTTGACACGATCATTCACCCCTTTCCACCCTTTTCCTTCCCCTTAATTCTTTTGCGGCACTTTTGAGATCCGCAAGTACATTCAAAGCTTCTGTATAGTTCATCCTCCGTAGCTTCATAATCCATTGTGATGAAATCACCTGGAAAGATATCCTTAATGGCCCAGAACTCCTGTGTTTCCATATTTACAAAGGTATTGGGATCGCAGGAATGCAAAATTTTTCCCATAAAGTAGGGATCTTCAATATAAAGACCTCTTTGTTTTTGTAATGTATACAGGGTTTGGTAAGGAAGCGGTGTTCCCGAGAACCGGAACAATAAATCCGCTGCTTGAAATTTAATCTTGGAAACGACACCTTCTCCAAAGGCATCTCGTTGTATAATGTCAAATTTATCTCTTGTAGGCTCATGTTCATGCGGGGTTATGGATGGAGGATAAAATCTTTTGCTGCTCTCTCTTGATGGTGTGGAATTCGATGGATTCAACATGAAGTTCTTGTTTTTCATTATAAGCCGCTTAAGATTTTTGAAAATCTTTTCAACTAAAGACATTTCACCCCCCCTTCCGATGCAGGTTAGTCTTCAATTATATTATGTTGGAAAAAAAGTTTGCTATGGGCAAGTGATGAGCTATAAATACCCATTTTTTGTGTGGGCAAAATGAACAATGCAATAAATGGTGCATAAGAAATAATTTGGGAATAGTTTCCCTTATGGGATCTTTGTATAGACTAGATAATGAATCATAAAATTTTTTTACAGTAGGTGTAAAAAATAATGAATTATAATTCGGAACTTGTAAAAGTGAAGAAAGATCCTGGTTATGGATCCCATATCCCGCCCATCTATATGACTTCAACCTTTGTGTTTGACCATGCAGAGCAAGGAGCTGCTCGATTCGCTGGAGAGGATCCCGGATTCATGTATACGCGGCTGGGAAATCCTACTGTGCGTGAACTGGAAGAGAAAGTAGCCAAGCTGGAATATGCGGATGGTTGTCTCGCTTTCTCATCGGGAATGGCCGCGATTACGGGATGCCTTATGGGTATCTTGCAAGCTGGAGATCATATGATCGCACACACGGCACTGTATGGTGCGACGCATGCTTTTCTGACCAAAACCTTGAAAAAGTTTGGCGTGGAGATCTCATTTGTCCCCTTCAAAACGGCATCTGAAGTCGAACCATTCGTTACGACGCGGACCAAGGTCATATATTTCGAGACGCCTTCAAATCCTACCTTATCATTAGTCGATTTAAAAAGTGTTGCCACCTTAGCACAGCAAAAAGGCATTTTGACTGTCGTTGACAATACCTTCCTGTCTCCCTATTTACAGAATCCCATCCTTTCGGGAATTGATATTGTCGTTCACAGCGCAACAAAATATTTGTCGGGCCACGGCTACCTGATTGGCGGTTTAGTGGTTGCAAACAAGCATATTATTGACCCCATGAGAAAGGAAGTCCAAAAGAATATGGGGGCCGTTATGTCTCCAATGGATGCATGGCTTTTATATCAGGGAATCCGGACATTACACATTCGGATGGATCGCTCCCAATCGAACGCAAAAATTCTAGCAGAGCGACTGGAAAAACATCCCACCATTGGGCAAGTGTTTTATCCAGGCCTGGCAAGCTTTGAAGATAACGCGATTATGGAAAAGCAAATGAAGGGTCCCGGAGCCATGATTTCTTTTATTTTGAAAGGCGGGTACCAAGCAGGCGTCAGTCTCATGAATAATGTGAAAGTATGCACCCTGGCCGTATCGCTAGGTGATGTGGGAACCTTGATCCAGCATCCTGCTTCCATGACCCATGCCATCATACCAAAGGAAGAGCGAGAAAAAGCCGGTATTTTGGACGGTCTCGTACGTTTTTCTGTAGGCATAGAAGATGTAGAAGACATTTGGAACGATTTGGAGGCGGCATTGGGTTAGTCTGGCCAGTCCCCTTACGTCTCGCGATTCTTTTGGTGAACAGATGAGTCATATCCCCTTAACCATTTTGTTAAGGGGCATTTTTTAGCGCAGGCATCTAAGTTATACTGGATAAAAACAATATTGAAGAAAGGAGGTAGCCTGATTTCTGAGGTTACTTTCATGGATCTTTTATATTTCGGAACACAGGATGCTTTATCTAAAAAGGAAGCTTTTCATTTCAAAAAATACTTCAAAAAGAATAGCTTTTTCACAGTTGGCGAGTTTGTCATTGATCCCGCCATCTTTACTAAAGTGAATCTCGATTGCATGAGTTGTCATTTGGTTCATTCTTCGACATGCTGTGAAGGGGGACAGCCCTACTCAACTGATCGGGAAAGTGAGAAAAAACTAGATAAAGCGGCTCCTTTTATTATTCAGCAATATTTGGACGAGAAGCGGCAACGGGAAGCCAGGGAATCAGGGTTTAAGGAGGTTACTGCTACAGGTCCGTTAGCTCCAACTATTAAGCTTTGTGAAGGAAATTGCTTCTTCTATGTCAAAGGAGACAAAGAATCATACTGCAGCATCCATCGCTACGCACTTGACCATCATATGTCCCCTTTAGAATTGAAACCGATGAGCTGTTCATTGTTTCCATTGGACGTCATCCAAATGGATTCTGAACTGTTTATTACAGCCATTACTCCAGAAACGGCCGTTTTTTCCCGATGGGGATATGAATACGAAGAGCACCTCTGCGTCAATATGAAAAAAAGAGAAGAAATTTCATCTCCCCATTTTTCCCTTAAGGATTATAGGCCAGCATGGGAATGGTGCATGGATCTGCTGAAGCAGACATTCGGTGAAGAACTTATTGATACGATATCAAAAATAAAGGAACAGAGGGTGCCATAGCTGCGGTTGAATATAAGTACTAGAAAACCCACAGAGGATGGAAAAACCTATGCAAGCAAAAAATACAAATCCTCCTATCGCCTTCATTACGGGTGCCTCGAGTGGCTTTGGACTGCTTGCAACGGTGGCATTGGCAAAAGAGGGATATCGAGTGGTTGCTACTATGCGCAATTTGGAACGTAAGGCCCTCTTAGAGCAGGCCATTAAAAAGGAGGGCTTATATGCGTGTGTTGAAATTTATGAGATGGACGTAACAGACTCGTTGCAAATTCAAGAGATAGTCAGACAAGTGATTGATCGTAATGGTCGAGTTGACTTGCTGGTCAATAATGCCGGGTATGCCTCTGCAGGATTTGTGGAAGAAGTCGATCTCGAGGAATGGCGACGCCAGTTTGATACGAACTTTTTTGGAGTGGTTTCTCTAACCCAAGCTATTTTACCCTTCATGCGAAAGCAGCGGCAGGGGATGATCATCAATATCAGCAGCATCAGTGGCCGAATGGGCTTTCCTGCCTTGGGACCCTATGTGGCTTCGAAGTTTGCGCTAGAGGGGTTTAGTGAAACACTACGACTGGAAATGGCTCCATTTGGGGTGCGTGTTGTATTAATTGAACCAGGGTCCTTCAAAACCGAAATTTGGGGAAAAGGGGTGGATTCTGCCGATTTCTCCATGCCTTCTCCTTATCAGCGTTTAAAAGAACTGATTCGCCGTGAGGTGGAGCAAACCTCCAGAACGGCAGGTAATCCAAAAGAAGTAATCGATCTTATATTGCATGTCGCTAAATCTAAGGCTCCGAAATTGCGATATCCCATTGGCAAAGGGGTTAAAATAAGCTTAGCTTTTAAATCAATTGCGCCATGGAACTGGTTAGAACGGATCGTCACTAAACGATTCAAGGAATAAAGCAGTTTGGGCGGCACTCAGTCGGGGGCAAGAACGACTGCCTTGTAAATAGGGAAATTGAGTTTTGATATTGATATGATTCAGCTCGATCTTTGGATTACTGGTAACAAGATACTATTGTTTATCTTCAAAGAACATGATAAATTAATCATCGACTTTAAGAATTGATATCAAGCAACTTAACAGTGAGTGGTTTTGGAAATCATTTACTAATGACATCAAGTATCACAGTATGATAAATTAATCTCCACAGCGATATTGACAACTACATAACATGAAATGGTGAGTAGTCGCGGCTTATGTGCAAGCATAAGTTGAGGAAAGTCCAGGCTCGCACATGCTGAGATGCGTGTAATGATTGTGCCATCCGCAAGGGTGGGCAGTTGATATTAGTATCAGCTGACGGCGGTGAAATCATGCTAAGTCCATTTGGATATGCTGAAACTAGCCTGAAAGTGCCACAGTGACGAAGCTTTCCCGGAAACGGGGAAGGTGGAACGAGGTAAACCCCACAAGCGAGCAACCCAAAACTAAGGTAGGGGCGCCGTCCTGCGGGAAATGAACTAAAGGGGCGGATCGGTCAATGGACCGATAGTCAAATGACTACACCTGCAGTGCGAGAGTGGCTTCGTCATAGCACGCAGGAACAAAACCTGGCTTACAGCCATTTCATGTGCCAATTAAAATTAATTAACAAATGCGCTCGTAGCTCAGCTGGATAGAGCACTGGTTTCCGGTACCAGGTTTGCCGGGGGTTCGAATCCCTCCGAGCGCGCCATAAACTCAAAACAGGATACATATCCTGCGGTGTACGTGTTCTCTATCTGTTTTAAACCGTACTGTTTTATAGGGATTCTCAAATTTGTGAACAGACGCCATGCCCACTCTCTGGACTGGGATCGCGGGAATGTTGACATGCGGAAACCCACCTGCGAGAGCGCGGGTTAATAAAACAAATGAGAAAACGGCATCTGTGGGAGATAATATTATTTCAACTATACATACCGTGCTAGATGGGGAGATGGCGGTGCCCTGTAACCCGCAATCCGCCTTAGCGGGGTTGAATTCCCATCTGCGGTGCGAATATGTAAGGCCTGCCTTGCCGGATGTAGTGATGACAATCGGGTCCTGCGCAATGGAATTCCGTGAACCTGGTCAGGTCCGGAAGGAAGCAGCCATAAGCGGAGACTTCCATGTGCCGCAGGGTAGCCTGGTTCGAGCTAACTTTTGCAAGTAACGCTTGGTTATTCGTATCTAAGATGGGTGCACGGTGTTTTAAACAATAGCATTACATATATGGTGAACTACTTAACCTCTTTCACAAGAAAGAGGTTTTTTTGCTGAATACATTTCAATCGCTTCTCCGACTTTCTGCTTTTTAGCTTGGCGGGCAAAGTTCGCTTATGGCGATCAGCTGACACCTTCCGACGGTCAAAGCAATATATCTAACACAGTGAAAATACATAGGCATTAGGAAAAAAGTTAGCTGCCAAGTTCACCTTTTGAAATAAATGCCTCTGCGACGGTCAAGAGTTGGTGGGGGCGAATGGAGCGCTTATATCTTTTCATATTCATTTTTGTGGAGTTCAGTTGATCACTGTAAAGGATCAACTGTTTGATTTTTTCCCATACTTCGTGAGTATTTGCTGTTTGTGCTAACCCATGGCGTACCAGGAAGCCATGATTTTCTTCTTCTTGACCGGTTATCCCTTTCAAGAGGAGAATGGGCAGCTCTTTTTGGATGGCTTCGGAGCATGTTACTCCACCTGGTTTGGAGATCAGTAGATCGGCAGCGTCCATCAACTCCGAAATGCTATGAGTATAGCCAAGGATTCTAACGTGTTGCAAATTACCGAGGGATTGCGTAAGTGTACGGTATAATTGCTGGTTCCGGCCTGTAACAAAGATCCATTGAATAGATGGCTCATCCTTGATTCGATCCACCCAGGATATGCTCTTGCATATCCCTTCGCTTCCGCCCATCCACAAGACAACTGGCCTGGCCGCGTCGAACAGCAGTTTGCTTTTGCTGAAAGCCATGGGAAGACGGGTATGGAACACAGGAGAAACAGGAATCCCCGTCGTCAATGAGCATGCTTCCCGCTCTCTAAGCCAATCGGGTTTCTCGTTACTGGCAATACAAAGCACATCCCAGTTGGATAATGACCAGCAAGGATGAACATGAAAATCAGTTGTTACCCCAATGAGCGGGATTTGGATATGACGTTTTTTAAGGGAGCTAATGGCTGCTGCACTAAAAGGATGTGTAGCGATTATGATATCAGGTTTCGTTTGGATTAGGAGGGCAGCGAGTTTGGCAAAATAGACCCTTCGATAGATGAAAGGGATAATATTGCTTTCCGAAAGGGGGCTGGAATAAATTTTCCCCCAAACCCATGAGGCTTTTTCTACTGTTTTTAAATATCCCCTCACTAAATGCTTGGAAAGACGCGGTTGGAGATAATGACCTAATTCATAAACACTGGTGTTCCAACCTTTTAGCAGCAAGCTCAGCGATTCTGCTGCTTTCGTGTGGCCGCCGCCGAATGGTTCGGAGAGGATTAATGCTTTTCCCTTCATGTCTCTTCACTCCCCCCGTATCTTGTTTAAGATTTCTACTAAAAAGGTAACAGAAAAATGTAAACTAACTTTGGATTGAATGTAAAAAGTTGACTTCATTTTTTAAAACCTTTTAATCTTTTCTTAACATCAGATTAACACAAACATCACTTCCTTCTGCCATACTACCTTTAAACAGAGAGAAATAGAGGGAAATGACATGTTGCCTTTTTATCGATGGTTTCAAAAGAGAAACACCAATCAGCGAGGCAAATGGATACGTACTATGCGAGAAGAACTTCATGAACGATCCACTTTGCTTCTTATTTACATAGATATCGAAAGACTAACACAGGTCGAACTGGCCTATGGTGAAGTCATGAGCCGACGCTTCATCCAGATTGTAGAGAAGCTAATAGTAAGTATTTCCTCCGAGTGGTTTCAAAACAAAGCTAAAGTGATTGCCATTGAACCCCTTTGGGCTGATGACTTTGCCATTTATTTATCGAAGAGAGGCGGAGTGGAGCCTCAGCAAATCGAACAATGGTGTTTGCAGTTTAAGGAATTGCTCATTAATACCCTGCAACGCGATTTTTCTCATCTACCTCTCATAGGACTACATATGGGGTATGCCCATTTACAAGGGAAGGATCTAACCAAAGAGATTTACCGTGGGATTCGAGATGCCCAGCAAATGGCCAAATATGGCATGAATACGAAGGAATACCAGTACCTTCATCAGTTTCGAGAAATCTTGGTTCAAGAAAATATACATATGTTATACCAACCTATCGTGTCTTTAAAAACAGGCAAGCCTTTTGGGTGGGAAGCGCTGGCTCGGGGTCCAGAGAACAGTTTTTTTCACGTCCCAGCCAACCTTTTTAAATACGCAGAAGAAACGAAGAATACGTTTCAAATGGAATCGATTTGTCGGAGAAAAGCCTTTGAACAACTGGAACACGTGGAACCTCATGAAAAACTGTTTATCAATTTAGATCCTCGTTCCATTGAGGATCCAGAATAAACCTATTGCAATAAATCCGAAAAGCCCAGCTACAGTACACCGGGCTTTTTGTCGATAATTCTTCATTCGTTTTGCGCAGAAGAAGGATCTAGCTAGGAAATTTCGATATTAAATCCATACTTTTCAAATACTCTGGTCATTTCTTTCTTGGCTTCTTCTTCGTCATCCCCATGAATTTCAAGGCGGTAGCGCGAAGACGTAAGCAGGGAAATACCCAATCCCAGAAAACTTTTCACATCTACGGTTTTATTTTCAGTATGCAATACAATGCTTGAGTTGTATTTTTGTGCCGAGTGAGCGATGGTAACCATATCTCTTGCGTTAATAGCTCCATTTTCAATTCCACGAGCAAGCTCAAAAGCATCGGACATTCTCCTAAAGTCCATTGTTTCTTTCCTCCTGTATAGTTAAGATACACTTGATATGTAGATTATAACACTTTTATCGGAAATAACTAGATCGATCCATCTAAGATTATTTCAAAAAAAGACGTCCATTTACTGCTGACTGAACGTCTTTCCTTTTCTTCTTTACCTCAAGAATGTTTGAAAAAACATTAAGTGATTTCTACCCAATTTTCTGCCCAAGTCTGCAAATCCCTGAAAATAGGTTCCAATGCACGTCCTTTTTCTGTTAAGGAGTATTCGACACGTACAGGGACCTCTGCGTAGATTTTTCGGTTAACCATACCCTCTTTTTCTAGTTCCTTTAGACGTTCAGTAAGAAGCCGTCCACTTACAGGGAGAGCAGCTTCTAACTCCGAAAAGCGCTGGGGACCTGAAAGAAGCTGATATAGAATCAACCCTGTCCATCGTTTGCCTAGCAACTGCAAGGCTATTTCTATTCTCGGTCAAAGGTTATGCATAAATTCACCTCACTATTTACATTATACTACTTTCATTTATACATTTGAAATTTAATTACTTTTTACAAGTAAGATGCTTGGCGATATTTAATAGATTATATTATACTAAGTTACGAAAGGTAATCCTAAAACAAAACATAAGTTGGAATAACCCTCTGAATGCAATGGACAGTCTAGCGCTGTCCATTTTTTAGGTTGAACTGATTAAATGACAAAATAAAATATTATTGTCATAGAGCGCTCATTCCCATATAATAAAGAAAATCACACATAGAAATTCGAATGTGTTCTCGCAATTCGTAAAATAACTTCACCCGTGCCTTGATAAGCAAGACCTTGCCGTTAGGCTGAGGTCTTTTTATGTTGACTTAGTCATTTAAGAGGGGAAATGATTTATGTTTGAGTCGATATATATGATAATGATTACGATGGCTTTAACTGTGTTGATCGTGTTATGGTATGTGCTGCAGAGAAATCCTTTAGTATCGGTAATGGAATTCGTCAAGGCTATTTTTACTAAAAAGATTTTAATATGGCACTTCTTAGCCTTGCTTGTCGTACTGGTTCTTAACAAAATCCAGCAAATCATTGAAAAGGAAATGAAAGGGGTTGGGGATTTTACTCCTTGGGTGTATGGGATTGAGGGGAATATCGTTTTATATATTCAGCATTTTTTTCAAAACGATGTCTTAACCTATGTCTTAACTTACTTTTACATTATTGTTTTTACAGCTTTAATGTTTGTCTCCTTTATTGTTTATCACGCCTATCAAGAAGATAAATCGTTTTATGCCTTATTTTATGGAATCATGATTAATTACTTGATAGCCATTCCCTTTTATCTTTTTTTCCCGGTCAACGAGGTATGGTACTACCAGTCTAGAGTAGAGTTTCTAATACCACAGGTCTATCCTAACTTCGAGCATGAATATCGCGTTTTATCAGGGTTGAATAACTGCTTTCCTAGTTTGCACACCTCTCTTTCGGTTACCATGGCATTCATTGCTTTAAGGTCCGGAATTCCGCGAATGGGCATGTTGTTTATCAGTTGTGCAGGAATTATTGTCTTTTCTATTTTTTATCTCGGTATTCACTGGGTTCTCGATATGATGGCAGGAGTAGGACTTGGCTTAATGGCTGCTGCGTTTGCCTTAAGACTAAGCGAATCTTATGCGCCTCTCCTTAACATTAAAAGCCGAAGAACGATTTGAAAACTGGGGATGCTGTAAGATAAAGCTAGTTTTTCCAAAAAGAAAGAAATATATTAATTGAATCCTCCCTTGAAAGGGAGGGTTTTTTAATTAAAGAAGAACCGACAACATCCCTCGATAAAGTTTATTAATAAATTTTATGATCTAAATATTTACTGAACAAATATTTAGTATAATATTAAACTAATTAAGAAGGTTGAGCAGAGATTACTGTAAACGCAACCAAATTAGAAAGCGTCCAATCTCGCTTTCTTTGGCAAAGCGATACTTCGGGAAAAGAGGTGGAAGGATTGAACACCAACACGGCTTTAAGGTTAGAAAGTCCGCTGAAAGACCCAAAGAAAACCCGTGTTCGATTTTTTATTGTCTTTTTGTTGTTCGTTGTGACATCTATCAATTATGCGGACAGGGCTACGCTTTCCATAGCTGGGGATGCCATGTCCGGAGAGCTTGGTTTGGACTCGGTGATGATGGGCTATGTGTTTTCTGCTTTCGCATGGGCTTACGTCATGGGGCAAATTCCGGGGGGGTGGCTGCTGGACCGTTATGGATCCAAAAAGATCTATTTCTGGAGCATCTTTTTTTGGTCTGCATTTACCCTTGCGCAAGGGTTTATTGGAAGCTTCGAGTCGGCCTCGACAGCAGTGATCGTGTTATTCGGCTTGAGATTTCTGGTGGGTTTAGCGGAAGCGCCTTCTTTTCCGGCAAATAGCCGTATCGTAGCTGCTTGGTTTCCAAGCAGGGAACGAGGAACAGCCGCTGCAACGTTCAACTCGGCACAGTATTTTGCAACCGTTCTTTTCGCTCCGATAATGGGCTATCTGGTACATGCCCACGGCTGGCAGTCGGTATTTTTCTTTATGGGAATTGTCGGTATACTCGTTTCATTATGGTGGTCGAAAGCAATCTATAGCCCGAAAGAACATCCACGCATCAACAAAGAAGAGTTAGATTATATTGAGGCAGGCGGTGCCTTAACAAACATGGATCACGCTGTTTCCAAAAAGCATCGAAAATCTGGCCTGAATGGGAAGTATGTGAAGCAGCTGCTCACCAATCGGATGTTGTTGGGGGTATATCTCGGACAATATGGCATTACCACGCTTACGTACTTTTTCTTGACTTGGTTTCCGGTATATCTCGTTCAAGAACGAGGCATGTCCATATTAAAAGTGGGTATCGTTGCTTCATTGCCTGCGATTTGCGGTTTTTTTGGCGGCGTTCTTGGGGGGATGTTCTCCGATTACTTACTGAGAAAGGGCTATTCACTTACAGTTGCCAGAAAAGTTCCCATCGTTACTGGTCTCCTACTGTCCATGTCCTTAGTGACGGCAAACTATGTAGAAGCCGAGTCGGTCGTGATCTTCGTAATGGCCTTAGCCTTTTTCGGAAAAGGATTCGGTGCCTTAGGATGGGCTGTCGTAGCTGACACCTCCCCGAAGGAAACGTCGGGTTTAAGCGGAGGGATTTTCAATACCTTCGGAAATCTTGCGGGAATTACAACCCCGATTGTCATCGGTTATATTATTGCCTCTACAGGTTCATTTAACGGGGCTCTCGTCTTTGTCGGGGCAAATGCCCTTCTCGCCATTTTCAGCTATCTGTTCCTTGTTGGTGATATCAAGCGGGTGGAAATAAAATAACCCTATCTGGCAGGCGTGGGTCATGATTGCCCTGCCTATTGCCTTTGGACTTCCTTTGCTGCTTTATTTAGTCGGTTTCCGATTTAAGGAGAAACTTCAAGAAGAAAGAGCCGAGGGGAGGCCATAAATCCAAAAAAATCTTTTATCCATCCCTGTTCAGGTGAAGCAACAGCTGTTCGGAGCTAATATCCGAACAGCTGCAGCCGCACCTTTAGTGGTTTTTCACCTTTTCCAACTTGCTTATATGGTATACAATATGCCGTAAGGAGTTGATAGAATGTCGTTTATGATAAACCGGTTGCCGATCACCTTACTGCGATCTTCCGCCATCTTGCTCTTAGCTTTGTTTTATCTCTTGCACTATTTCTTTCCTACGATCCTTCTGTATTGGATCTTTACCCTCATGTTAGGATCTAGTTTTCTTTTCGGTTTCTATTATTTAAATAAAACAACTAAAACCTTGTGCCTAATCATGTTGCTCATCGGTCACATTTTATTTTTCGTCTCAGGGGGCACCGCGGCATTTTGGATGGATAGTTTAACCAAGAACATGCCGTTAGTGACCTTTCTTATCTTGATTCCCCTTTTGTCTATTCCTTTTAAAGTCGAAGGACATTTCCAAGCCATTCAAGAGGTCACAACTGGAAGACTGGAAGGAAGACAGAAGTTTTATAGTGTGGTTTCCTTTCTCACCTTCACGCTATGCATCATGATGAATGTCGGGGGAATGAGGCTCAATTATGAAATGCTCGAAGGCTACTTCAAGAAATATACCCAAACGGGAGTGCAAGCCATGATGCGTGGATATGCCGCGACCATGCTGTGGGCGCCGTATTTTCCAACTGTGATTCTTATTCTTTTCTATTTGCAGATTCCGAGCTATGCGTATCTTGGTCCTGCCCTCGGTTTCGGTTTATTGAGCCTAATATTTCTCAACTTATACGGTTGGATGGCACACCGTAAACTGGAGGACATGGAGAACCGCTCAACTGTAAACCGGCAACCGCTCAGCGATACCGGGAAACGTAAATTGACTGTTTTTATTGGCTTGGTGCTGCTGATCATTTTTCTTTCCGTCTTTCTTGAGAGATGGGGAGGCTTTCCGATCATGATCGTCATTGCCCTGATTTCGATTGGTTTCCCTGCAGTCATGGTGACACTCTCACAAAGGAGAGGGGCATACAAAGAAGCAGTGACTGATTATCGGGTCCAAGCGCTGCCCAAAATGATTAATGAAGTAAGCTTATTTATCAGTGCCGGATTTCTTGGAGAAATGGTAGCCAAAACAGATATCGGCGAGATCTTCCCGGCCTTTTTCACAACAGTTAGCGGCCTTTCACTGTGGCTCATGATCTTCCTGTTGATCGTCATCATCCCACTCTTAGCGATTGTCGGCATTCATCCGCTAGTGACCGGATCAATCCTTGGAACTAGTCTTTCTCCCGAGCTGATCGGGCTAAATCCCATTTCGCTGGCCGGTGCCCTGATTGGCGGATGGGCTATGGCTCTCATGCTTTCTCCCATTTCCGCAATCAATATCATCGTTGGAGGAATGGTAGATAAACCACCGTTTGTCGTGGGTTTGAAATGGAACTGGAAATATGGATTGTGGTGGGCTTTCCTGCTTGCGGCTCTTTTATATGGGTACCACCATATGGCTTAGACATGGGAAGGAGCTGTAACTCATCTATTAGTCCTTATATCGTGCAAGCAAACCACCTTGAAAAAAGTGGTTTGTTTTTTTATTTATGAACTAGATTAGAAAAATTAATTTGCGTTTAGGTGCAAAAATTATAAAAATATGCAATGATAATTTGCACTAAATCCTTGTAAATAACCAAAGTGTAACCGTTGTTATAGTTGGCACGATTATTGCTTAATTGTTAATACGTAAATAATTAAACAAGGGGGATACAACAATGTTTTCAACCATGATGAAAACGATCTCATTGGTTTCTGTTCCATTTGATCTCGGTGCAGGCAAACGCGGGGTAAACCAGGGCCCAGAAGGCCTTCTCTCGGAGGGATTAGCAGACCTGCTGAAAGGATTGGATGTGGATATTCGGAATCATAAAGTCTTGAATAGAATAGAACCTTTCCTAGGAACCAATGATTCACACATGAAAAATTATCGTGAGGTCTTAGAAATCAATCGTCAGTTAGCTGAATGTATAAGTGAAATAATGAGTTCCGATGATTTTCCGCTAATCTTAGGTGGGGATCATAGCATAGCCATCGGGACGATTGCGGGCTTAGCCCAGCGCTACAAGAGGC
This sequence comes from Ammoniphilus soli, assembly GCF_040813775.1. Lineage (NCBI taxonomy): Bacteria > Bacillati > Bacillota > Bacilli > Caryophanales > Paenibacillaceae > Ammoniphilus > Ammoniphilus soli. The sequence continues at coordinate 295,339 of NZ_JBEGDL010000002.1, forward strand.
TAGGAGTGATATGGATCGATGCCCATGGAGATGTAAATACGCCATACACTAGCCCATCGGGGAACATTCACGGTATGTCGCTTGCCGCTAGCCTAGGTTTTGGAGATCCGGTATTAACGGGACTAGGTGGTATTACTCCCAAGATTAAGACTGAAAATGTAGTTATTATCGGAGCAAGAGACTTGGATCCGGAGGAAAAGCGTTTCATCAGAGAGCATAACATCACCTGCTATACCATGCACGATATTGATGAGTTAGGTATGGCTAAAGTAATGAAAGAAGCGATTCACATTGTTAGCCAAGAGACGGATGGCGTCCATCTAAGCTTTGATATTGATAGTGTCGATCCGATCGAGGCACCGGGGACGGGCACACCGGTTAAGGGTGGACTCAACTATCGGGAAGCCCATTTAGCGATGGAAATTCTACATCAATCTGGAATTTTAACCTCGGCAGAGTTTGTCGAAGTTAACCCCTCTTTGGATGATGAAGACCGCAAGACTTCGAAAATAGCAGTAGAATTAATAGAATCATTATTTGGAAAACGGATTATTTAAATGAAATCGATTGATATTTTAAAAATTCGGAGGCGTTAAATGGGTGAACCTATTCTAAAAGCAAAAGAGCAAGAAGCACAGACAGCGTCCTATACGTTTACGGAGTACTTGAAATTTATCATACCGTCTGTTATTGGAATCGTTTTATTTATGATTCCCCTGCCATATCAAGACGGAATGACCATACCAGTCGCTATTTTGGCTAAAGAAGTGGAAAATATTTTGTCAGACTATCTTACAGCTATCGTGACAATCCTAATGGGCATAGCCATGGCAGGAAGTCTGATCCATATGGCCCTTCGCCCCCAAGCGATAAGGAATTCTCCTTTTCTTTCCAAATTATTTGATGTCGGACCACTTTTCTTATTGGCGCGGACACTTGGGTTTGTCTTTGCCCTTTTAACGTATTTAGAATTGGGTCCTGCATGGCTGTGGTCTGAAAATACGGGCGGATTATTGTTAGGTGGACTCATACCTGTTTTGTTTACCGTGTTTTTGTTTGCCGGATTGTTTTTGCCGCTCCTCCTTGATTTCGGTTTGCTTGAACTATGCGGTACCCTATGCGCGAAAGTCATGCGACCGATATTCACTTTGCCGGGCCGTTCTTCAATTGACTGCGTTGCTTCCTGGCTGGGGGATGGGACAATAGGGGTACTCTTGACAAGTAAGCAGTATGAAGATGGTTATTACACCCAAAGGGAAGCGGCCGTGATTGGGACAACCTTTTCTGTCGTTTCCATTACATTCTCCATTGTCGTTCTGGCCCAATTAGGCTTGAGTCATATGTTTTTCCCTTACTACTTGACCATTGTCGCAACCGGCCTGATTCTAGCTATCGTTATGCCGAGAATTCCGCCCCTCTCACGAAAAGCCGATAGCTTCTACCAAGGAAGGGAAAAGAAAGAGGAATCCATACCTTCGCATCTCTCCCCGTTCCAATGGGGTCTGTCCAATGCAGTCGTTCAAGCAAAGAAAAACGAGGGAGCTTCCGCATTTTTCAGGGGAGGTATTCAGAATGTAATCGACATGTGGCTTGGCGTCATTCCCATTGTTATGACGATCGGGACGGTATCGCTTATCATTGCTGAATATACCCCCGTGTTTCAATGGCTGGGAACACCCTTTATTCCGCTGTTAACCTTGATGCAAGTACCGGAAGCAGCAGCAGCGGCTCCTTCCATCGTTGTCGGCTTTGCGGATATGTTTTTGCCTGCTATCCTGGGAAGCGGAATTGAAAGCGAAATGACTCGATTTGTGATTGCATGTCTTTCAGTAACTCAATTGATTTATATGTCAGAGGTTGGAGGATTACTGCTAGGCTCGAAACTTCCTATTCATTTTAAGGATCTACTCGTGATCTTTCTCCTTCGTACTGTGATATCATTGCCTATTATTGTCTTGATCGCACATATGTTGTTTTAAGATTGCCTAAAGAAGAAGGGGCTGCACCTCAAATAAGATGAGGTACAGCCTTTTTGGATTTAAATCGATTTTCTGTAAACATGATCAATATTTTCCACCCAGTGAAGTTTATCACAACGAAAGAAAATAATACCGATTATACTAAAAATGTAAGAAGGAGGTGAATCCAATGGATCAGAAAAAAGGATCCATCAAAAGGCCTGCAAAGTGTATTGACTATGAGTGAGAGGATCTGATCAAGATGTTAGAAAAACTAAGAAGCGCCTATATGGTACCTGTATGGACGATTGTACGGGTTTGGTTAGGAATACAATGGCTGACGGCCGGTTGGCATAAGGCCATGGATGGATTTGATGCTACTGGATTCATTACGGGCGCCATTGCGAAGGCTGCAGGGGAAAAGCCGGTAGTGCAAGGCTGGTACGCTGCGTTTCTAGAAGGCTTTGCTCTTCCTAATGTAGAACTCTTTAACTTCCTAGTAGCTTGGGGCGAAGTAGCTGTAGGGCTAGGATTGATTCTAGGTACGTTTACAACCATCGCTCTCTATGCTGGAATCTTCATGAACTTGAATTTCTTGCTTGCCGGAACCATCAGCACGAACCCGATATTATATACCGTGGGCATTATTCTGCTTGCCATGGGAGCGGCAACTTATTCTTGGGGAGTTGACCGTTACATGATTCCTTGGTTGAAGGCAAGTTTCAACAAAACAATGAATCGTGAACATAAAGTAAACACTTAAGGGAGTCGAATATGTTTTTAATCATTTAAAGAGGACCTTGTTGCTAAAAAAGCAATGAGGTCTTTTTGTTCCTGGACCAAAAAATCAAAGCCGATTGCACTAGGCAACCGGCTCTTCCCCTTTAGCTCCCTGCTATCTTCAAGCAGACTTTCACGCTCTCTTCTATAATCTCCAATCCGTGCGTTAAGCCTTCACGGTCTATAATTAGAGGAGGCATAATCTTAAAAACTTCACTGTTAGGGCCTGAGGTTTCCATAATCAATCCCCGTTCAAAGGCTTCACTGCATATTCTCTCTGCCAAACCATCCACACGACAAGCTACACCGCGCATCAAGCCACGTCCCCGCAGGGAACCTTGCATATCAGGATGGCGATTTACAAGGCTCTGCAGAAATTTTTCTACAGCCTCTCCTTTTTCTATGATTTCTTTAGTAAAGGCATCTGTTTCCCAGTATGATAGAGCTTCGGTCGCTGTTACGAATGCGAGGTTATGGCCACGGAAGGTTCCATTATGTTCGCCAGGGGACCATATATCATATGGCGGCTTGATGAGGGTAAGTGCCATCGGCACCCCATATCCGCTGATGGACTTCGACAAACAAACAATATCCGGATAAATACCTGCAGGCTCAAAACTAAAGAAAGGACCGGTTCGCCCGCATCCGACTTGCACATCATCAACTATTAGGAGGATATTCCAGCGGCGGCAGATTTCTTCGATTCTCTTGAGCCATTCGTATCTCGCTGCATTTAAGCCGCCTTCCCCTTGAAGGGTTTCTACAATAATGGCGGCAGGTAGAGAAACCCCGCTGCCGTGATCTTCCAGGTAGCGTTCCAAATAGTTGGCCGTGTCAATTTGATCGCCAAGATATTTATCAAAAGGCATCGATAAGCTATTGGTCAAAGGAATCCCTGCGCCACGCCGCTTAAATGAATTTCCTGTAACCGATAGGGCACCAAGGGTCATGCCATGAAAGGCATTGGTAAAGCTAATCACTAAGTGGCGTCCTGTGACTTTACGGGCAAGCTTCAAGGCGCTTTCTACGCTATTTGTTCCTGTGGGGCCCGGAAACATGACTTTATAATCGAGTTTTCTCGGGTGAAGAATGACCTCATGGAATTTTTTCAAGAAATTACCCTTAGCCTCGGTCGCCATATCCAAGCTATGCGTAATGCCATCCTGGTTAATATAGGCGAGTAATTTTTCTTTCATAAGCGGATGATTGTGACCATAATTTAAAGCACCTGCACCGGCAAAAAAATCAATATATTCCTTTTCTCTGTCATCCCATAGAGTGTACCCTTTGGCTTTAACAAAGGTGGCAGGGAAGCTGCGGATATAGCTTCGGACTTCAGACTCGTATTTTTCAAAAACTTCTATCTGAGGACTCGGTCCATTTAGATCATGCATTTCTTCACAACAACCTTTCCTAAGATTCTTGTCATTGTTAAAGACGGAGAAAATGGATGGGGAGAGGGGTGGCAAAAATCAATGCAAATGAAAGATTCCAGCTCCCCATTTTAACTCTCTTTGCCCCTATTGCTTTAGCGATAGATTAATATATGCAAATGGATGGACAGTGAAAGGGCAGTTTCACTAGTAAAAGAGCAGGAATTTAAAAATAGTTTTCTTGAATGACAATTCCGCTAATTTTTAATGAATTCGCACAATCAAATTTTGATAGATTCCATATATTGTTACTATCTTCAACCAAGGAGGTGGAATTAATGATTCGCAAAATTCGTGTAATTAATAAAAAGACGAAGAAAGCAGTGGTAGTCTCTTCACGGAAGATGGGTAAAGTTAAACAACTAGACACATTAGCACAAGCCATTGAAGATCTTTATGATCGTCTGGATTCGGATAAAGATTTTGCAGATGATTGGGAAGATGCCTGCAGAAGATGTCGTCGCCGGAGACTAAGACGATTGTTTGGAAGAGAGTTTTTCAGAGATTTTGATGGCTTTATCCGCTGTGAAAACCGTCGTTTCAGAGGAATATTTTACCATTGTTGTCACCTTTATTTCGAGGTCGATGATTTTCTAGTCAGCTTCGATTTCTGTTATGAAAGAAACAACCATAACGACGACTAATGGGCTGCAAACGGCAAAGCTGATGTTTTACCTTTCTAGTAAAAGCCCTATTTATGATCTAGTGACATGAATAGGGCTTTATAATTTGATTGTTTTCTATTAAATGCTGTTTCACACCTAGATCAACCTACATAAGATCAGCTATTGATAACTGGAAAAGTCATGCTATTTCAGAAAATGAGAGACTAAAGGGATGAAAGCATTTGATACGATTTAATTGTCTATCGCTTCTGGTGATGTAATGGTGACATGGGACAATACAGTAAAAGTAAATACATCCAGAAAAATTAAAAAGCTATGGGAAGAAAAAAATCAAGGATAAAGATATACCATTTCTATCTCGTCATATATGGAGTTGTTTTTCAAGCCATTTCGGTTTGAAAGACAACTCTTTTTATTTTACCTTAAATTCAATGTTAGATAATATAACATCAAAACCCCGCATTAGCTGCCTTTTAGTTACAATCAAATTAATCAAATGAGGCTTTGATCCTATGAAAAAAATTCAGAGGTGGTATAGATGAATAAGATTGAAAAAATGAAAATAGAGAAGGACGGACTTGATATTATACATGAGCTGGAGAAACTTTGTGAATTGGGTGTGGAAAATGCGGCTCCGGAGGATATCGAACGCTTGCGCTGGTACGGATTGTTTTATCGCAAACGGTTAGATGGTCACTTTATGCTGAGAATTCGTGTTCCGAATGGGATCCTAAACGAAGAACAATGGAGAATGGCGGCTGAACTTGGAGAACGATACGGTAGAGGATTCGTTGACATCACCTCCCGTCAAGGACTCCAATTGAGATGGATCAAATTGGAGGATATAAAGGAAGTATTGAATAAATTGGAAAGTGTTGGATTAAGCTCGTTGCAAACAGGTTTTGATAATATACGAAATATCATGGGCTGTCCAGTAGCCGGTTTAGATGGGGACGAGCTATTGGATACAACTCCCCTCATTCGAGAAATCAACAAAATGATTGTAGGCAATAAGGAGTTTACCAACCTGCCGCGGAAGTTCAATATCTCACTAGCGGGTTGCTGTGAGGATTGTGCACATGCCGATATCAATGATATTGGTTTTGTGCCGGCGAAAAAAAGAATGGATGGGGATCTCGCTATTGGGTTCAATATAAAACTAGGAGGAGCGTTGGCGCCCACTTACCAAAAGCTAGCCGAGTCCGCAGATGTGTTTGTGCTTCCGGATCAGGTCACGACGATCACTCGGGCGATCCTGGAATTGTATCGCGATCATGGACCAAGGGAGAAAAGGACCAAAGCGCGTATGATGCACCTCCTGGAAGAGTGGGGGATGGAGCGATTTCGGGAAGAACTGCAGAAAAAAGTCACTTGGGAGCTTTCATCCGCAGCTGAAGACGTTTGTGTAACCAGTCACAGGGGAGATCATATCGGGATTCATGCGCAAAAGCAAGAAGGCTATTCTTTTGCGGGGCTGCACATTCCGGTCGGAAGACTGACGGCCCAGCAGCTATTGGGATGCGGCTACTTGGCTCTGCAATACGGAACTGGAGAAATTCGCCTGACGGCTCATCAGGATTTGATTATCCCTCATATTCCAAATGAGATGCTTGATGAATTTAAGGATGAACCATTGCTAACTGAATTATCCGTCGCCCCTAAGTCGATGATTCGAGGGACCGTTAGCTGTACGGGTCGCCAGTACTGCGACAAAGCGATAATTGAAACGAAAAATTTTGCATTGGAGACAGCTATTGCCTTGGATCAAAAATTTAAAGATGCATCTCCGCTGAATATCCATTGGTCCGGTTGTCCGAACTCATGCGGCCAGCATCAAATCGCCGATATTGGGTTACAGGGAACGAAAGCCAAAGTAGACGGTAAGGTTGTTGATGCTGTAGATATTTATGTCGGTGGACACCTAGGAGCCCACTCCCAATTAGGGACATTGGTCGCTGCCAAAGTTCCTTGCGCACAAGTAGAGGACATATTAGCTTCCTTTATTGAAGAATTGCAAGCCTCTAAAAAAGCAGACACATTATCCGTTTAGAACTAACACAAATAGTCTTAATGCAGGTCCCAGCATGCACGGGACCTGCTTTTTCAGATTGGAACAGCACTGAATTACAGCATCCCTTACTAAGGTTCCTCCTTGAAAAATCAGGGATACAATGGATTATGCTCCTTTTTAGCCATAATATTAGACCGTATTACAAATGATATATAATGAATTTTGCATACTAGCGGTTGAATCATGACGTTTAGAGCAAGGTTATAGGAGTTGGTTTTATGCGAGTTGTTATTTTAGGCGGGGGTTTTGGTGGGTTAAATGCTGCAATAAGGTTGGGTGAAAAACTGAAGAGCAGTAACCATGAGGTTATTTTGGTTGCTGATAAACATAAGTTTATCTTTCGTCCATCTCTTATTTGGGTTCCTTTTGGAGAACGAAAAATAGAAGACATCTCACTCCCTTTGCATCCGACTCTACAAAAAGCAGGTGTACAATTTATCAAGAATAAAGTCGCATCAGTTTTTCCTAAGAAGAAAAGGATTATTTTTCAGGATCATAAGATGCTAGACTATGATTTCTTAGTTGTAGCAACCGGTGGATTCCCTGATTATGAGAAAATCGAGGGGTTAAAAGGGAACACGGCATCGATATATGACGCTGAGGAGGCGTTAATCACCAAGCAAAGGATAGAAGGCTTAAAGTCAGGAGACCCGATTGTCATTGGCGTCGCCCAAGAGAACCCTTGTCAGACCATTTCTTATGAGTTTTTATTTAAATTGAAAGCCTATCTTGTACAACAAAAAATAAATTCCCCCATAACTTTCTTTACTTATGAAAAAGAATTACTTGAAATTGGAGGAAAAAAAGCAACAGAACTTCTAACCGGGCATATGCAGGAAAATCAGATTTCTTATGTAAGTAATGTTACCATAGATAAAATAGAACAAGGAAAAGTGCACTTGAGCAATGGTATATCGCTTCCCTTTTCTTTATCGCTTATTTTGCCCCCGTACAAGGGAGCGGATTATATTTTTTTATCTGGCGATTTAGATCATGAAAATGGATTGATTCCCGTTAATTCATATCTTCAATCGATGCAATGGGAAAATATTTATGCTGTGGGTGATACCAATTTGATCGGCCAAAAAACCATGATCAAAAATGGACGAGCGGCTGAAATCGAGGGACATATAGCTGCAGAAAATATTTATTCTCAATTGCAGGGTCGGGAAGCGCATAAGGAGTATCATGATAGTTTATTGGGAGTGATGGAGCTCGGAACGGAAGGAGGGATGCTGATGATAAAGTACCCTGCTTCAACGCCTAGGTCTTCCTCCATAGAGTGGGCATCAGATGGAACGGTTCCCCATATGATGAAGGTTGCCTTTGAAAAATATTATTTGTGGAAGTTAGGATCAAAGCTGTTTGAAACAAAAAGCTTTTGACACCGTTTTCAATAGCGGTTTATACTGGGATAAAGGAAAGACAAGGAGAATTAAAGAAAATGGTAAAAAAACAGTCGCGTGTAACGTTGCAACAAGTTGCTGATCACGCAGGAGTATCTCGAGCGACTGCTTCGCTTGTTGTTCGTGGCAGGGATAACATTTCGAAGGAAAAGCGAGAATTAGTTTTACAGTCTATGAAAGAATTGGGGTACATCTATGATCGTGTTGCCGCCAATCTTCGCTCCCGGCATTCTTCCACTGTCGGCTTGATCATTTCGGAGATCGGGAACCCGTTTTTTTCTGAATTGCTTGTAGGTGTCCATCAGGCTTTGGATAAGAAGGGGTATACCGTTATACTTGGGACCACATTCGATTCGATGAGTAAACAAGATGTCCTCCTTTCCACGATGCTAGAGCATAGAGTTGGCGGAGTCATTATCAGTCCTACGCCGGGTACGTCATTTGAATCGATAGAACGATTGGAAAAGTGGGGAATTCCCGTTGTCGTCGTAACGAGAGAGACGCTTTCCCAAGAAAAGATGGATTATATTGGTGCGGACAATGTGACTGGTGCTGAGCTAGCCGTCAACCACCTCCTAAGCAAGGGGCATCGCCGAATCGCTTTCTTGGGGGGATCATCCTCCTCGGTTTATCGGGACCGGGTTCTGGGGTATGCGAATGCCCTAGGCCAAGCAGGCATCGAAGTGGATGAGTCCTTGATGATAGAAGGCCCGGTGTCACGTCGTGGTGGGATGGAGGCTATTAAGCAAGTAATAACCCTGTCGGATCCCCCAACAGCTGCATTTTGCTATAATGATATCGTGGCCTTCGGCGTGATGATGGGCTTGCGGGAAAAGGGTTATACCGTCGGTCAAGACTTTGCGGTGGTAGGCTTCGATAACATCCAGGAAGCTTCTATCATTTCTCCAGGCTTAACGACCGTGGATGCATTCCCCCAGAAAATCGGGATGTATGCCTCCGATCTTTTAAATCAAAGGATTAATGGTTTAGATGAAGGCCCTAAACGGATCATCTTGCCACCTGACCTGGTAGTTCGGGAATCCTCTTCTTTTACCCTTTTAAAGTAAATGATCTGAATACAGTAAGAAAAGACCCCCTGTTTCTGAGCAGCGATCAGGGGGTCTTTTTTTTGCTGGTAAGTAGCATTTGGAATTGCAATTGGGGGCCATATTGCTCCCTTTTCTTATGTTCACCTATATATTGAGATATGGTTAGAGGAGGTAGCTAAATTCAATGATTTTCTTACAGAGATCATGCTTTCCTATGACAATCCAAAAGAAATGCTCACAGAGGTGTGCGTTGGTACGTATCGATATCTGGAAAAGAATCCTTTCCATCAAAATATGTATAATCGTAATGAGATGGAGCAACTCGTTCGCAAATTGCCCCCGGAGAGGTTTAGCCAGATAAGTAACCAAGATAATTTGACCTTTATACATTTGATTGAAAAGCTGCAGGAGGAAGGAAAGATTATCCCTATCGACCCCGAAATTGCCATGGGAATCCATCGTTGTCTTTCCCTGCTGCCTCTCCTGCAGCAGTTGGGCTGACGTGTTTCCCCAAGCGGTAGAGAAGATGGTTCAGTTTATTGCTGAAGGTTTAACTAATTGCTAATATCTTAAATTTTAATAGCCGCGTTCCGACATCCCTATTCTTTTCCCATACATGGTACACTGAAAAGAAAAGCATCGGAGGGACTCATGAGACACTTGATTACCCAGCTTGTCCATTTTGGATACCAGCAAGCGATGTCATGTCTTTTTCCCGTTTTCATTTTTGTTACCCTTGCTGTAACGAGGTATCTAAGCTTTCCTTTTGTATACCGCTATGATCTTATTCTTCTGTTTTGTATACTCATGCAAGTTGTGATGTATCGCACAGGGATAGAAAGCAAGGATGAACTGAAAGTAATCACTTTGTTCCATTTGATTGGATTAGCCCTGGAACTTTTTAAAGTTTATATGGGATCCTGGTCATATCCGGAGCCCTCCTGGAGCAAATGGTTTGGTGTTCCCTTATACAGCGGTTTTATGTATGCCAGTGTTGCCAGTTATCTGTGTCAAGCGTGGCGCCGATTAGATGTTGATCTTACCCATTGGCCAGGCTATCTGAAAACTATTCCTTTAGGGGCTGCTGTCTATCTTAACTTCTTTACCCATCATTTTACCTATGATATACGCTGGTTACTAATTTTTCTGCTTTTTCCTATTTTCATTCGTACGCAAGTTCATTATTCTATCCGTGGAATTCGCTACCGCATGCCACTAATTTTATCGTTTTTCCTCATTGGATTTTTTATTTGGATAGCAGAAAATATTGCTACCTTCTTTAGGGCCTGGCAATATCCGAATCAGGAAAGGCACTGGGAGTTCGTGCATCTTGGAAAGATCAGTTCTTGGTTTTTACTCGTGATTATCAGCTTCATCATTGTAGCCCAGCTCAAGCATGTGAAAAAAGGGCAGCACACAGAACTTAATCTTAAAGCATAATGGAAAAACCTACTTAAGGTTAATATCTTTTCAAGCAATATATTTGAGGTAAGCGAATGAAAAAGATATTTAAAAACACATGACATGCAAACGATTACTTGGAATCTAGAACCCGATACTTTCCAGATCGCGTACCGAAAATTTTATTATGTAAACATAGAACATAAAACCAGACTAAGCCATTGGCCCCGTAAAATATCGAAAAGCCCTTGATCCTTAAGGGCTTTTCATGAGTATGAACTAGCTTTTCTACTTCTAAATCCAGAAAAGAGATAAAGCAAGCAAGACATACAAAGGCAATACATAGTACCCGCCATAGCCGCCGTAAGGGCCATAGCCATAATAGGAAACCGGTTGGAATTCTGGTTTTTGCGATTTACTAGATCCTCGGGCCTTTAATTTTTTGGATTTTCCTTTCACCGGCACGGCTCCTGGATCAATTCCCCTTAGTACGATGTGATCTGAGTAGACAGATTCGACAACACCGTAGTAGCGTCTACCTCCCACACATTGGGCAACCACCGCTTGCCCAACAAAGTTTCTACAGTAATTATAAGGTAATCCCATGGAGTATCCCCCTCATTGTCAAGATAGTATATTCTATTAATCCATGAGAGAGGGTGGACTAGACTATTGTATAATTTTTGGCTGTATGGGCAGGTAAAGTTGGAACACACCTCATTTACCTCGCACATAAATATGGCAAGGAACGAAGAATCTTCCTAAAACAGCAGCAGAGAGGGAGGTATATGTCATTTTATGCAGCCTAATGGATATCTTGAGCTTTTAGCCTGGTTAGGCATTGGCGGTGCGCATCCCGGTGGTTTGGCTTTAACGAAGGCAATTTTACATCCATTAAAGATCAACTCACACACTCGAGTCATCGACATCGGGTGCGGTACGGGACAGACCGCGGCATATTTACAAAAGACCTTTCAATGCCAGGTTACAGCTCTCGATCGCAATGCACTGATGCTAGAGAAGGCGAAAGAACGATTTAGGAAGGAGAAACTTGACATTGAACTGATTGAAGGAGATGCGGAATGCCTGCCATTAAGTAACGATGAATTTGATTTAATCTTGGCGGAGTCTGTTACTATTTTTACGGATCTCAAGAAATCAATTCCTGAGTATGCAAGGATTCTGCGACCTGGCGGCGTGCTTGTGGATGTTGAGTTGACGGCCATTACTCCTTTTGAAGAAGAGGGGGAGTTCCACACTTTCTATCAAATTCGAAAGGTACCGACTGAAAAGGAGTGGAGGCAATCCTTTCGTGAAGCGGATTTTAGGTCGGTTCAGGTTACACGCGAGGGGAGTGTAGCCACCGCGCTAAATTCCACGATTCAACATCTTGATGAAATACCTGATTTAAATCCATCTACCCCATTGGACCCCTCCCATTTCCAACTTAGCCTTCTGCACAGCATGCTGATGGATCAATATTCCTCTCAATTGAAGTATTGTGTTTTTCAGATGAAAAAAGAGTAGTTCTTTTCTGATATAATGATTCATTATGAGACATTATATCAATCTTATAGCCTCCATACTGTTCATAGCTTACTCATTTTGGAAACTAAACCATTTCTTCGCTCCTAAGGTTGGACCTATAGGCAATGGTCCGAATGAATCTACAATAAGGACGATCTGGGTTCTCTTCACCATCTCCATGCTGGTTGGATTTGGAATCCTTTTTCGTTCCATCTATGCGATAATCAGAGGAAAAAAATAGGAAGTATTCATCTTGTGGATAGCAATCCAGCCCTCTTTGTCACCTTTCATAGCATCCTTGAATATACCCTATAGAATATTAGTTTATGGAGGGATGACAAAGTGGCTAAGAATAACCGCGGACGTGCTCTTTGGAAAAAGCCATCTCGGGGAAGAGGGACTTGCCCTGTGTGCAATCGTACAAGAATTAAGCTGTTATACACAGCCTTAAATTCCAATGGACAAAAACTGACAGTTTGTAAAAATTGTCAAAATACTAGTAAGGAAAAGCTGGACCAAGTCGTGGTATAAAAATCAAGTTTCCAAGAAAGAGAAAGTGCCAAATAGAAAAGCAAAAGGGCTTTTCTGCTTGGCACTTGTGGATTAAGTACTTGGAATGAGTAACTGATGATCTTGCGAGTGAAGGCTAACCTTGATGTTTCCTCCGTTTGGCATAGCTTCCATTGCATTTTTTAAGATATTGATCAAGGTATTGCGAATCTCATGGGCTACGGCTGCTGCCAATTGTCCGATCACGGCTAGCTTGTTTTAACTTCTATTTAATTTTAATTAATAGTAAGCAGAATGTCATCACTAATCCTTCTAACTTACATACATAGACAAAAACAGAAAAATCATAATATGTGAGATTTATTTACATAAAATTTCCTGCAAAATTTGACTAAATTACCCAAAACAGGTCAAAAATACTACTAAATCTTAGAAAAGGAGTGAGGTTATTTTGGAACTAAAAATGAGTGCCGAAGAAGTGTTAACCACGATTCGAAATTTGCGGGGGAACGGAGAAGTACTTAATAAAAAGAAAGTAAAACAATCACACCCCGATCTCATGAGAAGTGCACTGTTTTACTTTCCAAGCTGGGAACATGCTATTCAAAATGCAGAGTCATTAACTTAATGATCTCATTTCAAATAGTGGGGTAAAATATATACTAACCATTTACTGGCCTTGTCATACCTTGACAAGGCTTTTATTATGCTGGCGATCTATAAGTAATATTATACAATTCTTAAATTTCTTTTCTTCCATTCATATTCAGTTCACAAAACTGTTTTATAGTATCAATAAGGAAGTCAAGTTGAAATTTTTAACAGAAGGTTAAATGACTCAAACTTATACCCTACAGTTTATGAAGATGACTAGAGAGGGGCGCACAATGCCCTTCTTCCCAGGCCTATATATTTTAAAAAATAAGGAGTGATTGTTATGCGTAAATGGGCTTTTAAGGATAAGTGGGTGATGACCTCAATTCTTTATATGGCTGTAGTGATCGGTGGATTTTCTGGATATGAGGAGTTTGTCGCTGAGAAAACACAGGTTACAGCAGCACCTGTTCACAGCGAAAGCGGGCATGGCCAGGAAGGGGAAAGTCATTCATCGCATGAGGGACGAAGTGAAATCTTCACATATATTCATTCCGTTGATGATGAGTGGATATGAAACCGAAGAATTTAGAATATCATGTAGAAGCGGTTCCGCTAGTTGTCGGTATGCCAAGTGTACCAACGAAAACAGGGGAGTTAAACCCTGACCCTATGTTAACCAAGCAAATCGATGGGGAAACCGTCTCGCTGAATATGAGTTCATTTCATGTAAATGAGCTGGTCACGTTAACCTTTGATCTTGATCAAACTCCTCTTACACCTTACTTGGGTGCCATGGGGCATGTGGTCATTCTAGATGAAGCAGCTCAAAATTTCCTTCATGTTCATCCGGCCGCTCATCATGAACCGATTTTTGAAACTAAGTTCGATAAGCCAGGCCTTTATAAAATATGGGCGGAGTTTAAGCAAAATGGAAAAGTTAGAGCCTTTCCGTTTGTAGTAGAAATTAAAGGAGCGGAGTGAATGTGACAAGAATATTAGTGGTGGATGATGAAGCTCATATTCGAAGAATTAGTGCGCTTGTACCTAGAGGATGAGGGATTTGAGCTTATAGAGAAAGAAAACGGAGCAGAGGCGCTGGAGTATGCGGAGAATCACCGTGTGGACCTCGTCATTCTGGATATTTTGATGCCCCAAATGGATGGATGGGTGCTATGCCAAAGACTCCGAGAATTTGGGGAAATGCCTATATTGATGGTGACCGCAAAAGGGGAGGCAACCGATCGAATAAAAGGATTTAAGCTAGGAACAGACGATTACTTGGTCAAGCCATTTGATCCCGTAGAGCTTGTGCTCCGAGTGAAAGCGTTGCTGAAGCGGTATCGCATTTCGACTTCCAATGTGATTCAACTAGGCGAAATTTCTTTAGATCGCAATAGCTATCAGTTAATCTACCAAAATGAGAAAACCTCCACCATACCGATGAAAGAGTTTGAACTCCTGTATAAATTAGGGAGCTATGCAGGGCAGCTTTTTACCCGGGAAAATTTAATTGAGGACATCTGGGGCATGGATTATGAAGGGGATGAAAGGACGGTGGATGTTCATATTAAGCGGCTGAGAGAACGGTTTTCTCCATTTGAATCTCAGTTTCGCATTGTGACCATTCGTGGCTTGGGTTATCGGTTGGAAGTGTATAAAGACTAAGTGACGGTCTTAGTTTACCGGTTCACCAAAAAAACGTTAGGTAATCTGACATGACCAATGCTTTTCCGAACCTATCTTATTATGATAAATATAACAATCTAAACAAGTGAGAAAAGGGAGGAAAGGTATATGGCAGATATGTCGGTGCTTGAAGTCATCTGTATATTGAATAAGCTGAGGGATCGAGATCTAGACCATGTCAAGAAGAAGGGGATACTCGGTTTAACGATTGAGACCCCTTTTGATCTTTTAAAACCTGTTCTGTGACAGGCTTTTTTTTTGCAACAATTATGAATTCAATCCCGTTGGGCTGCTCCTATTCTTATCGTTGCAGTATTTTTCTTCCTATGGAGAAGAACCAGAGGATAACCATTCTTAGGTGTCAAGTAGGAACTTCAGCTTTGGGCTTCTGTATATCTCGATGAAATTCTCGTCTTTTCTTAATCTTTCGTAGAGATCCTCTGGTGAAAACCACAAATAATCATTTTTAAATTTATAGTCAGCTCCATAATAGTAGCTTAACCATACTAGTTTGGAACAGTAGATTAAGCCCCAAGGGTCATCAAGGCCTATTACAGCTTTATATGAATAGGAGAACACAGGTTTTTGTATGCCGTTTTTAAGATTTTCGAGATATTTTGCAAGGTAGCCCCTTGCATACGCTGCAGCCTTTTCACCGAGTTCAATCGATCTAGGTCGGTATTGGGCATGTGCAGGATGTAACTTGAGAAATTTTTGAATGCTTTCTTGTCGAATTGCAGGATGTCCTCCGGGTGATTCGATTAAATCATGGGAATTGATGACAATGGCTGAATGCCCAACATATCCGGTTTTATCATCGTTTTCATTGTCGGAAGCGACCAAAATATCTCCCGCTCGAAAATCGCGCAATCGTTGTTGAGTATTGGAATGATCTTCAACATAATGGTCATTTTTAAATCTAAAATGCTCAACAATGGGTTGAAGAAAGCTGTTTTGTGGCAAGTGTCCTACAAGGGTAAGAGTGTGAGCACCACAAGCCAACCCTGCTTTGCTAATATAAAATCGAGAACCCTTCCAAAAGCTTGCTATCAGTTGATTGTCGACATAGATGACAACAGGAGCAACTAGTAAGCGAGTAATACTTTTGATTGCGATTTGTGTCCCACTGTCGGTCACGATGAAGTACTTACTCATTCTTATCACCTGCCCACTTGATAATATATTCGAGGAAAGAGCAGTGGTTCAGGGAAATATTAAACGAATGAGATGTCGAACGTTGCGCTTGCACGGGAAATGAATCAAATAGGAGAAGGCTGATCCCAAAAGTCAATTGTTTACGACCTTGTGAGATCAGCCTCTTTGTCGTAAGGTCATACCCCGTTTATTTATTTTTTACATAATCTTATTAATAAAAATAGAAAAACTAACGCATTATGTTATATAATATTACATAACTATGATAATGATGTAGGAGGAAATATGACATATCAGGATAAAAAAGTTATTACAATAGGGATTGTATCTGAGTTGTGCGGAATGTCTGAGAGACAAATTCGTTATTATGAAGAAAGGCAATTAATATTTCCAGAACGATCTAAAGGTGGCACACGAAAATATTCCTTTAATGACATCGATCGTTTAGTTGATATAGCGAACAAAATAGAGGATGGGCTACAAACATACGAGATTAGACAAATGGAAAAAAAGAAGCAAGAGAAGGCCCGTAAACAGATGATTCAAGGGCAAGTAAATGCTGCTTTTTATAAAAACAACCAACAAAATAAACATGGGTAAAGTGAGGACTTCGACCAAGTTCCTCATTTTTCTGTTCATCTCCTGAAAAAAGTCGATATTTCTGAATCATAAATAGTGATATTTTCATTTTCATGATGCTCGAGGGAACCTGATTTTAGCGACTACCTTCAGGCATTCCCTCGTTAGCACCGCAGTTGCATTGCCGCATCAAGAATGATAAATTAAGAACCGTCATTAATGAACTTAGACAAATTAGATCAACAATGATAAACATTCACTTATTGACAGTATATATAATTTTGTGATAAATTATTTTCTGCAGCTGTGAGACATCCACATCTTCTTACTCATTCTCAGTTACAACGATAACATTAGGCGCTCGTAGCTCAGCTGGATAGAGCACTGGTTTCCGGTACCAGGTTTGCCGGGGGTTCGAATCCCTCCGAGCGCGCCATAAATTTAAATACGATACATGTCGTGCAATATCGGGAGATGTCGGTGCCCTATAACCCCGCAATCCACCGAAATGAATACTATCTATATATTTAACACAAACTATATTTATATATTGGGCTATAGCCAAGCGGTAAGGCAACGGACTTTGACTCCGTCATGCCCTGGTTCGAATCCAGGTAGCCCAGCCATTCATGTACATAAGAAAATAGGAGGCTGATCCCCAAAAGTCGATAGTGCGAACTTTGGAGGATCAGCCTTTTCTTTTGGTTTTCCTGGACTGTGCAAAGGATTACTCATCCCACGATAGAATAATTTTTTTTACTTTTTCAGGGTCAGTTATGGAAGCAGCAAAGTAGGTCAAGTCATGGATTTTCATTTTTCGAATGTGAAAAATAGGAAGGTTATGGATATCGCACAAGACCATAGCATCCCCATAAGTTCCAGCTATCAATATAATCCACGGCTTACCGTTCATGCCCCATGTACCTTTCGTTCCCATCACAATAGGAAGAGGGTTCTGCGAATTCTTAACGTATTGATAAACCCATTCCTGTTCCGAAAGCGGTTTTTTGTTTGACACTCTCTAACGCCTCCGTTAACGCACTTGTTAACTTCTGCTAGTTTGGATCATGGGGATGAAGGAAATAAATTTAAATCGGAAGCTTATCACAGAAATAGCTTTAGAAGCCTTTGTGGCTTCTTTTTCTTTTCTTTTTCACCAGAATTCTATAGATTTTCTTTTTGACTATAGTAGAATAAGGGAGGACAGGAAATTAACTTAAGAAAAGAGGCTTGCCCATGATTCATCGTATGGTACTTGTTAAATTTTCGGAGGAAACAACAACGGAACAGTTGCAAGAAGTCATCAGCCGTTTTAAAGCCCTAAAAGATCATCTAACGGGTGTGGTTGAAGTTCATGCGGGTCTTAATGTCGCAGAACGCAGTAAAGAATACCAAGTCGTATTGAGTATTCGATTTGAAGATCAAGCGGCTTTGGAAGCCTATGTTTCCAATCCTGAGCATCAAGCCGTTGCAGCATACATAAGAGAAGTGGGAAGATTGGATAGTATTGGGGTTGACTTCGAGCTCTAAAGAAAAAAGCCATTCATGCGGTTCTCGTGAATGGCTTTTTGGTTTCCTTACATCATAGGAGGCTGATTCATCATATTCTGGTTCATCATATTTTGATTCATCATCGGCTGCCCTTGGAATGCCTGAATCATCGTGTTCATCGTATGATCGGCTAACTGCGGCGCTTGATAGTACCCTTTATGATTCATGTATTGCCAGAGCTCGTAAGCCATTTCCTGACATTTATTAGCTGCAGTCGCATGATATTGGCGAATTTGTGGATCTACGCATTCGCACGCCCACAACATACTTACTGCAGCCCCGGTTTTGTGCATGTCTAATAGAACTGTGCTGATCGATTGATCAGACAGATTCGTAGCCCGTGGATTAGGAGCAGACATCATCGGATTTTGCAATCCAACTTGTGGTTGCTCATAAACGTTCATTTGGGGGGTGTGGGGAGTTGGCATGGTTGTCATATTCATACCTTTTCCTTGCAACAAGCCTAGTCCTTGCTGATAGCTCATGATTTCGCGGCGTTGTTGATTTTGAAGAATATCCTTTAAGTGCGGGTCGCGCGCCATATGGGTCATCACCCCATACATTTCTATACGTGCTGCCAAAGAACGCAATGCTTCTTGAGTTTCTAAAAATTCATGGGCAGCCCAGCGGGTTTGCATCATGTTAAATCGCCTCCTAAAAAATTGTTCTTGTTAAGACTTTGGTATTATTTGTGGCAGAGAAGAATTTTATGCCAAAAGTAGAAAATTTTGAGGGGGATTCATCCTGCCTTTAGGGACAGACTTGCATTATTTAAGAACGAACGGTATCGTTCAAAGGCTTTTTGTTCGATAAACGGCCAGAGGATTGTCATTGGGTATCATAACAAATAGAAGGTCCTTTCTTTCGAGGAAGGATTTAGGATAGGACAACCAGTGGAAGTCGCCGATGCGATTCTTTACCTTGCGGATCAAGCAAGCTTGGAGAACGAAGCTTGTCTTGGATGTAAATGGCGCCCTTTTGATGTTGTAACCGGTTTGTATGATTTTGCTGCAATTCAGGCTGCTATTCGCGGAATAACGGCTTGAATTGCTGCAATTCGATTGCTATTCGCTATAATACTCTGGAAAAAGAAACCGGGAAAAAGCTGCAATCACAACATCATGAAACATTTCTTCCCTTGTAATGTGGTTACCAGTCAATATGCCGATAGTTCCCTCATTCTTTTTAATATCTTTGCCGCCGGCCCATGCGTCTATGATATCCCCTAATTCTTCCCCTTTGTTCAAGCCTTCCACGAGCGTCGAAGGAAGCAGCACCCGATGGCCCCCGCCGATACCGATCACCTCTCTGTTATTCACGATGGCTCCCCAATTGCAAACAAACATGCCGTACTGGGTTTGGACGACCCCGCCTTCTAAACCAATTCCATAATCATAAGGAGATTCCTCACCGATTTTGAGAGCCCCGCGTGCCCGATTAATGGCTCCTTCAATGGTCTCCTCATCAGAAAAAGGTTGCTCTGAAACTTTGGAATCCACCTCAACGCCTGTCACTTCAGCATTTAAACCCATTTTCTCAAACGCTGAGCGAACCGCTTTTATCTTGACAGGGTTAGTCGATCCGATGGCTACACGTAACATCTTCTACACTCCTTTATTGCAAAGTCAAACAAGCACCACTCTATCATACCATTTTTAACTATCTTGCGAAATTTAGTGAAAAGATACACGTGGATAATTGTAATGTTATGGAAACAATGGAAAAAAATGTTGATCAAAGGAGAAGTGTATGGCGTTTTCCATAACCTTATTTTTGATCTCGTGGAGCTGTTTTATAATTTTTGCAGATAAGCGCAGGTTTCACTATTTTTATCCCACGTGCCCTGCTTGCCATATATATGTCGTGTGCGGTTGATTTCTTTGCAACGGAACATTATATCCTTTGGGATTACCCGCAAGGAACAAAAATGCAAACCTATTTCTATCACCTTTTGCAACAATTAGGAGTGTATCCGGTGGTAACCTATTTGTACCTTCAAACACTACCTAAAAACAATCATAGAAAATGGAGAGTGGTTCGCCATATCTTTTATTGGTCTATATTGGCTTTAAGTATCGAATGGCTTGCTTTAAATACGGGCTACATAAAAATACGAAAAATGGTGGAGTATAAGTTGTTCCTATGTGGCTGATTGGCTGCTATATTACATTTTTTATTGCCATCATAAGTGGAGAGAACAGTGGAAAGACTTGTGAAAGGACAAATGACTATCGCTGGATTGTACTCAGCTCGAATCAAAGCCAATTCCTTCTTAATATGGAAGGGAGAGGCTTTTTGATATTCCCGAGTTCTTTACGACTCTTCTATTTCTACCTTCTTCCCCAGCATACAATGAAGTAAGAAGAAGAAAAGGAGTGACCTGCAATGACAGCTCCGGAAAATAAAAGAGTTTATCGGCCCCTCGGGGCACCCAATTAAATACCAAAGGTTGGGTACAAGAAGCCGCTTTGCGCATGCTGCTGAACAACTTGGATCCGGAAGTGGCGGAATGGCCAGAAAAGCTTGTCGTTTATGGAGGAATCGGAAAGGCGGCCCGCAATTGGGAAAGTTTTGATGCGATCGTGGAGACCTTAAAAAATTTAGAGGGGGGTGGTGTAGGGATGGGGTATTCGCTGCATGCCGGTATGGTGATTGTTGCGGACGGGACAAAAGCGGCTGAAAAACGTATACATCGAGTCCTGACCACGGATCCTGGAATGGGAATAGCCCGACATGCCGATGCCGGCTATGATTTGGCGATTGAAACCGCAATTAACGAAGGAATTCAAATACCGATGCTTCGCAAGCAGCAGCCTTAAACGTGGGGTTCATACCATGAACACTTTTTTGACAGGTTTTGTCCAGCAAAAGAGAGGCTGATACTGCTCTCGGGCAGGATTAAATTTCAGGTCAAATCCTTAGGGGCAGGATTGGACCTTTAAGGAGAACGGAAATGATGACCATTCAGTTAGATGGAAATCAATTGACATTGGAGCAGATAAAAGAGGTTATCAGCAATGGTCAAAAGGTAGAAATCACGGATGCGGCTTGGCAGTCTGTAGAGAGAAGCAGGGATATTGTAGAGAAAATCGTTTCGCAAGGAAAAGTCGTTTACGGCGTCACCACAGGTTTTGGAAAATTCAGTGAGACAGTCATTACAAGAGAAAATGTAGAAGAGCTGCAAATGAATCTGATCCGCAGTCATGCATGCGGCGTAGGGGATCCTCTTCCCGAGCAAGTCAGTCGAGCGATGCTTCTCTTGCGAGCGAATGCTTTGGCCAAAGGGTATTCAGGGATTCGTAGAGTCACGCTGCAGTTTTTGCTGGATTTAATGAACCATCACATCCACCCGGTTATTCCGGGTCAAGGCTCATTGGGGGCAAGCGGTGATTTAGCCCCTCTGTCGCATCTAGCTTTACCCTTAATAGGCGAAGGCGAGGTCTTCTATCAGGGCAGCCGCATGGAAGCTGCAGAAGCGCTTCATAAAGCAGGATTGCAACCGATTCGACTTCAAGCCAAGGAGGGTCTAGCATTAATCAACGGGACCCAGGCTATGGCGGCAATCGGTGTCATGGCCTATTTGGAGGCTGAACATCTCGCTCTACTTGCGGATGGGATCGCATCGTTGACGCTGGAAGCCTTAAGAGGCGTGGTCGATGCTTTTCTGCCGGAATCGCATGAGGTTCGCCCTTATCCGGAACAGAAGCAGGTCGCTGACCGAATTCTCTCTTATCTCAAGGGAAGTCAGCTGATTACTAGGCAAGGAGAGCTGCGAGTCCAAGATGCCTATTCCTTGCGCTGTATCCCGCAGGTGCATGGGGCCATTCAGCAAGTGCTCACCTATGTCAAGGAAAAGCTGCTGATCGAGATCAATTCTGCAACGGATAATCCCTTGATTTTTTCTGACTCTGGCAAAGTGATTTCCGGCGGAAACTTCCATGGTCAGCCGATCGCCTTCGCGATGGATTTTCTAGGGATTGCTGCAGCGGAGTTAGCAAGCATTTCGGAAAGAAGAATTGAGCGCCTCGTCAATCCGCAGCTCAATGATTTGCCAGCATTCTTAAGTGCAGATCCGGGACTGCAATCCGGATTAATGATTACGCAGTACGTGGCAGCCTCATTAGTGTCCGAAAACAAAACCTTGGCCCATCCTTCCAGCGTGGATTCCATCCCATCTTCTGCCAACCAAGAAGATCACGTCAGTATGGGGGCTAGCGCGGCAAGGCATGCCGCTATGATTATACGAAACACACGTAATGTGTTGGCCATCGAAGCGATTTGTGCAGCGCAAGCAGCGGATCTCCGCGATCCGGTAAAGCTTGCTCCGAAAACGAGACGGTTGCATGAGACCATCCGCGAAGTGGTCCCTAAAATTGAAAAAGACCGAATCTTTGCCGCGGATATCGAGAGATTATCCGAACAAATGAAGAAACAGGAATTTGTGGATTTTCTAATGGATGGATAGTTCCTGGGACTTGCTGGGGAAAATGACACGCAGAGGCATATCTGCCCAGCTACACTCAAATCCCAATTGAGGGGAGAGCGAGGGTTACTTCGCTCTCTCTCTTCTTTTCATGGCTTTAACCAGAAAACCTCCTTTAAATTTCCGGGGTTCGTAGGAGATAATGAAGGCCCGAGGCTCAAGATCTTCAATGATTTGAAACAGTTCACTTTCCCGATTACGCTTGGTCAGAATATCCAGCTGGTATCGTTTACTGTCTTTCCCTTCTCCCTCAAATACAGTGACCCCAAAACCTTCATTTCGGAGTTTATAAATCAATTCCTCATTTTTGCTCAACAAGTTAACAACCAAAGTCGTATAACCGATCGCTAACTTCTGTTCAATATACCCGCCGACATACATTCCTAGCGCAAAGCCGATAGCGTAGATGATCATGGCTAACAATCCCTGTTCGCCACTAAAAACAAGGGATAATCCAAACACATAAATTAGAGCTTCTAAGAAGCCCATGCCTGAAGCCAATAGGCTCATGTTCTTTACCAAAAAGATGGTGCGAAGAGTCAGCACTGGAACATAAACAAGCTGCAGCAAGAGAATGAGCAAGATTTCTTTCATTGCCTGGGTTGCCCCCTTTGCTAGGGTTTGTATAGCGTATTCGAACCTGCACATAATTATTATGCTCAAAAAATTCCATTTCCTTTTGGTTTGCCCATGCTTTCAAGGGTGAATGGAATTTGCCTTCTGTAATTGGTTGTGTTCATATCAGCTATCGCCGCTCTTCAGTTTACGGTATTGCTTATGCTGCTGATGTTTACGATTGTCAAACTGTTGAAACAAGAGCCTTTGGCGATTCGCGAAGCGGATTTGAGACGTTTTCGCAGACTGGAGAAGGAAGCAAACAGAAAAAAGGAAAAGACTTAGGAAGGTGCAGGTTTCCTGACTATATTTTTGGTGAAAGTGTATTCGATATGAGATCCTAGGAAATACTCTTATTGGTAATCCTAACCAATACTTCTTAAGGAGGAATAAAATTGGCTGCTCAATATGGTGCACATGAAATGATGGAGATTCACGAAGTACTTACGGATACGATTGATGGTATCAATCAGTTTCAGTTATACCGTCCGCATGTAAAGGATCCACAACTCCTATCCATGCTAGATAACCAAATTCGCCATATGACTCAAGAATATAACAATATGGTAACCTTGCTGAATCAAGCAGGCAGGGGACAGGCGATCCCGTACCGTGCTCCGTTTAAAACAGCTGCGCCGGTTTACGGCTTGAATCACCCTGAAACCCAAACTCCGAATACCTCGATGACAGACATGAACGACCGTGATGTGGCGAGCGGAATGCTTGGCTGCCATAAGTCCTCCGCTTGTATGCGAATGGTCGCTTCCTTGGAGTGTGCTGATCCGCAAATCCGTCGGACGATCCAGCAAGGAGCGGTGAATTGCGGAGAACAAGCTTATGAGGTATGGCAATACATGAATCATAGAGGTTACTACCAAGTACCGACGATGAATGAGATGACCACCAATACGGTCATGCGCACCTATGCTTCTGCAAATACTGCTCAGATGGACATGATGCAGCCTGCTCCTGTTAACCAGCCGATTAGCCAATACAGAATGATGCAATAAAAATAATAAATGTACTGAGGCTGTCCCAAAAGGTCGGTAAAAACCGACTTTATGGACAGCTTTTTATTTTTACTTATTTTTGGGGATAAAAAGGAGCAAAGGTTACTTATAAAAAATCGGATTTTTTGCGTTCTGAGATTTAATTGTTTATCACAATAAAGTTTTCCAGCGCTTATGTGTTTTAACAGTAGTGAATGCTTTTGCTGAATTTTAAAAACGATTATATAATAGCGAAGGTTATTAAATTACAGTAATTAAGTTTGGCAAGTTATTAACGTTGATTACTGTCATATTGAGTACATAACAACGGCAATTGAAAGCGGTTAATTATTAACACTACACTAGGAGGAACTAACATGCTGCGTTCATTTATCGAGGTGGCCCCTGATTCCCACTTTCCTATTCAGAACTTGCCTTATGGGGTGTTTCGCCCCCAACGCGGGGGAGCTCCGCGTATCGGCATTGCCATAGGGAACTATGTACTTGATCTTAGTGTTTTGGATGATGCGGGATATTTTCAATCTACCGCTGTCGCCGGAAAAAAAGTGTTCCATCAGTCCGCGTTGAACGCTTTTATGGCTTTAGGAAAGACTGTGTGGCAGGAGGTACGGGCACAAATTCAGCGCTTGCTAGGTGAAGACGAATCAGCATTACGAGATAACCGCTCCATTCTGGCTAGGGCGTTAATCCCACAAAGCGATGTCCAAATGCTTCTGCCAGCTCAAATTGGAGATTATACGGATTTCTATGCGTCCAAATATCATGCCTCGAACGTGGGGGAAATGTTTCGAGGGAAGGACCATGCACTTATGCCGAATTAGGTGCACTTGCCTGTCGGATATCATGGACGAGCTAGTTCCATAATAGTCAGCGGGACTGATATACGTCGCCCTTTTGGACAAATGAAGCCGGCTGAAGCAGAGCATCCTGAATTCGGTCTAAGCAACCAGCTTGATTTTGAGCTAGAGATAGGTTGGTTGATCGGTCCAGGTAATGATCAAGGAGAAGCGATTTCCGTAGAAAAAGCTGAAGATCAAATTTTTGGATTGGTTCTGATTAATGATTGGAGTGCAAGGGATATTCAGTCTTGGGAATATCAGCCGCTCGGACCGTTCCTAGCAAAGAACTTTGCTACATCGATTTCCCCTTGGGTCGTTCCGCTGGAAGCTCTTGAACCCTTCGTGTAAATGGACCCAGCCAGGATACGGAGCTGCTTCCATATTTGAAACAATCAGATCCTCGTGCGTTTGATATCCAATTAGAAGTATATCTGCAAGGAAGGCAAATGGAGGAGCCCCAGCGCATTTGCAGCAGTAATTTTAGCCATCTATACTGGAGCATGGCACAACAAATTGCCCACCATACCGTCGGCGGATGCAACCTTCGTCCAGGTGACCTGCTCGCCTCGGGTACCATTAGCGGACCAGAGAAGGAAAGCCGGGGCTGTCTGCTTGAGCTAACTTGGCGGGGAAGCGAACCAATTGTTATGAAGAATGGGGAGCAGCGTATCTGGTTAGAGGATGAAGATCAGATCACCATGACAGGCTGGTGTCAAGGGGATGGATACCGGATCGGATTTGGGGAAGTGGCGGGGCGCATTCTACCGGCAAAAGAATCAGACTAAAAAATGGAGTAATCGATGGTCTCCATTTTGGGATCCAGCCATTTTACCTTATATAAGTTTATGGTAGACTATTTGCTTGTAATAGGTTGCTATTCTAGCAATCTTAAAGGGAGGATTGGAAGTTGATTATAAAGACACCGTCATTTGGTAGTGCTTGTGCTATTTTTTCTTTTGTTATAGCTGTTTTGGGAATTGGCATTCTGCATTATGAGGTTGCTCCGCAAATGCCAATTGTTCTATCAATTATTATCGTTGCTTTATATGGATTGTGGTTGGGAATAAAATGGAAAGAACTGGAGAGTTCTATGATTCAGGGCATTGTCTCAGGGCTCCCGTCTATTCTGATCCTTTGTTTGATTGGTATGCTAATAGGCGTCTGGATTTTAAACGGAACGGTTCCGACCTTATCCTATTATGGATTGCAAATCTTGTCTCCTACGTATTTCTTGGCTTCGTCGGTTATTATTTGTGCGGTTACTTCTGTCGTCACCGGCAGTTCCTGGAGTACGATTGGAACGATTGGTGTAGCCTTAATGGCTACTGCCTACGGCATGGGTATACCATTGGCAATGGCAGCTGGGGCAATTGTATCTGGAGCCTTTTTCGGCGATAAAATGTCCCCGTTATCGGATACGACCAATCTTGCACCTGCAGTTGCAAATGTTAGTATTTTTGACCATATCCGCCATATGTTATGGACTACGGTTCCCAGTCTCGTGATTACATTAGGAATTTTCGTGGTACTAGGGTTGCAACTCGAAAGACAAACCGAGTCCTTTTCACAGATGACAGATTTGTTAACCGTATTAAAAAATCATTTTCCGATCACGCTATGGACCTTATTTTCCCCGTTGTTGATACTTGTCTTGGCAACCCGACGGGTAAGCCCCATCCCCACGCTGGTTCTCGGGCTGATCGCTGCTGTGCTTACTACTTATGCTACCGTACCGGATATCAACCTGGGCAAGATTATGACAACGGCTCATTTTGGTTATACTTCAGAAACTGGAATGGCAGATGTGGACAAGCTATTGTCCCGTGGTGGTTTGGCGAACATGATGTTCGCAGTTTCCTTAATTATTGTCGCATTAGCTTTTGGAGGCATCATTCAAAAAACAGGGATTATGGATGCAATCTTAAACGGGATGAAGCAGTATCTAACAAGAAAAGGCAACGTCATCCTAGCTACCGTTATTTCTTGCTTTGGTGTGAATGTCCTTGTGGGAGAACAGTATTTGTCTATCGTTCTTCCGGGGAAGATTATTGGGCCTGCCTATAAAAAAGTCAACCTGCACCCGGTTAATTTATCCCGCACGCTTGAGGATGCCGGTACCTTACTTCACGCACTCATTCCCTGGGGGGTCAGCGGAGCGTTTATTATGTCCACCCTGAATATTGGAATGGAATATGCTGTCTTCGCCTTTCTATGCTTCATCAACCCAATCATTGCCATTATTTATGGCTATACGGGTTGGTGCTTGAAGCGATTGGAAGAGGATCAGAGTCGCATCCCTCCTCATCCGAGAAAGAGAAAAGCCTTAGATCATGACCATGAAAATATATCACAAGCGATTTAATAGAATGGGCTTTCCCTTGCATAACAGCATTGGGTCAGCCCCTTTTTCTTACTTTCGGCTGTAACTATTTGGTGTATTCCTCAGCATCCATCCGCCCCAAGACCAAGTCATATCCGCTGCTCCCATAATTCAGGCAGGTCTTGACCCTCGATATCGTGGCCGTGCTAGCATTGGTTTCGTCCTGGATGTCAAAATAGGTATGGCCCTCCCGCAGCATTCTCGCTACCTCAAGCCTCTGTGTCAAAGCTTTTACCTCATTGACCGTACACAAGTCATTAAAGAAGGCATAGCATTCCTCTACGGTCTGTAAAGAGAGCATCGCTTGAAACAATTGCTTTAGCTCGTCCCCTTTAAGTTTCTCTAATTGCATTGGATGCTTTCACCCCACTGGTTTAATTATCATTCTCTCATTATAGATGAGAGAGGGAAACGAGCACAAAGACATGCTTCAAAGCGTAAGTACTTTAATGCAATGAATAAATAGTCAATATAGACATTTTCCATCTTGACCGAGTTTCATCCCATGAAAAGTATGTTAGATTTGTTGACAATATTTAACTCTACATTTGGATCCTGATTATAATTACTTCATGTAAGCTAATTTAACATGATTGTTAGAAAAAACGGAGAAAGGAGGTTAGATCATCTGCAAATACATACGCCGCCCATGGCAGTGGGCGGCGTCAGAAGCAGGCTGTAGCATGGGAGCTGTTGGCCTGATTCTAATTCTATCATAAATTTAGAATCGAAAAAGAGGGGGATTCACTTTGGTGAAGCTATGGAGAAACAAATTTGTACTTTCTGCACTCAGCAGTTTGGTTTTGCTGACAGGCTGCGGGGGCCAAGAGCCGGCGTCGAACGCTAATGATGCAGGGACGAATGCACCTGCTGCGTCAGAAGAAACCGTAAAAGTAGGGATTCTTCATTCCTTGAGCGGGACCATGTCAATCAGTGAGGTGTCCCTAAAGGATGCAGAACTGATGGCAATTGAAGAGATTAATGAAGCGGGCGGTGTGCTCGGCAAGAAAATTGAACCGATCATCGAAGATGGAGCTTCGGATTGGCCTACTTTTGCGGAAAAAGCGAAGAAGCTATTGCAAAAGGATGAGGTAGCGACTATCTTCGGCGGATGGACTTCAGCTAGCCGCAAGGCCATGCTGCCGGTCGTGGAACAGCAAAATGGCTTGCTGTGGTATCCGGTCCAATATGAAGGTATGGAATCCTCTCCAAATATTTTTTATACCGGGGCAACAACCAATCAGCAAATTGTACCGGCTGTAACTTGGTTACTGGAAAATAAGGGTAAGAAATTCTTCCTCATTGGATCCGATTATGTATTCCCAAGAACGGCAAACAAAATCATTAAAGCTCAATTGGCTGCTGAAGGCGGTGAGGTCGTTTCTGAAGAATATACGCCGCTTGGCCATACCGATTACAATACGCTAATAAGCAAGATCAAAAGTGCAAATCCAGACATCATTTTCAACACACTCAACGGTGATAGCAATGTGGCCTTCTTTAAGCAGTTAAAAGACGCGGGCATCACGCCAGATCAGATCCCTGTGTTGTCGGTAAGTATTGCGGAAGAAGAGATCCGCGGAATCGGCGGTGACATTTTGGCTGGGCACTTGGCCGCTTGGAACTATTTCCAAACAACGGTCACTCAGGAAAACCAAGCCTTTGTGGAAAAGTACAAAAGCAAATACGGTCAAGATCGCGTAACGGATGATCCGATCGAAGCGGCATACAATGCTGTACACCTATGGGCAGCTGCTGTCAATAAAGCCGGTTCCTTTGAAGTGGATCAAGTGAAAGCAGCCGCTCCAGGAATCGAATTTAAGGCCCCTGGCGGAACGATCAGAATTGAAGGGGAAAACCAGCATGTCTGGAAAACGGTCCGCATTGGAGAGATTCAGCCTGATGGGCAATTCAAGGAACTTTGGAACTCTGGGGAACCCGTTCAGCCAGATCCGTTCCTAAAGAGCTATCCATGGGGAAGCGGACTAAGCCAATAAGAAAAGCTTCTATTGATGCCCATTCGGAGATGTAGTCGAATTCTTCTTTAGCGGAAGCTTTTCATGCCTCCAGGAAAGTCTTGTTCGATTTAACCCTTTATCGAACTTAAACTTTCCTTCACGGTAGCGAAACAAGTAAGAGAAAGAGGGAACTTGCGTCCTTCTTTCTCTTTATAAAGATAGAAGGATAGGGAGGTCTGTTGGATGGAGGTCATCCTCACCCAAGTTTTTAATGGTGTCAGTCTGGGCTCAATCATGCTGCTTATCGCACTGGGCTTAGCGATTACATTTGGATTGATGAACGTCATTAATATGGCTCACGGTGAGCTCATTATGATTGGCGCGTATATGACATATCTCACGCAAAACTTATTCACGCAATATCTGCCGAAGTCGGTGTTTGGCGCTTATTTCCTTGTTGCTATCCCGATTGCCTTTGTCGCCGCCGCCCTTATTGGAATTTTATTAGAACGTTATCTCATTCGTTATTTGTATGGTCGTCCTTTAGACAGCTTATTGGCAACATGGGGGATTAGTTTGATTTTACAGCAAGTGGCGCGAAGTATTTTTGGCGCGCCTAATGTGGCCGTGACAGCGCCGGAATGGTTAATTGGCGGTTTGGAAGTGATGGGCAGTGTTTTCCCATACAAGAGGCTTTTTATCCTATTCCTCGTTTTCGCTTGTCTCTTAGGCTTGTATTTATACCTTTATCGTACGGCGGCTGGCCGCCGCATGCAAGCCGTGACGCTTAACCGAGGCATGGCTTCCTGTTTGGGCATTTCAACCCGCAAGGTGGATGCTTATGCGTTTGGCTTGGGATCGGGTATGGCTGGTGTGGCAGGATGTGCTCTGACCTTACTGGGGCCGATCGGTCCGACGATTGGTTCCTATTATATTGTAGATTCTTTCATGGTCGTCGTCTTAGGAGGCGTGGGAAAGCTAATTGGCACGGTTGCCGGAGCTTTAAGCATGGGCTTGTTCGGAACGGTCTTTGAATATACCACAGGGGCCACATTAGCTAAGGTGCTTGTCTTTACCCTGATCATCGCCTTCCTGCAATGGAAGCCATCCGGCATGGTAAGCGTAAGAACGAGGACATTGGATTAGGGGGGAGAACATGAATCACGTTTTATCGCTTGGCTCTCGTGCGCGATGGACCGGCTATGGGGCCATGGTCATTCTGCTGATGATCGCACCGCTTTTTTTATCGGAGTTCCGGTTAAATCTATTAGGTAAATTTTTGTCTTTTGCTATTCTGGCCATCGGGATTTCCATGATCTGGGGCTATACCGGGATTTTGAGCCTGGGGCATGGCATTTATTTCGGACTCGGGGCGTATTGTATGGCCATGTATTTGAAAATGGAAGCCTCCGGCGGGCGATTGCCTGATTTTATGGAATGGAGTGGATTGACGGAGCTGCCCTGGTTCTGGAAGCCGTTTTCGAGTTCGCTGTTTGCTTTGGCCGCGGCCATTGTCATTCCTGTTGCATTGGCTGCTCTTTTAGGGTATTTAACCTTTCGCAACCGGATTCGCGGCGTGTACTTTTCGATTCTTTCGCAAGCCCTTGTGATCATTTTTGTCACCTTATTTATCGGAAAGCAGGATTGGACAGGAGGGACCAATGGCTTAACCAACTTTTCAACCATTTGGGGATTTTCCATTGGGTCTCCTGAAGTGCAAAGAGGTATTTATTGGATAACAGTAGCGATGCTCGCGCTCGTTTTCACTGCTTGCTCATGGCTGCTTCGAAGCCGTCTTGGGAAGGTCCTGATTGCCATTAGGGACGGGGAAAACCGGGTTCGCTTCACCGGATTCAATCCCACGGTTTATAAAGTGTTTGTGTACTGCCTTTCCGCCGCGTTGGCCGGTTTAGCTGGGGTGCTCTTTGTCCTGCAGGTCGGAATTATCTCGCCGGCAATGATGGGCATTATTCCTTCCATTGAAATGGTTTTATGGGTAGCAGTCGGAGGGCGCCAATCCTTGATGGGAGCCGTGCTTGGAGCTGTCCTGACCAATGGGGCGAAAAGCTATTTCAGTGAGACCTATCCTGAAATCTGGTCTGTATTTTTAGGGGCTTTGTTCGTGATCATCGTCTTATTCCTGCCCAATGGCCTTGTTGGACTGGCGGAAAAGTGGAAAGCCAAGCTATCACCCAAAAAGGAAGGGAGATTGAAGGATGATGAAACATCCCATACTTTCGTGTCGTGAAGTCGTGGTGGAATTTGACGGTTTCAAGGCAATTCAAGGGGTAAATTTAACGATTGAGACGGGAGAAATCCGTTTCCTTATTGGACCCAATGGAGCTGGAAAAACGACCATGCTCGATGTGATTTGCGGAAAAACGAAGGCAACAAGCGGCCAAATTCAATTTAAGGACCATGCCGATATCATGAGCAGGGAAGAGCATGATATCGTCGCTTTAGGTATTGCACGCAAATTTCAAGCTCCTTCCATCTTTTCTAATTTGACGGTTTTGGAAAATCTGGAGTTATCGCTCAAACAAGATCGTAGCTTATTCTCCCTCTTACGGGCAAAGTTAGATCCTGTGCAAAAAGATCGGATGTGGGGAGTGTTAGAGCAAACGGGCCTATTAGCTTTTCGGGAGGAACAGGCTGGTCTGCTTTCTCACGGCCAAAAGCAATGGCTAGAAATCGGGATGCAGCTAATGCAGGAACCGCAGCTGCTCTTGCTCGATGAACCGATTGCCGGCATGACAGGAAAAGAACGGGAAAAAACGGGCGAACTGATCCATCAAATTGCGAAATCCTGCTCGGTTGTGGTTGTTGAGCATGATATGGACTTTGTTCGCCAGTTTTCCAAGCAGGTAACAGTGATGCACGAGGGTCAGATCCTTTGTGAAGGCACCATGGATCAAATTCAGCAAGACTCGCGAGTAGCCGAGGTCTACTTAGGAAGGAGGAAGGATCATGCTGAACGTTTCGCAACTTGATGTCGGATACGAAGAGAGTACGGTTCTTCGAGAAATCGAATTTAAGGTAAAGCCAGGTAGTGTCGTGGCCCTGCTTGGTCGTAACGGGGTAGGGAAAACGACAATGCTCAAAAGCATCATGGGACTGCTTTCCCCCAAAAAAGGAAAGATTCAATTCATGGGGGAGGATATCACCTCGTTTCGCCCTGAGGAGCGGGCGAAACGAGGAATTGGCTACGTCCCACAGGGGAGAGATATTTTTTCGACCATGACGGTAGAGGAAAATCTCCTGTTGGGATTAGAAGCCCTGCCTAAAGGGCAGGCGAAAGGCAGTATGCCGGAAGACGTACTAGACATGTTTCCGGCCTTGAGAGAAATGCTTCATCGTAAAGGAGGAGATCTCAGCGGAGGGCAGCAGCAGCAATTAGCCATAGCCCGTGCGCTGATCGGCAAGCCGAAGCTGCTGTTGCTTGATGAGCCGATGGAAGGGATTCAGCCTTCGATCGTCATGCTCATAGTTGATGTGATCCAACGGATTGCCGCAAGCAAAACGGTTTCGATTGTTTTGGTCGAACATAGTTTGGATGTTGCCTTGGAATGTGCAGACTATTATTACGTATTGGATAAATCGCAGATGGTAGCTGAAGGAGACGTACATAGCTTAAATCAAGAAACGATTACGCAGCATTTGGTTGTGTAGGGAAAAGGAGTCGGAAAAAATGAAGCTTTCCCCTCGGGAGCAAGAAAAATTACTGATTGTCGTTGCCGCTGATCTGGCCCGCCGCCGTAAGGATCGTGGCGTAAAACTCAATTATCCGGAAGCGGTCGCGATCATTACCTATGAAATCATGGAAGGGGCCAGGGATGGCAAGTCCGTCGCCGAACTGATGCGGGATGGCACAAAAATCCTAACGAGAGAGGATGTCATGGAAGGGATTGCTGAAATGATCCATGATATTCAAGTTGAAGCTACATTTCCAGATGGAACCAAATTAGTGACAGTTCACGAACCGATCCGGTAAGAAAGAGGAGGAAAGACCAATGATTCCAGGAGAATTTCTGCTGCGAAATGAAGAGATTACCTGCAACAAAGGGAAAACGGTCATCAAGCTAACTGTAGTCAACCGCGGGGATCGCCCGGTTCAAATCGGTTCGCATTTTCATTTCTACGAGGTCAATCCAGGGTTGGCGTTTGATCGAGAAAAGGCGTTTGGGCTGCGCTTGAATATTCCCGCAGGAACCGCTGTCCGCTTTGAGCCAGGGGATGCGAAGGAAGTGGAGCTCGTGCCGTTTTCCGGCTTGCGCCAGGTGTACGGCTTGAATAATCGTACGGATGGACCATTAGATGGAAGGAAGATAAAACCATGAGCTTTAAAATGTCAAGAAAACAATATGCCGATATGTTCGGGCCAACGACGGGAGATGCCATCCGCTTGGCGGATACCGAATTATTTATAGAGGTCGAGAAAGATTATACCGTCTACGGGGATGAAGTGAAATTCGGTGGAGGAAAAGTCATTCGCGATGGCATGGGTCAGCATCCGTTAGCCACTCGGGAGGGTGGAGCGATGGATTTAGTTTTGACCAATGCCGTTATCGTTGACTATACGGGGATTTATAAAGCGGATATTGGCATTCGCGATGGGCGCATCGCCGGGATTGGCAAAGCTGGAAACCCGCTGCTGATGGATCAAGTGGATCTTGTGATTGGGGCTTCGACGGAGGTGGTTGCTGCAGAAGGGATGATCGTGACGGCTGGCGGAATCGATGCGCATATCCATTTCATTTGCCCTCAGCAAATCGAAACCGCTTTGGCGTCGGGTGTCACGACGATGATTGGGGGCGGAACGGGCCCGGCTACAGGAACGAATGCAACCACCTGTACCCCAGGAGAGTGGAATATTTATCGGATGCTGGAAGCGGCAGAAGCTTTTCCTATGAATCTTGGGTTTCTCGGGAAGGGGAATACTTCGTCCGAGGAAGCATTAAAAGAGCAGATTCGGGCAGGGGCGATTGGGTTAAAGCTTCATGAGGATTGGGGAACGACGGCTTCTGCCATTGACCACTGCTTGCGGGTGGCGGATCAGTTTGATGTCCAGGTGGCCATTCATACCGATACGTTAAACGAAGGAGGATTCGTAGAAGATACATTGGCTGCTATCAACGGGCGGGTGATCCATACATACCATACGGAAGGAGCGGGCGGAGGCCATGCGCCAGACATTATAAAAGTCGCAAGCTATCCGCATATTCTGCCCTCCTCCACGAACCCGACGCGTCCCTTTACGAAGAATACGCTTGACGAGCATTTGGACATGCTGATGGTTTGTCACCATTTGGATCCTGACGTGCCGGAAGATATTGCTTTTGCCGATTCCCGCATTCGCAAAGAGACAATTGCCGCAGAAGATATTTTGCATGATATGGGCGTGTTTAGTATGATCAGCTCAGATTCTCAAGCCATGGGGCGAGTGGGGGAAGTAATTACCCGAACCTGGCAGACCGCCGACAAAATGAAGAAGCAAAGAGGAAAGCTGCCTGAGGACACAGGAGTAGGAGATAACCTGCGAGTCAAGCGGTATGTGGCAAAATATACAATTAATCCTGCGATCGCCCATGGGATCGCCGACGAAGTCGGTTCGGTGGAAGCCGGAAAATTAGCCGACCTCGTCGTTTGGGATCCAGCATTCTTTGGCGTAAAGCCTGAGATCATGATCAAGGGCGGAATGATCGTTCACAGCCTGATGGGAGACCCCAATGCCTCGATTCCTACCCCTCAGCCCGTGCTTTATCGGCCGATGTTTGCTTCGTATGGAAAAGCCAAGTACAGCACCTCGGTAACTTTTCTATCCCAAGCAGCGATCGATCAAGGTGTACCGGAGAAATTGGGTTTGCAAAAGCGAATCAAACCGGTGAAAGGAATTCGGAAGTTGGGGAAAAAAGACATGAAATGGAATGGCGAGACGCCCCATATTGACGTAGATCCTCAAACCTATGAGGTCAAG
Source organism: Ammoniphilus soli (assembly GCF_040813775.1). Taxonomy (NCBI): domain Bacteria; kingdom Bacillati; phylum Bacillota; class Bacilli; order Caryophanales; family Paenibacillaceae; genus Ammoniphilus; species Ammoniphilus soli. The sequence continues at coordinate 330,927 of NZ_JBEGDL010000002.1, forward strand.
GTGGATGGGGAATTGATCACGTGCGATGCGGTCGATGTGGTACCGATGGCCCAACGATACTTTTTATTTTAGGAGGTAAAGAACTTTGATTATCGAACACATTGTAGGAAACTTAGCCGAAGTGGATCGAGATCACCGGCATATGGAAAAGGTCTACTTATCGAGCGATGACTTGGTAAAGCGAATTCAGCTAGTCACTACGGATCACGGTAAAGAAATCGGAATTCGCTTGAAGGTTCCCAAGGTTCTTCGCGATGGCGACATTCTATATATGGATGAAAAAAATGTGATTGCGATTATCGTTAAGGCGGATGATCTTCTTGTCATTCGTCCCAGGACGATGCAGCAAATGGGGGAAATCGCCCACCAATTGGGAAATCGTCATTTGCCTGCCCAATTCGAGGGAAATGAGATGCTTGTTCAATACGATTACTTAGTGGAGGAGCTGCTCGTGCAGCTTGACATTCCTTTTGAACGAACGAAGCGTACCGTGAAGCAGGCATTTCGCCATATTGGGCATCATCATGGCTAATTCCTTGCTGACGCTTCTTCAGCTGTGTGATTCGAATTTTCCATCTGGCGCTTTTTCCCACTCCTTTGGCCTTGAAACCTATATTCAAGAGGAGTACGTGACCGATAAAAGAAGCTTCGGCACATGGCTAAGGACGTACCTGGAAAAACAGCTGATCTATACGGACGGTTTGGCTTTTCGGCTTGCCTATGAGGCGCTGGAGCAGGGACAGATTGTCGAGCTTTGGTCACTTGATCTGGTCATGACAGTCCAGAATCTCCCCCGGGAATCTCGGGAAGCAAGCCGGCGAATGGGGGAAAGAATGATTCGCTTAGGGTTGGATCTCTATGATCTGCCTTTGCTTGAAGAGTACCTGAAAAGGGTCAAATCAAAGGAATCCTTTGGCCATCCTTCGGTAGCGTTTGCCATTTTGGTTTATCACTTACAGATCTCCAAGGTTGAAGGAATGCTGGCTTTTCTTTATTCGAACATCGCTGCCTTAATACAAAATGCGGTGCGAGGCATCCCGCTGGGGCAGACGGATGGCCAGCGCTTATTGCTGGAAATGCAGCCCCTCTTGATCCAAGCCGTGAATAAAATTCAAAGATTGAAGGCAGATGATCTCGGAGCGGTATCACCAGGTTTGGAGATTTCACAAATGCGCCATGAGCGCTTACAAGTTCGCTTGTTTATGTCATAATAGGAAATGGGAGGAAATAAAATAGATGGAACCGATTCGCATTGGAGTAGGAGGGCCTGTAGGGGCCGGAAAGACGATGTTGGTAGAGAGGCTTACGAGAAGGATGCATAAGGAATGGGAAATGGCCGTTGTGACGAACGATATTTATACCAAGGAAGATGCGCAATTCCTCATTAACAATAGCGTATTGCCCAAAGATCGGATTATTGGAGTCGAAACCGGCGGGTGTCCCCATACAGCCATTCGGGAAGATGCGTCTATGAATTTTGCGGCCATTGACGAGTTGAAGGAAAGACATCCCCGATTGGACGTGATCTTTGTGGAAAGCGGGGGAGATAATCTGGCAGCAACCTTTAGTCCGGAGCTTGTCGATTTCTCTATTTATATTATTGATGTGGCCCAAGGCGAAAAAATCCCTCGAAAAGGCGGTCAGGGGATGATTAAGTCGGACTTGTTTATCATTAATAAAATGGACCTGGCTCCTTATGTGGGAGCAAGCCTAGAAGTGATGGAAGCTGATACGAAAGCGGCTCGAGGAGATAAGCCTTTTATCTTTACAAACCTTAAAGAAGATGCCGGACTCGACCAAGTGGTAGAATGGATCAAAAAACATGCGTTATTAATAGGGTTAAATTAAGATGACGGACTGGACAGGTTACCTGCATGTGATAGGTGAAAAAAAGGGAGAAAAAAGCATTCTGCAAGACTCGTATTATAGAGGAGCGTTTAAAATCACCCGTCCCGTCTATCTGGATGATAGCGGGCAGGCGTGCCTCTATGTGATGAATCCAGGTGGGGGTTACGTGGAAGGGGATTCCTACCGGATGGAAATTCAATTAGAGCCTGGGGCAGAGGTTCTCCTCACTACTCAATCATCGACTAAAATCTATAAAACAATAGAACACCCTATCCTTCAATCTATGGAAGTGATCCTTAAAGAGGGCAGCAGACTTGAATATCTTCCCGATCCGGTCATTGCCTTTCAGCACGCCCGGTTCAAGCAAGACATGGTCGTTCACATGGAGCGAAACGCGACGCTAATTTGCACGGATATTCTCACCCCTGGCTGGGCTCCGGACGGATCAATGTTTCGCTACGATTTGCTTCAGTCCAGAATGAAGGTATTCCAGGAGGGAAAACTAGTGTTCTTTGATCACCTTAAGCTAGAACCAGATGAGCAGATTCAGCAGCTTGGCAGTATGGAGAAATACACCCATCTAGGCACGATGGTCATCATTCATGAGGGAATCGACGAGGAAGTTGTAGATGAACTCTATCAATTGGCTTCTTTCGCTTCTGAATCCCGAATAGGGATTTCGCTGCTTATGATTCCTGGCATTACGATTCGTGTTCAAGCTCATCGGACACAAGACATCGAAGAATGGTTTGGCCGTTGTCACGAGTGGATTCGTGAAAGGCTGCTAGGCAGCGGGAAGGTCTTCCTGAGAAAATATTAGCAAGAGGAGCGAACCCATGGGAGAAGAGGGTTTAATATCTATATTAATCATCGGTTTTTTATTAGGGATTAAGCATGCGATTGAGCCGGATCATGTCATTGCCGTAAGCACAATTGCCAGTCAAAGCAAAAAACTATCCCGATCCTCCCTGGCAGGGGTATTCTGGGGCATAGGGCACACCGCCACATTGTTTGTGGTAGGGATGGCCTTTATTGTCATGAAGCAAAGTCTCTCTGAAAAGTGGACCATGTCTTTAGAATTTGCTGTGGGGATCATGCTTGTCTACTTAGGCGTAAAGAGTATTAAGAAAAACCAGAAATATGAACACTCTTCTTACGGGAAATCTATGATTGTCGGAGCGATCCACGGCATGGCAGGCAGTGCCGCTTTAGTTGTTCTCACCATGGCAACGGTAGAAACCGTGGCGCAGGGAGCACTGTACATCCTTGTTTTTGGAGTTGGCACGGTAGCGGGAATGCTGTTGTTTACCACGTGTATCGGAATTTCCTTGTTATGGGCCGCTAAAAACGAATTATTAAACCGTTTTGCTATCAGGTCTGTGGCAGTTCTCAGCACGATTTATGGGATCTATTATATGTACGATTTAGGTGTGACAGAAGGTTTATTTGAGTTGTGGATGCGATAAGCCAATTTCTTCTTCCCCTGTGATTTTTTGCACATCTTCATGTTGTCTGCCCTGCTAAAATCAAGGTGTAGAGATGAAGAATTGGAGGAGGATGCAGCATGTTAGCCTTTGGCTCGAAAATCGTCGTTCCCTATGATAATTCTAACCTAAGCAAAAAGGCCTTGGAAACGGCAATTGTGTTGGCGAAGCAGGACGGGGAAATTGAACTGGATGTAATTATGGTCGTTGATATCCCTGTAGGAGATATTTATTACGGGAAAGGGTATCTTGAGGCGCGCGAGTCCTACTTGAAAGCTGCTAAAGAATGCCTCAGTCAGGTGGAACAACAATTGGCTGAATTGACAAATCGAACGAAAACAGTGGTCCTCGAAGGCACACCATCCTATGCCATCATCGAGTACGTTAATCAAAACAATCCAGACCTTATTGTAATGGGAAGCCGTGGCTTAGGAGCGCTGAAGGAACTGTTCCTTGGCAGTGTAAGCCATTATGTAGTACAAAAGTCACCGTGCCCCGTTTTTATAGTTAAATAAAGGCAATTACGCTATAGCAAATTCGCAGCTTCCAGCATAAAATAGCGTACCTATACAATGGGAGCTGATGAAAAATAGCAGACTGGATGCTTTATATGATGTGGGCCGTATTCGGCCTCATGAGTCTAGATCTTCTTATCGGCCTAGTCCGCTCGTTTTGGTCTGGGACTTTCTCTGCGATACCTAAAATGGTATTAGATCTTTTGAAAGATGTCCTATACTATGTTGCTCCATTAATGATCCTCATGTCCATGATAGCAATTGATCCTACAGGATGGGTACTGTTAGTCCTTTATTTCCTCGGCGGTCTATCGATAATTGGGAACTATGTAATGGCTATAAAAAACAAGTTCACATCGTAAGGGGTCTCCCATTCGGGAGATTTTCTCCAAATCATTTTTCATTGAAAAACCCTCCTTCCTTCATCGAATGGAAAGGAGGGTTTTATTTAGTATAAGGGGCTGCGATTTATTCCGACTCATTCGTATTCGGGGAAGAATCGTTCTGGACAGGTAAATCAATAAAAACTTGGGTTTTTATCACGGGAGGCTCTGGTCGGCTGTGGCCATACATTCTTAGATAAATCTGCTCAATCTCCTCGCCTGTCAGATCCCCGCGTTCCAGTAATTCCTCCGCGATGGCGTGGACGAAGTCTGCATTTTCGAGGACGAGCCTCTTTGCCTGGATCATTTGGTCTTTGAGCAAGTCATTGATTTTGGGCCGGAGAGCCTTGAGTCCATCGATTCGTGAGCCTAATGCAAGCCAACTGAACAGTTCATCGCCCATCCCTACGATACCAAGGTAGGCGCCAGCCAGCTCCGTAGCCTGCCGCAGGTCGGAGGTGACCCCGTTTAATTTCTTCCCCAGAAATTCCTCTTCGACTGCCCGGGAGGCAAGACAAACTTGAATCTCGGCCAAGATCTCGCTGTCGCTTCGATTGTAGCGTTCACTAGTCGGTTTGGTGGCAGCCAGACCAAGTGCTCCGCCACGACGAATGATGGTGACCTTCCAAACCTTTTCATGAGGCTTTAGCAAGTATTGAGCCACGGCATGGCCCGCTTCATGATAAGCAACATTTCGCTTTTCATCCTCGCTCATGGAACGAAGAGGCTGTTTAAGGCCCCATTCATAGGTTTCCATGGCAGCCCTGAAATCCTCATAACTGGCAAGCTGAGCGCTGCGCTGGTGGGCCATTACAACCGACTCGTTGACGATGTGCTTGATTTGTGCGGGGCTATAGCCAATCGTATCAATCGCTGCTCTCTCTGGGGTGAGCGTAGTGTCTCGTTTTACTTTTTTCAGGTAGTATTGGAAAACGTCTAACCGTCCATCATAGTCTGGCGCATCGACCCAAAGCTTTCGGTCGAACCGTCCTGGACGAAGCAGGGCGGGATCGAGAACGTCTGGCAGGTTGGTTGCAGCGATTGTCAGGACTGCTGGCCGCTCAGCCATCTTGCGGCGAAGCCCTATTGACCGAAGCAGTTTAGCTATCTTTGAGTTGTCGATATTCGGAGGATCCATTTGTAAGAGAAGCTCGTTTAGCAGGCCCGCGCCGCCCATCCCAAACATTCCTCCACCTCCGCCGCCGGATTGGCGGGCCATCCCGATAGCATCCACCTCGTCGATGAAAATAATGCAGGCCCCATACATTTTAGCCAGCTTTCTGGCTTTTTTGTATAGACCCATTACCTTCAGATTGCCAACGCCGAAGAACATGTTCTGAAAACTAGGAGCGGAGGCATAGGCAAAGGGGACTTGCGCTTCATTGGCAATAACTTGGGCTAGATAAGATTTTCCTGTGCCGGGGGGCCCACAGAGCAGCAAGCCTCGGATGGCTTCGCCGCCCATTTCCTTAAACTCCTTGACACCTCTGAGCAGCGTAACGATGCGCTTGGCATTCTCTACAATCTCGGGATTGCCCCGGTAATCGTCCCAGGTTGAGCCAGTCTCTCCGGGCAAAATCCAGTATGTTCGTCCGCGGGCGAGAAACCAAAAGAGGGCTACAAATTGAATAATTAAGAACATAGCGGCAAATAGCAGCTGAAACGCAAAGCCGAAAATACTGAACACGATGCCCCAGACCGTCGGTCCCCCTTGCCACACTAGTAGACCGATTATGATGAGGACTGCGAGCCTAAGCAGGATTTTACGCCACTTAATCCATTGATAACTGTTCATGGCTTCACTACCTTTACAGGCTATTTGAATTATTCTATGTTGGTTTCATCCTAGGGATGCCAAGTAAAGATCCGCTTTATAATGAGGCAAGTCCGAAAATTAATCAGTCATAAAAATGAAAAGGTTTTATAAACAAATCTGGAGGATCTAAGTGGATCTGTAACGATCAGCGATGATTTATAAGGATTATTGAGTTAATTATCCGATATCCATTCTTATCCACGGGTATGCCCTGATATAAAATTATATGAAAATTGAAAAAGGATTACATAAAGAGTACAATTTCATCATAGAATAATATTCATCGCAGAATTTTAATCCGATAAACAAGGTAGGTGATGCCGTTGAAACCTCTTTGCACTGTACATGAGGCATTGCTCCTTCAGTATGAATGGGACCTGAGCCATTCCAAAGAACAAAGTACAGTAAGAAGCTATTTGGCGGAAATTAGGCACTTCTTGACTTGGATGGAGCAAGAAGAAAAAAGTCTGGCGAGCTTAAGCCAAATCGACATCATTTTGTTTCGAGATGAAATGGTCGAAAGAGGAAGGAAAAGATCGACAATTAATAAATGGGTATCGATCATCAATTCATTTTTGAAATGGTCTCAGGAAAAAGGGATACTTCAATATAATATCGCGGAAGGTCTGCGTTTCGCGGAAAGTCACAGAGATCAGCCGCAATGGTTGACACCCGAGCAGGAATTGCAGCTTCTTCTTGTAGCGAGTCAGGAACGTAATGCTTTTAAGCGAGCAAGGAATGAAGCGCTCATTTATATTATGCTTTATGCCGGTTTGCGGGTAGAGGAGGTTTCTTCCCTGCAGGTTCAGGGGCTGCAGGAAGGTGAATTGGTCGTTTTTGAGGAAGGCAAAGACGCAGCCAAGCGTAAAATTCCTATTTTACCGGTGATGCAAGTGAAGCTGCTGGAATGGCTGAAGCATCGCTCCCTCTCTCCGAAAAAGGTTCACCAGGAAAGCGTTGCTCTTTTTGTTACGGAAAGGTCCGGATTCATGCAGCCGCGTTCCATTCAGTTTGTAATGAGCGGTTATGGCGAAAAATTGGGCTACACCCTAACCTGCCAGATGCTCCGCCATACCTTTTGCAGACGATTAGTGGAGAAAGGCATCAGTTTAGATCAGATTATGAGATGGGCAGGTCATAAGACGATACAAAGCACGATCCGATATCTAGATGAATAATGGAGGTGAAGGGATCAAAACTGTAGATGACATTAAAGGAAAAGAAGAGGGGGCAGGGATGACAGTAACCTCCCGTGAAATGATTGAAGCCCATGGGCTGGATCTCGAGTACGCGGTCTCCTCTGAACCTGGAATGCTAACTCAAGCTAAAAAAATGATCGATAAGAAGGAACCGGTTCTATTCTTAGAATGGCGCCCGCATCCAGTGTTCGTTGATTTTGATCAAGGTTTTGATCGATTCCAAGGAATTCTTTAAAACCTCTGAGGTTCACGTCATTACCAATAAAGGATTGCAAGACAAAGCTCCCGACGCCTTTGCATTTTTAAGCAATTGGAGTATGCCTGTTGGCGATATTGAAAAGATGATTGTTAAAATTAAAGGCGGAGCGTCTCCGGAAGACGTGGCCAAAGAATGGATTGAAAACAATCCGGATAAAGTGAAAGAGATGTTAGGGAAATAGTTTTGAAGAATGCAAGGATAAGAGGTAGATCCCACATGATGGGGGTCTGCCTCTTTCTAATATTTGTCCATAACCTCTTTAATGGAATAAACCTCCATTTTCTCTGGGAATCATGAGATTAGATCTTATATAATGTAAGAAAATAAATACATCATTCGAGCGGGAGGAAAATCGATGGATATGAATCGTTTTACCGTCAAATCATTAGAAGCGATTCAGCAGGCCGAGGGCAAGGCATTGCGTTTCGGTCATGCAGATGTGGACTTGGACCATCTGCTATCTGCTCTGTTGGAACAGCAAGATGGCCTGATACCAAGACTTATGGCAAAGATGGGGGTAGTTCCTGATACAATACGCGAAGACCTTGAGCAAAGCTTGAAGCGGCGACCGCGCGTTTCCGGGCCGGGAAGGGAAATGGGGAAGGTTTATGTAAGCCAATCGACAAGTCAGGCCTTGTTGCATGCTGAAGCTGAAGCCAAAAAGATGAACGATGACTATATCTCTGTTGAGCACCTATTACTGGGCTTATTGACCCAGGCGGAAAAGACAAGCTTGAATTCCATTCTTCGAAAACACGGCATTACCCGTGAGCTATTTTTAAAAAGTTTAATAGAAGTGCGAGGGAATCAAAGAGTGACGAGCAATGACCCTGAGGCAACCTATGAAGCGTTGGAGAAATACGGTCAGGATTTGGTAACGGCAGCCCGCCAGAATAAACTAGATCCTGTTATTGGGCGAGATGCGGAAATCAGAAGGGTGATACAAATACTGTCACGAAAAACCAAGAATAATCCAGTATTGATTGGTGAACCAGGAGTGGGAAAAACGGCTATTGCAGAGGGTTTAGCTCATCGCATCCTACGCGGGGATGTGCCTGAAGGACTGAGAAACAAGAAAGTTTTTTCCCTTGATATGGGGGCGTTGGTAGCCGGAGCCAAATTCCGCGGAGAATTTGAGGAAAGACTGAAGGCGGTTTTGCAAGAAGTTAAAAAGAGTGAAGGACAAATTCTATTGTTCATTGACGAAATTCATACGATTGTTGGGGCAGGCAAGACCGAAGGCGCTATGGATGCGGGCAATATGCTTAAACCCCTGCTGGCCAGGGGAGAATTGCATTGCATTGGCGCTACCACGTTGGATGAATATCGCCAATATATCGAGAAGGATGCTGCCTTAGAACGCAGATTCCAGCCGGTGATCGTACAAGAGCCCACGGTGGAAGATACCATTTCCATACTCAGGGGGCTTAGGGAGCGGTTTGAGATTTTTCATGGGGTTAAAATTCAAGACAATGCCCTTGTGGCTGCAGCCCTATTATCGAATCGCTATATCACGGACCGATTTCTGCCGGATAAAGCAATCGATCTAATTGATGAGGCATGTGCCCTCATTCGGACCGAAATCGATTCAATGCCTGCCGAGTTAGATGAAGCATCAAGAACTGTCATGAAGCTAGAGGTAGAGGAAGCAGCATTAAAAAAGGAAACAGATCGAGCGAGCCAAGATCGTTTAGAACTGCTCCAGAAGGAACTGGCAGAGCAAAAGGAAATTCTTCATCGCCTGCGGGCGCAGTGGGAAGCGGAAAAAGGATCAATCCAATCTGTGCACAAGCTTCGGGAGGAAATCGAACAACTTCAGCAGCAGATGGCTCAAGCCGAACGGGAGTATGATTTAAATAAGGTGGCAGAAATCAAGTATGGTTCCCTTCCTGCTTTGGAGAAAAAGCTCAAAGAAGAAGAAAGCAAGATGTCCGATAAGCAAGGGAAAGAATCCCTTCTTCGCGAGCAGGTAACAGAAGATGAGATTACCCGAATCATTGCCAGATGGACCGGAATTCCTGTTGATAAGCTAGTGGAAGGTGAGCGAGAAAAGCTGCTCAAGCTTGATCAGCTCCTCCATCAAAGAGTAATTGGCCAAGAGGAGGCGGTTCAGGGAGTAACCGATGCGATTATCCGGGCGAGGGCAGGGATCAAAGACCCGCGCAGGCCCATCGGCTCCTTTTTATTTCTCGGTCCTACGGGTGTGGGAAAAACGGAGTTGGCCAAAACGCTGGCGGAGGCGCTCCTGGATTCTGAGGATCAACTCATCCGATTTGACATGAGCGAGTATATGGAGAAGCATACGGTATCCAGATTGATAGGCGCCCCTCCAGGATATGTAGGGTATGAAGAGGGGGGACAGCTGACTGAGGCCATCCGCAGGAAGCCTTATTGCGTCATCCTTTTTGATGAAATCGAAAAAGCTCATTATGAAGTGTTCAATATCCTGCTGCAGATACTAGACGATGGACGAGTTACGGATTCCCAAGGGCGAATGGTAGACTTCAAGAATACGGTCATCATTATGACATCCAATATCGGTTCTGGCATCCTACTGGAAGGAATCAGTCAGCAAGGACAATTGACGGAACCCATCAGAGAAGGCGTCCATCATGAATTAAAGCGGCACTTTCGTCCGGAGTTCTTAAACCGCATCGATGACATCATTCTCTTTAAGCCGTTAAGCGAAGGAGAAATTGTGAGGATTGTAGATCTGTTGTTACAGGATCTTCAGGAGCGATTGAAGGAACAAAAGGTATTCCTGGAGATGACAGATCAGGCCAAGGCGTTTATCGCCCGGGAAGGTTATGATCCTGTCTATGGCGCAAGGCCATTGAAACGCTTTATGCAACGGCATGTAGAAACAGTCATTGCGCGTACGCTAATAAGTGGACAGGTTTTAAGCGGTGCAAAGCTAAACATAGATTTGGTGGAAGGCCAGCTCAAGGTAGAGTGGAGTAATCCACAATAGGTTGGAAAAGCATGCCTTAACAATAATTCCCGGTTTAACAGACCAATGCGTGTCTGTTAAACCGGGAATCCGCAAAAAGTGTTTCGTCCAGTTATTTCTGACTTTCAGTATAAATTTGGAAGGTTACTCCAAAGCGGTCCGTTACAATGCCATAAGCAGGGCTAAAGTGGGTTTCTTGTAATGGCATGCTTACCTGACCACCCTGCTGCAAAGCTTCGTAGATTTTTTGGGATTGATTCTTGTCGTTTGTTGAGAGGCAGATGGTCACTTGGTTTCCGCTTTGATGGGGTTGACCAGGGAATATATCCGAAAACATGAGCTCCGTTTCGCCAACCTTTATCGTTGCGTGAGCCACTCGGTCCTTCACTTCTGCCGGCATAGGAAAATCCGGATTTGCCGGCATTTCTCCAAATGTTTGACTAAAAAGGAGAGTGGCATCTAGCGCCTTAGTGTAAAAATCGATAGCTTCTTTTGCATTTCCATCCAACATAAGGTAAGGGATCAATCGCATCGTCATCTTCGTCAGCTCCTTGAAAACTGTTATTTTTTCCATTGTTTTCTAGACTTTATTATAATATAAGGAACGTATGTTTGCAAACGGAAGATTTAAAGCCTTACGCAACGAGCAATCCTTTAAAATGCTCACGATACTTCCATATAAGTATAATTTCTAGGATAAAGAGCAATAGGGCCAGAGGCAGGAGTTGCGGATCAACGAAAAGATGGAAGGCAAGGATATTCACGATCACAGGTGCGGTAATCAATAGCGCCAAAGGAATATATCGATGAAGCAAAAATAAGGCACCGCAGATCAGCTCGGTCGTTTTCACAAGGCCTAACAAATAACTATTTGCCAAAAAATCCATAGCGGAAGGACTTACCGGAAACAACGGAGAGTGCCCTGCTAGCACGATGTATCCATTGACTCCAGCAGCAAGGAATATAAAGCCTAGCAAGAGCTCGCAGGATCTGTAGAAATGAATTTTCATAACCACTCCAACCCCTTCATTGACCACACGGTCAGTCTAATGGTAAAATTATACTTATAAATGACCAGGTGGTCAATACCGGAAAATGGAGCGCTAACATGAAACCTTTTTGGATAAATGAAACTGATGAGAAAAAGGTCAAATTACTGCAAGCAGGGTTAGAGGAGTTTGTGGAAAAGGGGTATAGACTCGCTTCTACAAACCAGATTGTTCAACGAGCAGGAGTGTCAAAGGGGCTATTATTCCATCACTTTCAAAATAAGAAAACCCTTTTTCTGAACATTGTGGAGCAATGTCTGGAATATTTTTTTTCCTATTTGGCCAAGTACGCTGATTCCATTTCGAAAGATCCGATCGAGCGCTTGAGAGACTTGAACAAGATGAAAATGAATTTGTTTATGGAACATCCTTTAATTTACCATTTATCTATCTCTCTTTTTGTGGAACGTTCAGAAGAACTGAGAAAAGAGGTAGAAGAAGTGGAACAGCGGTTGAATGATCGATATATAAGTTTTTACCTAGAACATATTGATCTTTCGAGGATCCAACCGGAGTATGAGAAGTCCTTAGTTCTTCTTTTGGAATCTGTTGAAGCTCTCACCCGAAGATATGTAGAGTCCTCTAAGCACTTAGAGGATAAAGGGTTGGAATACCTTGAAAGGCTCTATGAAGACCTAGACGTATACATGGAAATAATAAAAAATGGCCTATACCAGAAAGAACAGGCCTGAACAGAATTTTACCCTTATTTTACTCCTTCAAAGCCTCCCTTATTGTTGTTTTGACATGAATGAGTGGATTTCTCTGTAAAATAGCAATATAAACCTGAGCCTAGAATGAATAGATATATGAGACCACAAACGACAAGCATATCAATCATCCTTTCCAGTTTTTTCTTAGGTTTATTTTATATGCAAATTGGGAAAATTCGGTGGAAATTGTCAGGTAATATTACACGATCTTTTGAATATACAGACTAATTTAATTACGCTATTATCTTAATTATGATAGGTATCATCATTGCAGGATTTTGGATGGAACCAAGTCATACGTCCACGATGGCGCTGAAAGAACAACTAGAGATTTCACCCGCGGATGTATTTGAGGGAGATGCGATTAAATTAAGGCCGCATCTTGGACTTACAACTGGTGCTGTAGGAGTTAGATATAATGGATCGAAGGAATTTATCAGTACCTCTTATAAGATTTGGGAAAAAGGAAAAAGAATAAGCCAAAACGCCAGCATGTCTTCTACGGTTAAGAGCCCATTCCAGGGGGAAGTGTCTGTTTCCCTTCAAGATGCCAGCCCGGATCTCAACAATCAAAAGTTTAAAGGGACGATTGTTATATCAAGTGAAACAGGTTATAGTAGTTCAACTTTCTTTATTGACAAGTTTGATCCTCTTGTATCTGAAGGGTATGGACCAAGGAACTGGAACAAGACCCTGCTTGTGGATGATGATCGAGAAGTTGCAATATGGGGATTGTTCGCCTCGGATAGTTTTAGCACCTCAGAGTCACTGGAGGAACAAGCGCAAAAAGCAGATTGGGCATTTTTATTAAAACTGAAGATGGAAGATGAGATCTCTGCAAGGGAGAAATGAGTGGTTGAATCCGCTTCTAAATTCAGAAGGTTCCCTGTCTATGGGAACCCTCTCTTTTTATACATTTTTTTGAGTGATCAAATCTGGCTTGACTGACTCTTGATTCCGTTCTGCCCATTCTAATTCTTCCTCATAGGCTTCGATGACTGCATTTTCCTCCTCCGAGGCTTCCTGAATAATGTTGTGATCTACGGAATACGAGGTGCGTTCACAGGAAACGGGTGGAATTTTGTCCATCATGCTCCCTCCTTTCAAATATAATATCCCCTCAACGTTTTTGAAAATGCCAGCTTTTTTCATCGTGAGTTTTTCACTATGATTATGTTACCTATGCAATTTTTTATACACAAATGATAGATTGGGAGGGTTAACAGATGTGTTTTAAATCGGGGTTGCTATCAATGCTAGCGCTACTTTTAGTCATCAATAGCATGTTTCCCTTGGCACTAGCATCAGGTCGTAAGGAGGAGCAACAACCCACCGTCTACCGATATGTCCCTGGGGGACTCTTTAGCGGTCGGTTATGAGCCTAGGGCCAAATCTTACTGTGGATTTGCCCATCGGCTGTTTGAGCAAGCACTGCTCAATGAAACGAAGCCTGGTCGTTTTGACCGGGCTTCGTTGTTTTTTTACTGTTGTTGTTGGTTTTGGTCAGCCGCACCGTTTGCCTGATTTTGTTCAAAAACGTTTGCTGCTTCCTCTGCAGAAAATTCAGTATCAGCTTCACCAGCTGTAGAGAATCTGTTTAACTGAGTGGATTGGACGTCTGCTTTCGATGCGCGATTTTGTCGCTTAGCCATGTTGACACCTCCTTCAATAAGATAAGAACAAAATATAGGCTCCCAAAAAATCAATTTTTTATCCAACTTAATTTGATCATATATAGAAAAGAGAACCCCAATGGGCTATATCCGTGGGGTTCATTTCGTTATTACACTATTTGGGGAATAACCATCCGAAACCGAGTCCAATTCCGATCAGATTCACATTGAAGGGTACCGTGATGCTCTTCAATGATTTTTCTGCAAATGTAGAGACCAATTCCTGTCCCTAATTTTTTCGTGGAAAAGAACGGTTCAAAAATGGAGTTTAGGGATTCCTGTGGAATCATAGGGCCGTTATTGGATATGATAATAACTACAGATTTATCTATTGCATGTCCTCCTATTCGTATATGCTTATCAATTTGGGGAGATTCAATTAAAGCATCTAAAGAATTTATTAGAATATTAATCAATACTTGTCTAAATTCATCAGGATAACCGGAGAAGGATAGGTCGTTATCCATGCTCGTATCAATAAGCACGATGAGGGTCATCAGGAGATATGATAATTCTCTCAGTCCAATCTTTCAGGATGATTTCCTGGTTCTGTCTGATTGATGAGATAGCTAGGTTCTCTAGAAAACTGGACATCTACATACCTCCCTAGTAGTGATTTTAGAATTATATTACAATAGCAATGGGTAAAAAGATAGTGGACTTTTCATGTCAGAAAATGAAAAATGCACAATAATTGTCGAACATTTGTTGAGAATATGACTATTATTTCATGGGTTAATCAATATATAGATGTCATAAAAAAACAAACTCAGAAATATATATAGGATCAAGGGTTCTCGTGCCTTGGTGCCCTGAATAAAAGCCTTATCCCCAAGGCCGAAAAAAGAAGGGTCTCTATTTAGGATGACCCTTCTTTTTTATGCCGTGAACATTGACTTTTTACATATCCGTTAGATTACCTTATTGGTGTCGCCATTTCTAAAATGGTGTAAGGAACCGGTTTATGGTATCCTAGATAGATAAAGGAATAATGTACCGATAAGGTGAGGGAGCCATGTTTAAAAAATTCATTGAAGATGATACGCCGAAAAACCGGGATATTAGAAATATATTTCGTCTTATTCAAAAACACGGACCGATATCAAAAGCAGAATTAAGCGAAATGTCAAAAATGAAATTGACCACGTTGGCTCGAATGATAGATGAATTGCATAAGGCAAATTTTATTAAAGAGCATGGGGTAGGCGATTCGGGTGGAGGAAGGCCTCCTGTATTATTTCATGTGGAGCCAAATCTAGGATACCTTATTTCCGTTTTTATTAGTCGGATGTATACAAGCATTGGACTATACAATCTTCACTATCAATCTATCGAAAAGATAAACTTTGTGATGACCCCTCATCATACTCCGGAATTCGTTTTGAATGAAATTGTTCAATGCATAAAATCATTTATGATTAAACATCATTTTAGTGAAAAAGAATTGTTGGGCATTGGGATTGGTGCAATAGGACCCTTGGACAGTCAAAAGGGAATGATTTTATGTCCGGATCCGTTTTTTGCTCCAGGTTGGGCTGACGTACCAATTGTTGACTATTTAAAGAAAGTGTTTGATGTCAAAATCCTGCTTGAGGATGGATCGAATACGTCCGTCTTAGGTGAGTTTAGCGAGTGTTCTGATCATACGAATAACATTCTCTATTGCATAAATGGATGGGGAATAGGCTGTGGCGTAATTGCTGATGGCAAGCTCTTTTGTGGGAAAACGGGGGATGCAAGCGGATATGGTCATATCATTATTCAAGTAAACGGACATACCTGCACCTGTGGAAAGAGAGGCTGTCTTTTGGCTTATACCTCTTTATACTCCATTATGAACGAATTGAGTGATAGATACCCTGCGATTAATTGGGGAATGCAGGAGGCTGGACGGCTTTCTACGATTGAAATCACAAATAGGTTGATAGAGGATCTATGGGCATCATCTGATGTTGTTCTAAATTCTGCCTATTATTATGGGATCGGGGTAGCCAATATGGCAAAACTCTATCATTCGGACCTTGTCATCCTATCTGGACCCCTTATTTATAGGTACCCTAAGTACTATGAAACAGTCGTCGAAACAGCGCAAGAGTACGTGGGCAGCAATAAGGTCATTTTTAGTCAAGGTGCATTAGGAGAGGAAGCAGGCATGGTCGGCGGAGCCGTAATGGTATTTGAATCCCATTTCAAATAGTTTATATTTAAATTTTTAGAAAATATATAAAAATTTTTATTGTGTTTTTTAAATAAATCAGCTAATATCTATCCATAGGTACTTTTACTAAAAATGGTTGAAAGTACCTTAAAAAATCTACACTTTTGACAAAAATGGTTAAAAGTATCGAAAGGAGACTGGAAAATTGAATGGCATTAAACCTGTATGGTTGATTCCCATCCAACCACGTCCTGATCCACAGATTTTGAATGGATTTTATGGGTGGAGACTGTGGCAAAAAAAAGAAGGAAGTGTAGGACTTCCTCCCTGATAAAAAAACTCTATTATAAATATATCATAAAACACAGCTAAATTTACGATTTTTTAGGAGGTCAAAAGTTGATTACAAAAGCGGCAGTAACACACGGCAAAGGACAGCCTTTTCAGATAGAAGATATTTCAATTGAACGGCCCAAAACAGGGGAAGTGCTGATTCGAATGGTTGCCTCGGGAATGTGTCATACGGATTTAATTGTACGAGACCAGCACTTTCCGGTTCCGCTGCCAGCTGTACTAGGACATGAAGGTTCTGGTGTTGTAGAGTTAGTAGGAGACGGAGTAACGAGTATTAAACCTGGGGATCATGTGGTACTGACGTTCAGTTCCTGCGGTACCTGCAGCAGTTGTCATAATGCTAAGCCATATGCTTGTGAAACCTTTTTTGGCCTAAATTTCGGCGGAAAGATGGTGGACGGCAGCCATCGATTACATGTAAGCGGTCAAAAAATATCTACGTTCTTTGGACAATCCAGTTTTGCCTATTATTCTGTCTGTAGTGAAAGGAACGTGGTAAAGGTACCCAATGATGTGGCCTTGGATATCTTAGGTCCATTGGGCTGCGGTATTCAAACGGGTTGTGGTGCGGTTTTCAATAAACTAAAGCCTGAAGCAGGCTCGAGTGTAGCTATATTTGGCTGTGGATCAGTGGGCTTAAGTGCAATTATGGCCGCAAAACTAGTTGGATGCACAAGGATTATCGCAGTTGATGTACAAGATAATCGCCTGGAGCTTGCAAAAGAATTAGGTGCGACTCACGTCATTAATCCGCATCGAAGCAACCCGCTAGAAGAAATCTATAAGATAGCTGAAAAAGGCGTGAACTATTCCTTGGAAACAAGCGGAAGAGCCGAAGTACTCCGGCAAGCCGTTGATTGTCTAGCCGTTTTAGGTACAGCCGCCGTGATTGGTGCTCCCCCGCTAGGTACGGAAGTAAGTTTGGATATCAAAACGCTGCGATCTGAGAGAACTGTAACCGGAGTGGTGGAAGGAAGCAGTGTTCCCCATACCTTCATCCCACAACTCGTTGAATTATATAAGAATGGCCTTCTTCCAATAGATAAATTAATTACTTTCTACTCCTTAGAAGAGATCAATCAGGCCAGTGAAGATATGGAAAAAGGCATATCAATTAAACCTGTCATTAAGTATATTTAATCAGCTTTTGGAAACGCTTTAGTTTCATATGGGTTGGGCCTATTCTCGAAGGAGGCGGTAAGTGTGTTTAAGAAGAATTATCGATGGGCTATCATGTGGTTCATCTCTCTACTGATGATTATCAATTTTCTGGACAGGATAGTTATTTCTGTGGCAACGGAGCCCATAATGAGCGAGTTTGGCTTTACTGCTACGCAGTGGGGAGTTATACTAAGTGCCTTCTTCTGGGGTTTGGTTCCTTTTTCCTTTTTAGCGGGGATTGGCGCAGATAAATATGGTCCTAAGAAGATTTGGTTGTGGGGGGTTACCGTATGGTCCATTTTTACAATGGGAACGGCGACAGCATGGAACTATGTTTCTTTCCTCATTGCCAGAATATTTTTTGGAGTCGGCGAAGGGCCAACCATGTCCAACGGGATCCGGATTATTACGAATTGGATGAGCCCGAAGGAGTACTCCAGTGCTTACGGCATTGCGTTCGGAGGCGTATACTTAGGTCCAGCACTAGGTGCACCCATCATCGTTTGGATGATTAGTCAATATGGATGGAGAGTCCCATTCTATGTTTTGGGAATTTTCGGTATTCTATGGGTAGTTGGATGGCTTAAGTGGTTTACGGACAGGCCGGAACTGAACAAGTATATGAGTGATGAGGAAAAAAGTTGGATACGTTCAGAACAGGGAGACAGTGCCCCTCAAACGTCAACTAAGGGAAAAAATTCACTTAGAGATTTATTAGCGATTCCGAAAGAGGTCAGAGGGACAATCGTAGCCAACTGGTGGGCAGCGTTTTGCTTTGGGTACGCCTTATACTTTTTAATGACTTGGCTTCCCGGTTACTTAAATATACAAAGAGGCTTAAGTTTACAGTCGATGGGATTTGCCCTTATGTTTCCTTGGTTAGGTGCGGCATTTGGAATGATGGTTGGAGGCAGGATCTCCGATGGCTTATTTAAATGGACTGGCAGCAAAAGAGTGGCAAGGGCTTACTGGGCAGCAGGCTGGTTTGCTGTGGTCGTGGTATCTCTCACCATGGTTGTTAGGGTAGAGTCCGCTGTACATGCGATTATATTACTCACGATTGCCGGTTTGGCCAATGCTTGCGCCGGTGGAACGGTAGGGCCTGTCATTGCAGATACCGTACCGAAACAAGCAGGATCCCAGGCTGGAGTATTGCAAGTATTCCAGACGCTTCCAGGTATCTTTGCGCCTATCATTACAGGCTATATTGTTGACACGACGCAAAGCTTTGATAATGCCTTTTATTTCGCCGCTATACTAGTAGCTTCAGGGGTGGTTACGACACTACTGTTTCTACGTCCGCCATCGGTGCAAAAAACAGCAATTTCTGAAGAGCCCCCTATGTTTGTGGCGAATCATTAACATTAAATTTAAGTGATGAGGAGAGATTGGGATGATCAGTTTCGTTGAATTGCCAAAGTATGAGGAATTAACAGATGAGGAAGTGATGGCATGGTCTCCGGAGGAGTTTGCACAGAGACTTATTCGCAGATCGGAAATGTTCGGAGAAGCGTTCTTTCGTAAAGACGCTTGGCGTGTGGTGGAGTTAGATGAGGAAGCCAAGAGAAAAGGATTGCTGGAATTGTCAGCTCGTCTCGCTTGGAGAGAATTTTATAATGGGGTTCACCCTCCTTCGAAGCAAATCGTGATGTTGGAATCAGATCCCGAAACTATAGGAATTCGGATCCGTTTGGCGCAACAAATCATTGATGAAGTGCAGCATCAGCGGATTTGGAGCCAGTGGGCCAAGCACTATGGAGGAAGTGCCAGGCTACAGGATTACGAAGTGAGCCCAGAAGTCATCAAGCAATTCCAGCTTACCAGTAATTATGATGATCCAGCGGAGATTGCTCTTGCCTTGCAGTGCACAGGTGAACCCATTTTAGTGTTTCTATTTGGTTATGGAACGTTAAACCCAGAGGAGAGTATTACTTATTCCATTTTGCCTGAGGATTTGCGGTCGGATATTGAAAAAAGTGTGGTAGCGGACGAGCCTAGACATATTGCCGTAGGTCGGGATATCATGATCAAACATTGCGGCGATGCTGCAAAACGTCGTCACTTGTTAAAGCTACAGTCAACCAAGCTTGAGAATACGATAAAAATTATGACTCGTGACATGGAATTATTAGGAGCAGAGCGCATTGCTCCATTCCCTAAAATTGGCTGAGAAGAATTTATCGGGTCTGCCATCTTCGAATGGCAGGTCCAACCCTAAAGGAGGAATGAGCAATGTTTGATTTCGAGCTATGGAGCAAAAAAGTCTACGATCTAGTTGAAATGAATGATAAGGATTTAAAAGAGCCCACTCAAAAGCAATTGGAAGCCTTATGGCACGAAATGACCCAACAAGCGGATAACCCTTATGTTTCTTTCCTAAATCACTTATTATGGACAACTAAAGGGGTTGTAGAGGGAAAAGTACTACAGTCTGAACTTAATCAAATAGTAGATGAAATGAGAGACAAAGTTTTAAGCGAGCAGCTCTAACGGTTTAAAATACACGCTTGAATAAGTGAAAAGAGGTGAAGCGATGAGTGTGGGAACTTTTAGGAATCTTGCTTATTTTATTCATAGGAAGCTTTATACAAGCATCTAGCAGTATTGGTTTCGGTCTTTTTGCCATGGGCTTTCTGCCCATGTTGATCAGTCTCCAAGACAGTACCTTGCTTATTGTTTCATTAGCCGTAGTGATAAGCCTTAAGATATTTATCAAGTACTTCAAGCACGTTCATGTAAAAAGCTTATTATTCGTTTTGGTGCCAGCCCTAGCAGGCCGAGTGTTATCTTTTTTTATATTAAGTTATTTCGGCAACATGGACGATATGAAAAAATGGCTTGGATTCGTTCTGGTCGGCATGGTTATTTACCTATTGGCAAGTAAGCAGAATCCCGTTGCGGGTTCCGACCTTAACATGCGCAACGCAGGTATTTTCGTGGGTTTTATTGGCGGTTTCATTGGAGGGGTTTTTGCCATTGGAGGTCCGTTTTTTGTCTTTTATTTTCTTTTATATCACCGGGATAAATTCGTTTATAATGCGAATCTTCAAGCCTCATTCTTATGTACTGACCTGTTCACCGTCATTTTGCACGTTTTAAATGGGGATTTTCATGGTGAGCTATATACCTATTTCTTATTGGGCTCTATCATCGTATTTTCGGGTACGATTCTTGGGTTGAGATGGTATGAGCACATTCCTCATGCAATGACAAGGAAAATTGCCAGTTTCATCATTTTCATAGCAGGTTTAAATCTTATTATTTTTTCCCAAATGTAGCTGGATAAAAGGAGATGTTTACGATGTCAGAAATATCCGTTGTCATGTTAGGAACAGGGAGTCCGCGCCCGAATTTAAACCGGTCGCAGCCCGCACAGGCTCTTAATATCGGTAAAGATACCATCTTAGTGGATTGTGGGGAAGGTACGACTGCCCAATTGATGAAAGCCGGGATCGCACCCGAATCCATCAAATATTTGATCCTAACTCATCTTCATTCAGATCATACGTTAGGATATGGCCAGTTTTTGCTAGGCGGCTGGGGTCAAGGAAGATCCGAACTGACTATTATCGGTCCTAAAGGTACGAAGGCTTTTCATGAAAGAATACTAGAAATGTACTCCTTCGATATAGATTATCGCTGTTCACTCGGACGTTCGGGAGCCGGAATTCTAGATGTGAAAATAATCGAAATCAGTGAACCCGGTAAGTTAATGGAAAACCCACTGCCATACCCTATTACAACTGCCCGCATGGTACATAACGTTCCGACATATGCCTTCCGTTTTGATATCGGTCAAAAAATTGTGGTTATATCCAGTGATACAGCTCCGAATGAAGAGATCGTCGAATTATCCGAAGGGGCGGACATCCTTATTCAAAATGCAGGTCTGACGACAGGAAGAAAAAGTGCGGCCCTTGACAGGATTTGGAACAATCTTCAAAAGGAGCATTGCACTCCTGCTCAGGCCGGTACAATTGCGGAAAGAGCAAGGGTTAAAAAAGTGGTACTTACTCACTTCTTGCCGGAGGCAGATGCAAGCATTGCATTAAAAGAGGCTTCGGAGACATTCTCGGGTGTGGTTATTGTACCGGAAGATTTAGACGTGATTAAAGTAGATTAATAGCTAGGAGAGGACTCAATGACAAATTTTGTTGAATGGTCAGTATCCCCTATCGGTGGAGAATGGCGAGAAGGATCGAGCGAGCGCGTTCTTTCGGTGCAAAATCCTTATACAATGGAAGAGTTGCTAAAAATAAAAATGGCCACAAGGGAAGATGTAGATCTTGCCTATGCAGAAGCCGAAAGGGTCCAGAGGGATTGGGCACAAACCTCAGCTTATCAGAAAGAAAGAATTTTTAGGAAAGCAGCAGAATTACTTGAGTCAAGAAGAGAACAGATTGTAGATATTCTCGTTAAAGAATCAGGAAGTACACGACTAAAAGCCAATATGGAAGTATCTGCTTCGATTCATTTAGCCAATGAGGCAGCGATGTATCCTTTTCAGATGGAAACTCGCCTATTTTCTTCCATCGTCCCTGGAAAGAGAAATATGATAGTGCGGGAACCATTAGGGGTAGTCAGTGTCATTACGCCTTGGAACTTTCCCTTATCCTTAACCATGCGTTCGTTAGCTCCTGCATTGGCTACAGGAAATGGAGTAGTCATTAAGCCATCTCTCGACACTCCTATTAGTGGTGGCCTTCTACTGGCAAGGATATTCGAAGACGCGGGAATTCCTCGCGGCCTCATCAGTGTGATTGTCGCTTCTAGCCAAGATATTGGCGACTCTTTTATTGCACACCCCATCCCGAGAATTATTTCATTTACGGGTTCAACAGAAGCAGGCAGGAAGGTTGCTCGGGTAGCCGGGGAAAACTTGAAAAAAGTTTCCCTTGAGCTTGGCGGCAACAATGTTTTTATCGTTCTTGATGATGCGGATATCGAGCAAGCCGCAATTTCCGCCGTGTTTGGGAAATTTCTGCACCAAGGACAGATTTGCATGGCGATTAACCGCATTATTGTTGACCAAAAGATTTATGATGAGTTTGTTGATACTTTCATTAAGAAAACATCCAGGCTAAAATCAGGCGACCCCTTTAATCATGAGACCGTTATCGGTCCCTTAATTAATCAAAAGCAGGTCAGGACTATTCAGAAGCTGTTAAGAGAGGGACTACAGGAGGGTGCAACGCTGTCTCTGGAAGGAAAAATTGATGGAAATGTAGTTAAGCCGTTTGTCCTGACAGATGTACACAATAAGATGAGCATTGCTCAAAGTGAAATTTTTGGTCCCATCGCCTTGATTTTACGCGCTGAAAATGAAGAAGATGCAATTCAAATAGCTAATGAATCCCAATATGGATTAAGCGGGGCCGTTTTTTCTAGCTCTCATGAACGAGCGCTAAAGGTGGCAATGCAAATTAAAACAGGGATGATTCACATCAATGATCAAACTGTGAATAATGAACCGATGGTACCCTTTGGCGGGGAAAAAGATTCCGGAATTGGCAGGCACGGCGGAGAATGGGCACTTGAAGAGTTTACTACGGTGAAATGGATTTCCATTCAGGAAAAAGCGAGAAGTTATCCGTTTGGGTCCTAGATGAGATGAACCGTCTTGCATAAAAGTAGGAGTCAGGTATAATACTTGACTCCTCTTCTTTTTTATGTCACCTGGATAGTATTATAATAGTTAATGGCATCACAAGATCGGGAGAAGTTATAAAGTGAAAGTGGGGATTATAATGAAAATCGCTGGATTGGGAGATTCCAATACGTGGGGTTTTCCCTTCGGACCTTCTTATTCATGGCTTTACGCTTTAGGAGAACTGTTGTCTTGTAGGGTGATGAATCACGGAGTCAATGGCGAATGCTTAGCTGATATGAGAGCGAGGGTTCCGGAAGTGATTCAGGATCGGCCGGATCTTGTCATTGTTACAGGCGGAACCAATGATGCATTTGAAGGAATAACGGTCGAACAAGCCGGCAAGGAGTTAACAGCTATAGTTGAAGAATTGCAAGCGAAAACCCCTGCTGCTGTGGTAATCGGTCTGCCTATTCCTCTTGACTATCAAGCAGAGGAATTATTGCTAAGGCAGTATCGTGAAGGGATGAGAATTTTTGCGGCAGAAAGGAATCTTGGGGTGATCGATTTTTATTCTGCTCTGTTGGACCCGCAAGCGGAAGGAATTCTGTCCCGGTATAATGCGGATGGGGTACATCCTAACCGGGAAGGATTCAAACGCATGGCCGAGGAGGCCTATGCACTTTTGAAAGAATGGAAAAAATAGATCATCAGCAAGGAGAGCAAGGGAACATGTTTGAAAAACGAAGAATGGGGTCGCACGCCGTCATTATAGGCTCAGGAATCGGCGGATTATGTGCGGCTCAAGTGTTGTCCAGATATTTTGAAAAGGTGACAGTATTGGAACAGGGAGCCAGACCTCTTGGTAAAGAACCGAGAAAACAAGTTCCGCAAGGGTATCATCTTCATGTTTTGCTGAAAAGGGGAGAAGAAGCATTAGAGCAGCTTTTTCCCGGAATTGGCCAGGCCATGCTGGGCAACGGTTCGGTTCTTATTAATGGAACGCGGGATTTAAAATGGTTCCATCATGGCGTCTGGAAGAAGAGATTCGAAGGGGACTTGTCCATCCTTCTTCAAAGTCGTCCGTTTTTGGAAGGTCATATCAGAAACCAAGTAGAACAAAATCCTCATATACTGATCCGATATCAAACAAAGGCTTTACGCCCTATCTTTCATGCAAGCGAGAAGGTTATTAAAGGACTTCAGGTACAAGAGGAAGGCTCACCTGTACCTACCGATTTATCTGCTGAGCTCGTCATTGATGCGAGCGGCTATGGTTCAAGGTTTCAAACATGGTTTATCGATCAGGGCTATATCTGTCCTGTAGAGAAGGTAACCATTAACCTTCGTTATATCAGTCAAACCTATCAGCTGAAACCTGAGAAGAAACGAGATTGGTCCGTCCTCATGGTGTACCCATCACCCCCCGCGGAAAAAGCAGGAGCTGCTTTATCCCGTACGGAGAGAAATCGCTATATTGTCACGTTATTTGATTATGATCAAGATGAAGATCGCCCCTTGCCTCGGAATGCCAAGGAATTCATCGAAATGACCAAGAAATTGTCCCAAGATACCATCTACCAGGAACTTCAGGGATCAGAGCCTCTTTCCGATATCCAGGTATATAAAGTTCCATATATGATTCGCTATCGATATGAAAAACTACAGAATTTTCCTAAGGGATTTTTGTTTCTTGGTGATACCCTATGCCGCTTCGACCCTGTTTTTGGACAAGGCATGTCTGTTGCGGCTATGGAAGCTCTTGCGCTGGACCAATGCCTTCAAAAGGCTTGGAAACAGGGGAGGGGAATTTCATCTGACCTAGCCTCTCGGTATTTCCGAAAAATATCTAAAATCATTGACCCAGTATGGCTTATGATTTTGATCGAAGATTTTCGCCATCGCCATGTGACAGGAAACAAACCTATGGGACTCACGTTCCTCCAATGGTACACCAAACGTATATTCCAACGGTCTTCTCAGGATACGGATATTTATAATGCCTTTGTCTATGTCATGAATTTACTGAGACCAGCGAATACACTGTTTCATCCCTCGGTTATATGGAAAGCCCTTCGCAGGAAATGAGCGGTACTTAATGGTAAAAACAGAAACAGGAGGGTGCCGAAGTGAGCAGATTTTTTCAATCCTATTATGACTTATTAATGGGCCCCTTGGAACGGAGAAGGTTCAAGGCGATTCGCCAAGAGCTAATATCGAAAGCAAGTGGCCTCGTGTTAGAAGTGGGGTCTGGGACGGGGGTAAACTTCCCGTATTATCACAATGTCGAGAAGGTTATTTCAATTGAACCGGGCAGGCTTATGAGGGAGCAATCTATTAAAAAAAAGAATCAAGCCCAGGTAGCCATTGAAATTTTAGACGCAAGTGCCGAGAGTTTGCCGTTTCCGGATAACTATTTTGATTCTGTAGTAGCTACACTCGTTTTTTGCACCATTCCACATCCTGAGCTGGCTCTTCAAGAAGTCAAGCGAGTCTGTAAGCCTCATGCCCAAGTCCTTTTCTTTGAACATGTTAGGTTAGATAACAAATATCTTGGTAAGCTGCAGGATTGGCTGACTCCAGCTTGGAGCCGCCTATGCGATGGGTGTGAGTTGAATCGTAACACCGTGTCAAAAATTGAGCGAGCGGGTTTTCAGATCAAAGAAATCGATTCATACTATAAGGATATTTTTGTCGCCATACAGGCAACCAAAAAATAGATGGGCTTTCCTTTAAATAAGTCAACGTTCACCAATTCTCATCTTGTTGTGTAGGTTATCAATATACGACAAAATGAGGAGCTGAATGATGAAAAAAGGTTCTATAAATGCAATTGCCCAGCTTCCCGATTTAATTCCTCTCCCCCCAAGTGATTTGCGGATGGAAACCATTGAGGAGGGCGGGCAGACAAGACACCGTCTTCGTTTTAGTCAGGCCATCGGAAATATCGGAAGAGGCCCTCTACAAGTAAGGCGCGTTGATTCTAGCAGGGCTTGTCCTGGTAAAGGTAAAGCGGCTGGTTACCAAACGATATTTTTTAGTGATGGATCAACAAAGTCGATCAGGATGAAACAATGTATGGTCTATCACCCCGTACACAAGCATTGGCATATTGCCCACATGGCAAACTATGATCTATGTCGGGTTCATCCGTATACGGGAGGAATCGGTGATACAGTAGCTGCGACAGATAAGGTTTCTTTTTGTGTAGGGGACGAATTTCGGTTGGATCAGCGTTATTATCAAGGTCCATCTTATGAGAAGCGTTATCGTTCTTGCAAACGCAAGATATTTGGCTTAACCCCCGGCTGGGCCGAGGATTATGATTATAGCGTATACGGCCAATGGATTGACGTGACTGATGTCCCGGACGGTATTTACTATCTCCGGGTTACTGTAAACCCTGACGAAGTCTTTCAGGAAGAAACAAGGAGTAATAATGTCATTTGGCGAAGGATACAGATTTATAATAACCGACGTAATGTAATATAAAGATTAGGAAAAACCTATCCTCACATGATGGATAGGTTTTTATATGCACCGATTGCCGAATGGCATGCGCAGCAGATGATAGCCGTTCTGTTGAAATTTTGATATATTTACATAATGATTGTCCGTAATTATAAAAAACATAAAAGGTTACGACATGGGTGGAGGGTAGTATATGATTTCCGAAAGAATGACCTTATCGGATACAAGAACAAGAGGCATGCTGCTAGTCTTTACGGGCGCGACTTTATGGGGAGTTTCCGGCACAGTGGCTCAATTTTTATTTCAGCAGCAGGGCTTTAGCGTCAATTGGCTTGTGGTAACACGTTTGCTGTTAGCCAGCGTTATATTATTAGCAATCGCATATCGAAAAGAAGGGCAACGGGCATGGGGAATTTGGAAGAATAGCCAGGACCGCTTTCAGCTCATCCTGCTAGGGATTCTAGGTATGCTGGCTGTTCAATATACTTATTTTGCCGCTATTCTTCGCGGAAATGCTGCTACAGCAACGGTGCTTCAATACTTAGCACCGGTCCTTATTACCTGTTATCTAGCTTTTCGGTTAAAAAGGGTACCTACTTTAAAAGAAATGATAGCTGTCATATTAGCCGTAGTGGGGACCTTTCTTTTGGTTACACATGGGAATATTCAGAGTCTATCCATTTCAGGTTGGGCTTTGTTTTGGGGGCTTTCCTCTGCGGTGGCCTTGGCATTCTACACGTTACAGCCCCAACAGCTTCTGGCGAAATGGGGTTCCACGATTGTCATTGGATGGGCGATGCTGATTGGAGGGTTCGGTTTTAGCTTTATCCACCCTCCATGGATCTTTGAAGGGCAGTGGTCTGTTCCGTCGTTTTTTGCGGTCATTTTTATTATTTTGTTTGGTACAGTCATTCCTTTCTACTGTTACCTTGAAAGCTTACATTATCTGACAGCCTCAGAAACGAGCGTGCTGGCTTGTATTGAGCCGTTGTCGGCAGCTTTCCTATCGGTCATTTGGCTCCAAGTTCGTTTTGGTCCCATAGATTGGCTAGGGACACTATGCATTATCAGTACGATCATTATCTTATCGCTAGCAAAGAAAGAGGAGGGGACCGCATGAGTCTTATTCTATTTGCAGGTTTGATAGGCGTGATCATAATAATGATCCTCAAGCGACCAATTGCTCATAAAAGCTAAGCAATCGTTTGAAGATGGGGCTTCTTGGAAGCAGCTTTTATAAAGATGTGATAAGATGAAGCTATACGATCAAGTGGACTCGCCCCGCCTGAACCCTCCGGGGTTGGGTGGAGGCGTTTTTCTATTCTATTTTTCGGGAGGGGAATCATGTGCGCCAATTGGCATTAAAATGGTCCAAAATAACCGAAATCGCTTATACAAACCGATTAAAGAGCTGGCATAAGCTGCAGCAGAAAACGGGGCAGCCTGTATATTATGTACTTCCGTCCAAAAAGTGGGTGCGAGTGGCTCAGAAAAGACAGTCAGGAGTAGCGTTCGCTACCTTTTACGATATGGAGAAGTGGGTCCATGAGCTAGCTGGAGAACCCTATTTTGAAATAACTGATGAACAGCGACGGATCCTGATACAGGAAATCATGCTGCGGGAACATGCGAGCAGAAAAGGTATGGAGGAAACAAAGAATAGGGCCGTAGCCTACTCCCATACTTATGGGCAATTAAAGCGCATGGCTTGGACATTAGACCAACTGCCTCCTAGGCTTCAGCAAATGGCAGCGGTATTTAATAGCTATGAAGAAAAATGGCTGAAGCAAGGTTTTTTTGACCCTGAAAACTTTTCGATTCAATCGGCACAGGCCACTTCTTTCATGCCTATTGGTCACTTGGTGATTGATGGCTTCTTTGATCTGAATCCCTTACAATACCAATTGCTGCAGTCCATCATCCGCTTGAATATCCCTGTTACGGTTTATTTACCGCAGCTTCCTGGAGAACCGATCCTGACGGAGACTGCACATCGCTTAAAGAGCATGGGGTTTTTGGAGCATGGAACAGGGCCGCGTTCTAAGCCTATGCTTAAGCATCAAAGAGTAATAAAGGCCACCACTCAGGAAGAAGAAATCCACGGGGTGTTGGACTTGATTTGTCAACAGGCGGGGGAAGAAGGGTTTAGCCGGTTTGGTGTCCTGCTGGCAGATGAAGAAAACTATCTGGATGATTGGATGCGAATCGCTGACAAGCGATCCATACCGATCAAGCAGCCGTCTTCGATTTCCTTATCGTGCACTCAGCTTTTTCGCCTGTTAGCCATGGTACTTGATGATCGGGATTACAGGGACACGTGGGAGAAGCTCGAAGTATTGGACAGTGTTCTGCGCCTTTTGTTTGTCACTCCCCAACAGTACACGAACTATAAGCGAGATTACCTCTCTGGGGATGCGGCTTTGCCTGAGGAAGTCGAATCAATCTTCCATGGGTTTATTGGCCTTCGTTCCCAGCTTGCTGATGAGGATACATTAGAGAACTATTTGATGCAGTTGGTGCATTTTCTAGAGGGCCTCGGCCTTCCAGCGTTTTGGCGAAGGCATCTTGAATCGGGCCAAACCGAACTTCTTCAGAGAGTATGTACGGAATGGAAGGCTTACGATCAATTGCTGGGATTAGCCCAGGACAAGAGGGAAGAACTTCATGCTATGGGCTTAATGGCGATGCCCGTCTATTACTTTACCTTTAAGGACTGGTTTATGGAGGGACTGCAGAAAGAAAAAATCTATCAGGATCGATCCCCAGTTAATGGATTGTCTCTTTATTCCATTAGCGACGTGGGTTTATTTTCAGGAGAGCAATTGTTTATCCTCGGCATGAATGACGGGGTGTTCCCCAATTCATTTAAGCTGCAAGGCTATTTCCAGGAAAGTGACCTGGAGCATCAGAAGTTTCCGTATGGTCAACCGGACAAAGCTACCTTTCAGAAAATGCAGGATGTGCTTTTCCGTCAGCTTTCTTTTTTGGCTCCGTATTTAACTTTTTCTTATGTGGTGGGAGTAGATGAGAAAAACCCTTTGCTCCCTTCCAAATATATTAAAAACCGCAAAGTGAAAGTACTTGGTCAGGCCCGTGCTGCTGCCGCAACCATTCCGAGGGACGCGGTAAAAGCACTTATCGCAGAAAACCGGAAATATAAAAAAGAACTTACTTTTGGGGCTTCGGGGCGGATGAGCCGAATGGCGAATGGGGAATACGTCTTCTACCACGAGCAAGACAAGCTAGAGAAGCTGGCCTACCATGCGGGGCTCAAGAGGACTGTAAAAGAATTCCCGTCAATTATAGCAGAGGCCAAGATCCACTTGGACCGTTTGGAAACAGGTTCTGAGCTATTGACTGCCAAATGGGTGGAAGGACAGCAGGCCCATTATAGCGGTACCGTAACCGTGACAGCATTGGAAAGGTATGCGGCGTGCGGGTTTAAGTATGCTATGGAAGATCTTTTGCAAGTGGGGGAACCCCTTCAACGGATGATCGAGCTGGATGTTAAAGAAAAGGGTTCGGCCCAACATCGGTTTATCGAACAATTTTATGAGAACCTCGGCTTGGTCAATACACCATTCTCCCATTTCACCCAAAATGGGCTGCAAGCTCAAGCTGAAGAAACGTTAATCAAGACCTTCCAAACCTTATGGAACAAGGTCGAAGAGAAAAATAGTCACCTTTCGGCCATTCAGCTGAAAAGCGAACGGGATGAGCTTTGGCGAAATATCCGAAAATGGTGGTCAGCCGAACGCTATTACTTTTGGCAAAATGAAGAGTTGCACGAGATGCTAATCGCCCATCTGGAAAAGGAAATCATGAAAGAGCTGCACATAGAATTGGACGGAACCCAAACCACCCTGATGATCAGAGGAAAAATCGACCGTGTTGATTGGGATGGAACCGGCTTTACAGTGTACGATTACAAGTCAGGGAAAAGTGTTTCCATCCAATTGGAGAAAGAAGCGACGAACGGCTTGAAGCTCCAGCTGCTTATGTACATCTGGGCGTTGGAGGAGGAGTTTGGCGGGGCGCGCGCCTATGGAGGAAGCTATATTTCGATGAAAGACCCCGGTAGGCGAGCCTCCAATGCCGTGTGGGACGGCAAGCACGCAGGTAAAGGATCGAAATTCAAGGTTAGTGGCTGGGCAAATAAAGAAAAAGACATGGACGCTAATACTATTTTTAATAAGTATGGCATTAAGAAACGGATTGGGGAGCTATGGAAAGGAATGCAAAGCGATTTTTCCGTTAAGCCGTTAAGGTGTTCTAAGTCCTGCGTATATAAGCCGGTCTGTCGGATTACCAAGTCACAGCTGGAAGAGTCGGAGGTGTAGGATGAGTTTGGTTGATAGGAGTATGGCTGCAGTCAAAAAGCGACAGCTAGTAGAGGCAGGGTTTAACCCGCAACAGGTCAGTGCTGTTACCAGTGAGCACCCCCTGGTGGTCATATCCGCCGGGGCGGGCTCTGGTAAAACAAGAGTCTTAACGGAACGCTATGTCTACATTTGCGAAAATGAATTAACAAGCATCCTGGAGGGTCACCCTTATCCAATGGGGGCGGGGGTGGAACAGATTGTTGCGATTACCTTCACCAAGAAGGCCGCCCGGGAAATGCGGGAGCGGATCTCTCAGGCCCTGCATGCAAAGAAAAAAGAAGCCACTAGGATTTATCAGGGGAAGGAACAAGAGCACGCCCTTCAATTTTGGACGGAGCAAATTGAAGGGCTGGCCAGTGCACCGATTACCACCTTTCATAGCTTCTGCCAGAAGTTGCTTCAAGAACATGCGTTTGAAGCTGATGTTCTGCCTTCCTTTGCCATTTTGGATGATGTCGAGTCCAAGCTGCTGCAAGCAGGCATCCTGGATGAGATGTGGGAAGATCCAAAAGTGGATCAGGCAACTCAGCCTCTTTTTGCCTTTTATAGCAAAGCGTCGCTACAGAGCAGTATCCAAGAGGTCTATGCGCAGTTGCGGGAAAGCGCCTATTTCGATTTGAAGCAAGCCTTTGATACGAAAACCATTATTGATATCCCTCTTCAGATGGAATACTCGGAGAAGCAAAGGCTGATGGCGGAATTTTGCCTGCAGGCACCCCATCACCTGCAAGCATTGAAGCACGGCTTAGCGATGCGGGAAGAGAAAGAAAGCAAAGGTAAAAAGAAAAGCACAAGCGAGACGCCTGCCCACCTCCGACGGATCATTGCGCTATTGGAAGGAATGGGCGATAATGCAGTACAATCTCCGGCTCATTGGTACAGCGAATGCCAGGAGGCGATCCCAGCCCTTGCAGGAGCTTGGAAAACTCATGCGCCAGAGCTCTATCATTTTATCAAATCGGTTTGGTCGCCGGTGAAAAGCTTTTGGGAGGATCACCCGAATTTAACTCAAGAGAGCATTGATGAACTAAAGGTTATTATTCGCCTCTTCGCTGATCTGGTGCACGAGTTCCATCAGCGCTATGAACGCATCAAACGGGACCGTGGGGTTCTGGATTTCTCTGATCTGCAGCGAAAAGGGGTAGATGTGCTGTCTGATGTCCAAGTAGCCGGCCAATGCCGAAAAAAATATAAGCATTTCATGGTCGACGAATTCCAGGATACAAATCCTCTGCAAATGCAGATGCTGCAACGGATCCAGCCAGCCTACAGGTTCATCGTAGGCGATGGCAAGCAATCCATCTACCGATTCCGAGGGGCAGACGTAAGCTTGCTGAAGGAATATATGAAAGAAGCGGCTGTTTACGGCAGTGACGAGTCCTTGATCGATATGTCCGTAAATTACCGGACGAGCCAAGGGATTATCGATTTTATTAATCAAATCTTTGCCAACATTTTAGGTTCAGAACCAAGTGACCTTCCGTATAAAATTCATTATTCTCCTCTGATTGCCCATCGGGATTCAGAGGTGGAAGGCGAGCGCCGGGTGGAATTGCTGAAAATCAGCGAGCCTGACCCCCAGGATTCGGAGTCCGATCCCGGAGAACCAGTCGATGAGTATGACTCCATAACTAGCCGAATGGTAGATGTCTATCAAGGAGGAGTCACGAAGGTATACCGGGAAAAGACCAAAAGCTGGGTCAAACCGGGTTGGAGTGATATGGCGATTTTAATACCCAGCCGTACGCAATTGACTCAGTTGGAGATGTCGCTGCAAAAACGAAATATCCCTTATGTGGTTTACGGAGGGATCGGGTTTTATGAAAAACAGGAAGTGATCGATTTCCTCACGTTCCTCCAGTGGATCAATCGTCCTTGGGAAGAGTTATATATCTTCTCGATTCTGCGGGGCCCTCTTTTCGGCCTGACCATTAACGACTTGTTTGAACTCCATAGCCTAAAGAAAGAGGCCGGTCTCCCTCTTTCTGCTCTCCTCTATGAAAAGGGGTATCAAGATAGGGGACTACCGCATGATCTGCTCGAGAAGCTTGATCGATTCTATGCCTTTTTTGAAAAGTGGATTCCTTACACGCATCAAACGGGGATAAGAAGAGCGCTATTCAACCTATTTGAGGACAGCGGCTTGCGTCTGATTTGTCTGCTTCAACCCAATGGCTTGCAGAAAACTAAAAATGTGGAAAAGCTCATCCGGTTATTAGAAGGACTTTATAATGGTTCTATTGACCAGATGCTTAACCAAATCAATCGACTAATTGAGCTCTCTGAAAAAGAAGGGGAGGCAGAGGTCGAATTGGAGGAGGGCGATTGTGTCCATATCATGACGGTGCATGCCTCAAAAGGACTGGAGTTCCCCGTCGTATTTGTTCCCAACCTAAGCAAGCGGCTGCAGCCTGATCGGGGAAGTTTGCGTTTTCATAAAGAACATCGGCTATTGGTAAGCTACAAAAAAGACGATACGGAGCATCCTCATCAGGAACAGGAAATCAAATCGCCCTTCTTTAAAGCTCTGAACGCTAAATTAAAAGATGAGGCACTGGAAGAGTCAAAACGTCTCTTCTACGTAGCAGCCACTCGGGCGAGGGATTACTTAGTTTTATCCGCATCAGCAGGAAGCGGCAAGGAAACGGAAGAGGAATCGGGTACAACCTGGTATAAGATGTTACAGTATGCGCTGGGGCAGATGGATGGGTACGGTGGAGAAGCTGTCCTCTCCATTATTCCTAATCATGTACACCAGAGAATTATAGAATTGGACACAAGGGAATACCCTGGACCCACCCAATCCTGGGAACGAGCCATGCCCATTACCTTTTCCGTTACCGAAGTGATGGAATTTATGGATAACCCGCAAACCTATTATCAAAGACACATCCTGAAAATCAATCCGGAATGGCTGAAGGAAGCCTCGGAAGAAGGGGAGTTCAGCGGGATCGATGCAGGTGAATTGGGTACTCTCGTTCATCGCGTCTGCGAATGGATCGATGCGGGTTGGGATAGGGATAAAGCCGTGCGAGAAGCTTTGGACCTGGTAGAAGGGTTGAACGTTCGACTCTATAAAAAAGCACTAGAATCCATGGTGGATAGCTATCGGGGCATAGATCAAGCTGTCATTGGTGTACCGGTTGAAAATGAATGGAGCTTCGAATTGAACCTGAACGGGGTGTATATTATCGGTACGATCGATAAAATTACCCGCAGTGATAATGGACTGCAAATTATTGATCTAAAGACGAACCGGACTAATCGGCTTACTGACCTCATAAGCAAATATAAGACTCAGCTTTACCTATACAAGCTAGCCTATGAAAGCCTTAATCAAGGAAAATTCGTGGAAACCATGTCTTTATTTTTCTTGCGTGATAAGGAAAAAGGATTGATTGAGATACCATACGAAGTCAAGTATGAGGAAAAGGTACTTCAAGCTATTGCTAAAATGGCTGATTTGAAGAGACGAAAGGCTGGACGGGTGGAGTATAGGTAAACTCTTTAAAAGGAGTACCCGGATGATGATCCCGGAGTACTCCTTTATTTAAGTAGTTGGATCAGACGTTTTCTACAGCTTGCGGATGGTTTTGATGAACGAATTCGGCAATCTCAGAAGCTTTCGCGTTAGCGACCACCTGCTGGGGACTTTTGCAGCCTGGAATAACCATAGTTACCGCAGGATGGCGTAAACACCAGGCTAGCGCCCATTGAGACATGTCTATCCCTTTGGGAACCTCTTCCTTTTTGATTTTTTCCACTTCTTCCAGCTTTCGTTTTACCTCTTCCCGATTATGGTGAATGCGTACATCGTTAGCTGCAAAGGAGGCTCCTGGAGCGTATTTTCCGCTTAAATACCCGCTGGCCAGAGGAACGCGGGCTAACACGCCGTATTGATGCTCTTCACACAAAGGCAACGCTTTTTCTTCAGGCAAAAGGTGCAATCGATTGTATTCTAATTGCACGGTTTCGACCGGAAGCTTACTTGCGATTTGCAGTTGCTTTTCATGATCTAATGTTTTCCCAATGGAAATTCCGAGATGCCTAATTTTTCCTGCCTGAACTTGCTTTTCCAGTGCCGTCCATAAATCATCATTGCGTAAAGCCTCGTCAGGCCCGGAGTGAAACTGATAGAGATCTATGTAATCGGTTTGTAAAGCTTTAAGGGAGGCTTCTAGCTGAGCAATCATTCCTTGGGCGGAGTAATCCCTGTCCCGATTCATCAAGCCGTGAAAATGGTGTCCAAATTTAGTGGCTATCAGCCAATCGGTCCGAGTTGCTTTTACGGATTCTCCGATGAATTTCTCAGAGAGGTGATCTCCGTAGCACTCCGCTGTATCAATAAAGTTAATGCCCACATCTTTAGATGTTTGGATGATTTCATCTACTTCCTTTTGGGAAAAATCCTTCCCCCATTCACCTCCAAATTGCCAAGTTCCTAAACCAACGACCGAAACCTTTAAACCTGTTTTTCCTAATTGCCTATATTTCATCACGAACACTCCTCTACAGCTTTTTCTGTCTGAGTTAAGCTTATCCCTTTCTTTTTGTGAACGCAATTCCAAACAGCAAGAAAACCCTCTATTCGTATATAGAGGGCTCCTTGTCCGCTTTGAGCTTGCAGGATCAGTTTTACCAAGATGCTAGACGGAAGTTAATCAGAAGGAGATTTAACTCCTATGACGGTTGCGATTCCCAGTGATGTAAAGGCTAGGAAAGCAAAGGCAATCATGACATACTCCATATATCTAGCACCTCCTGTTTAATAATTATTATAAATATTAATAATTATCTGTCAACTATATTTTTATAATACCAACCTTTTTGTGCCATTTTTCATGGCAGGATGATTTTCCTGAGCTATTGTGCATATATTTAAGTACCGTTAGATAGAGCTTATCCAATACAAAGGACAAGGGGAATTTTATGTTCCTATACCGTGCACAATTTATATCCAATCGCCGATCCTCGAGGATACCTCTTTATAAAAGCGGGATCGTTCTTTTTTTTGGTGCCTTGCTTGTAAGTATTGCGTTGGAGCTGCTTCTCGTGAAAAATCATGTAATAGATGGTGGCTTTGTAGGCATTGCCATTATGCTATCCTATTTAACCGATTATAAACTTGGGATTCTTCTTATAATTCTAAATCTCCCATTCTTACTCCTAGGGTATAATCTCCTAGGCAAGCAATTTGCTTTCCTTAGCCTATACTCGCTATTTCTGTTGGCAATAGGAACGTTCCTCTTGGAACCTTTGCCTGTCCTCTCCCAAAATCCGGTTATCGCCGTCATGGCGGGAGGGATTCTATTGGGGATAGGGGTAGGGATAATCATCCGTTACGGAGGGGCTTTAGACGGAACAGAAGTTATCGCTATCCTAATCAGTAAAAAGACGCGTTTTTCTATTGGGCAGTGTGTCATGTTTTTTAATCTGTTTATTTTAGGGAGCGCAGGTTTCGTTTTTGGATTGGATGAAGCCATTAATTCGTTAGCAGCTTATTTTGTGGCCTTCAAAACGATTGATGTCATTCTCGATTATTAACGGATGACCTTAAAACAAAATGAAAGAGGGCCGGCAAAGGAGTCGGCCCTAAATGGAGTGTTTTGGATAATAGTACTATATGCTGGTGTTATTTTATTGTGCATTCTTTGTAATAAGGACGAACAAGGATGGCGCGTTTGATCAAGAAAAATAAGGATTGACTCCCAATAGGATGCCATTTATCTAGATGCGTTCTGTCTCTATAATTGTATAGACCGTTGAATTCACGATCATGCAAGGAGGAGAGCAGATGAGATTTCTGGAAAGTCATAAGTGGCTCAACTATATATTGTTCGTGACGCTTATAGTGACTTGTATTTTTCCTTCCGCTACCCTTTACGCAGAAGTGGGAGAAAATCAGGATATTCTTATTGAAGATGTTTGGATTCCAATGAGAGATGGCATAAAACTTGCGGCCAAAGTGTACAGGCCAAAAGCACCAGGGAAATACCCTGTTCTTCTTACGCGGACACCGTATCAAAGCGGTGCTTTTCAAAAAAATAAAGATGGAACAACCCGACTGGGTGACTCCAAATCCTACGGATTGAAGTTTCCCAAGTACGGATACGCGGTGGTTGTTCAAGATGCGAGAGGGAGATTTCATTCGGAGGGGGACCCGCGTCCGTTCATGAATGCCGCTGAAGACGGGGAGGATACCCTCACATGGATTTCTCAGCAAGAATGGAGCAATGCAAAGGTTGGGATGTTTGGCATCTCCGCTAAAGGGATCAACCAAACACTCATGTTGGATTCGGATTCACCTTACTTGAAGGCCATGTTCATTATGGCTGCACCTGCCAAAATGTATGAAGAAACGTTGTTCCAAGGCGGTGCTTATCGCCAGGAGTTAGCTCAAGTATGGAGAGCAGGTCAAAATGTAGCGGATACCGGAAAGAAATTCGGCCGTTCCAGCCCCGAATATCAAGCGGTTTCTAGAGCCTGGAGCGATCTCCCTGGTCCGGATGGCTTATTCTGGTATTTGCCGCTCCGTGAATTCCCAACGTTAAGCAAGAATTATAAATCAGGTGCCCCAGATTATAATCTGGACTTTAAGCATTATATTAAAGATGGATTTTTCGATGATATGGATATTACATTGAAATATAAGAATAGTACTATCCCTGCTTACCATGTGGGA
Organism: Ammoniphilus soli; assembly: GCF_040813775.1. NCBI lineage: Bacteria > Bacillati > Bacillota > Bacilli > Caryophanales > Paenibacillaceae > Ammoniphilus > Ammoniphilus soli. Next base: position 368,611 of record NZ_JBEGDL010000002.1, read on the forward strand.
GGCTGGTATGATGTGTTCCGCGAAGGAACAATTAAAAACTTTGCTGGTCTTCAAAAGCATGGAGCTAAGGGCGCACGGGGAAACCAAAAGCTTTTAATGGGACCCTGGCATCACCAAAACATGGGTAACAGCAAGCTGATTGATGGGGATGAAGTAAGCATCTCCGGTGAAATGAAGCGATGGTTTGACTATTGGCTAAAAGGGATCGATAATGGCATTATGGACGAGAAGCCTGTACGCTATTTCAATATGGGAAACAATCAATGGCAGCAGGCGGATGCTTGGCCGATTCCGGCTACAAAAACAAAAGTCTATTTCCATAGCGGAGGCAAAGGAACAACCGCATCGGATTCCTTAAATAATGGAAGATTGACGTGGGCAAAGCCGAAATCGATGGAAAAATCTGATGCCTACACCTATGATCCGAAGAATCCGACCCTTACCATAGGCGGCCAATTGCTGTTCTCCAGCATGAACATCCAAGGGAAAAGCGGAATGCCAGGTCCCAAAGACCAGAGGGAAGCGGAAAAAGGAAACCTTACGTATACCACCCCAATTTTGACCAAGGATGTTGCCGTCACAGGAAAAATAACGGCTACGGTATATGCATCATCAGATCGGAAAGATACAGACTTCGTAGTCCGCTTGACCGATGTGGATCCTGATGGTTCATCTGATCTTATTACAGATGGGATTATTAGAGCCCGTTTCCGGGATGGGCAGCATCATGAAGTTTTTATGGAGCCCGGTCGCATCTACCGTTTTGAAATAGATTTAGGAAATACTAGCCATACCTTCAAGAAAGGCCACCGTGTGCGCGTAGCAGTGGCAAGCAGCAATTTCCCGCGCTTTGACCGGAATGCCAATACAGGGAATCCCATCGGGACCGATCAAGAACAAGATTTGTTAGTAGCCAGAAACACGATTTATCATAATGAAGTTTATCCTTCCCACATTTCTTTACCTGTCGTTAATTAAATGCTAACCCTATAAAAAAAAGATAGCGCGGTTCAAGCACCGTGTTATCTTTTTTTTATATAAATTAAATTCTGATATCAATGATTTTTCCTAATACGGGGTCCGGGATATTTGGTTGCTGCTTAGTGGAGACGGGAGAACTGCCATTCCTCTTTGGACGCTGTACAGCTTTAGGTTCAATGGGATGAACCTTCGATAGCAAATCCCAGATATTTGGTACATAGCTTACTGGTGGTATCATTTCAATGGTCCTCCTTGTCTGATTTATGAACGATCAGCTTATTTAGGAAACCATTCGAAATGTGGACAGGATATCTGTCCGCTAAATTCCACTTTGTCCACAAAATGGTAATATGGAACTAGTATTAGGAAATAGGAAGCAGCTACTCCTTAAAGGAAAAGCAGCCAATCTCTCTGCGAGTTGGCTGCTTATTTTTAGTTGGCTATTGGGATACTTAACATTAACTAAAGAATCTCTCAAGCTCACGGGCTATCTCATCATTGTCTGCATCTACAATTTTCTGAACCTGAGGCTTATCGAAGAGTTGTTTAATTTCTTCTGGATAGGTTTGTTCGATATCGCAGCGTTCAATGGATTCGTTAAACTTGGCCGGGTGGGCGGTCGCAAGAGTCACGCACACCTCATCGGATTCATTGCATTTCTCGTAGGCTGCAATTCCGCAGGCTGTATGCGGATCAAGTAAATAATCGGACTCTTTATAGTACTTGCTGATGGTAGATAAACATTGGTCTCCCATAACGCCGTAGGCCGCAAAATCTTCTTTTACCTTATCAAGAAGGTCATTGCTTATTGTAATCTTTCCATCTTTCTTGAATGTTTCCATAAGTGAAGATACCATCTCTGAATCCTCACCAACCAAATAGTAAAGATAGCGTTCGAAATTGCTTGCCACTTGGATATCCATTGAAGGACTATAAGTACTGTGGAATTGTCCCGGCATATAGACGCCTTCTTGGACAAAGCGTTCCAAAATGTTGTTTTCATTCGTAGCAAGGATAAGCTTTCCGATGGGAAGGCCCATTCTTTTGGCAAGGTAACCCGCAAAGATGTCCCCAAAGTTTCCGGTCGGAACACTGAAATTCACGCTCTTGCCCGCTGCTTGGTCTTTGACTCGGAAATAAGCATAGAAATAATAAACGGTTTGGGCTAAAATCCGGGCAAAATTGATCGAGTTGATAGCCCGAAGATGATATTTGTTTTTGAAATCCACATCCGCGAACAATTCTTTAATAATTCTCTGACAATCATCAAACGTTCCGTGAACAGAAAGATTTAAAACATTTTCATCTTGAACCGTAGTCATTTGCAATTCCTGTACTTTGCTGACCTTTTGATGAGGGTGCAAGATGCAGATGCGAATGCCTTCTTTGGATCTTACGCCTTCGATCGCCGATGCCCCTGTATCCCCTGAGGTAGCTCCGAGAATATGAATGATTTTGTTTTCCTTTTTGGAAATATACGAATACAAATTACCCAAAAACTGCAAGGCAATATCTTTGAATGCGAAGGTAGGTCCGTGGAACAGTTCCATCACATACAAATTGTCGTTAATTTTTCGAACTGGCGTCACTTCAGGATCACGGAAGGTGGAGTAGCTTTCCTTAATGAGTTCCTTCAGGTCGTTTTGCGGAATCTCATCATTGGTAAAATAGGAGAAAACTTCATATGCCAATTCCTGATAGGACAGCTTTTCCATTTCCTTGAGCTTTGATGCAGGGATTTGTGGGATATGACTAGGGATCAAAAGCCCTCCGTCATCGGCTAGTCCCATTAAAACGGTATCTACAAATCCAATCTTTTGTATCTTGCCTCGTGTGCTAATAAATTCCATGGTTGTCTCCTTATTAGTTCCTTAAAATGATTTATAAAAAAACATGTGCATCAAGAGGTGAATGGCGATACTCGCCATTGCTGCTTGATTGTGTTCACTGAAATGTATCACGATTAGTGACTTTCGGATCAGAATAATCTTAATACAAAATTATTAGGTTATCAATCTTTAAGTATTGTCCGACGGATCAGGCGGCTTTTTCTCTTTGTTCCTGCGACACTTTGACATTGCGCCCTGCACCAAGTCCAGCCAAAAATTGAAGTAGGCTTGCCGCAAGGAGGAAGAGCAGGGAAACGATCCAGGAGTCGGTGAGATCATGGAAAAGACCGAATAACACAGGCCCTATGGCTGCAAGCAGATAGCCAATGGATTGAGCCATCCCTGATAATTCTGCTGCCTCTCTGGCATTTGATGTACGCAGTCCAAACATGGTGAGGGCTAGGCTAATGCTTGCTCCTTGACCAAGTCCGATCACCAGGATAGATAGCTTAATCAAAGATGCTCCTCCATAGATCAGTCCAGCATAGCCGATCAAGAAGAGAAGCCCTGTTATCGCAACTATTCCTCGTTGGTGAGGAAGACGCCCAGCCAGCAATGGGACGATGAAGGTGACGGGAAGACTGACAAATTGCATGATCGAAAGCATCAGGCCTGCAGTAGCAAGACTAATCCCCCTGTCGTGCAGCACTTCAGGAAGCCAGGCAATCGTTGAGTAAAAACCGATGGACTGCAGTCCCATAAAAAAGGTGACCTGCCATGAAACCTTAGAAAACCATAGATTTAATTCGCTGCCTGTGCTTCCTTGCTGGGTTAGCTGACGGCGTGAGCGCACCAGAGGGAGCCAAACGGCAACGGCCATTAGTGTAAGTATTCCCCAAATCAGTAAGGCATTTCTCCAGCCTAAACCAAGTCCCTGTGAAATCGGGATACTAACCCCAGATGCAATCGCTGCCCAAATGCTCATGGACATCGTATAAATTCCAGTCAATAATCCAACGCGATGGGGAAAATCTCTTTTGATCAGGCTGGGAAGCAATACATTCCCGATAGCGATTGCTAGTCCAATCAGGGCCGTCCCTATGAATAATAGCGGCAGAGACGGTACGGATCGGAGAAAGATACCCAAACACAATAATAGCAAGCTGGAAAAAAGAATCCTTTCTATACCAAACAGACGAGCCAGCTTGGGTGCAAGTAGGGAAAGGGCAGCAAAAGCTAGCAGCGGTAGGGTCGTAAGCATCCCTGCGGACGAATTGGACAAGTGCGTCTCGTCGATAATAGAACCTATAAGCGGCCCAAGAGCAGTGATCGGTGCTCGAAGATTGGAAGCGACGAAGATGATTCCAGCAACTAAGAGAATGGTTTCCATCTGTGATCGGTGGGTTTCCATGCTGATATTTTGTTTCATAAAAAATCCTTCCTTCTTCGCTCCTCTATAATAGTTTAGGAACTTTCATTCCTATTATTATAAACTATTAAATAGGAAATAAGGGACTTGGTCAACCTAACTATAAGGAGGGAATACATGATATCTGCGAAGTATTTTACCAAAACGGTTCGTCAGATAGAGACGGCAACCTTTGCTATGGGCTGATTCTGGGGCCCTGATGCCCGGTTCGGGCATCTTCCCGGTGTGATCCGCACTCGCGTGGGCTACGCTGGCGGTTCGATCCCCAGCCCTACCTATCGAAAGATGGGAGACCATTCGGAAACGGTTGAAATGGAGTATGACCCTAATCAAATAACTTTTAATGAACTATTGGACCTCTTTTGGAGCAACCACAACTCGCTTCGACAGGACCGATCCAGACAATACCGATCCATTCTTTTTATTCATAACTCCTCCCAAGAAGAGCAAGCACTAATAAAAAAAACGGAGTGGGAACAAACCTTGGGCGGAGAGATCCAGACAGAAATGATGCAGTATGCAGGCTTTTTTATAGCAGAGGATTATCATCAAAAATACTATTTGAAAAAATTCAAAGCGGCTACACAAACATTAATCAGCCTGTATCCCAATCACGCGGATTTTGTTCAATCAACCTTAACAGCCCGGTTAAATGGATTTGTTCGGGGATTTGGAACATGGGAAGGGCTTAAAAGGGAGGTTAAGGATTGGGGACTGCCATTTGCGGATGAAAAGGCAGTTATTGAAGTCTTGGTTTCGCTCCGTTGGTAACGAAGAGAGGCTGTCCTGACAGTTGGTTCATCCAGATACCTTAATGGAAAAACTCCACTTATGTCTTAAAATGAAGAAAAGATTAAGGGGATAGTTGGAAAAAGTCCACTTATCATCGATAAAACGATCCAAAACCGAGTCTTTATCGTGATTAGCCAGGGGAATTTCCAACTATCTCATCTGAAATCTCATAAATTTTTATTGTACGTGGAGAATTTCCAGTTATACTATTGGCTCCACCTAAACTTAACTACTTTTGAGACCAAGTTGGCGGCTACCTCTTGTTAGGTATATCTAACAACCTAGTTACTGGAACAAAATCTATCCCTTGTTTACGAAGCGTAGGTTTGAGCCTGCGGCTGTGGATCCGACGCGCAAGCTGTCAAGAGGAGCGATAGACATAAGCAAAGCCATGGACGGAAACGTTGGTTCATTTTATACATCCTCCAAATTAACCGATATGGATTAATTTTTCCATGGCTGCCTGGTTTATTCCATTATTGATATTGCTCGAGCATTGAGAAAAACTTTTTGACAAACTGATAAAAGCGCATTTCAGATGGCGCCAAGTCTCGGTTCTTGGGCGTGATGATGCCTACGTTCCGTCTCACCTGCGGGGCATCGATTGGGATTTTTGAGGTAAAGCGAGGGGTGGCGTCGTAAAATGTGCTTTCTGGCAAAAGCGTTACTCCGATGCCCGCTGACACAAGACCTTTTAGGGCATCCATGTCTTCTCCCTCTGACGCGATGTTGGGCAAAAAGCCAGCTTGCTCACATGCCTCTACCACAATTTTTTGCAAAATATACCCTTTAGGAAATAATACGAAGGGATCATCCTGCAATTCAATAAGCGACAAGCTCTTCCGGTCAGACAACGGATGGTCCGCGGGGACAAGTGCAGAGAAGCTTTCGGTAAATAAAATATCTGCTTCAATGTCCGGTGCTTTTTTCGGAACAGGTCCAATGAAAGCCAAGTTTATCTCTCCATTTTTGACCGCATCCATCAGATAGGAGTAGGAGCCCTGACGCAAGTGAAAGGAAACGTTCGGGTGCTCTGCTTTATAAGCAGATACGACAGTGGGCAGCAAATAGCTGGCTAGGCTTGTCGGATAGCCAATCTTAATCGTTCCATGTTCAGGATCAAGGTATTCGTCAATCTGCTCCTTAGCAAAATCAATCGCTTTAATGGCTGTTTTCGTATGGATTAAAAAAATTTTCCCGATGGGCGTTAGCTTTACATTTCTCCCTATTCTTTCAAATAAAGTGACCCCCAGCTCCGCTTCCAGTTTCGAAATCTGCAGGCTGATGGCTGATTGTGCGACTTGAAGATGTTCAGCCGCTTCTGATACATGTTCCCGCTCGGCGACTTCCATAAAATATCTTAATTGACGCAGCTCCATTCTCTTCCCTCTCTCTATTCATCTTGATACAAGAACAATTTTATCTAAATTATATATAGTTTATATTAATACGAAACCATGGAATAAACAATGAGATAAATATTAGGAAGGAAAACAAATATCAGGATTTCATTGCGTTATGGATCACATGATGTAATAATGACTAATAGCAAACGGAAAGGTGGAAATAAAATGAAGTGGGATCATGTCATTCGCAACGGCGTTCTTGTGTCTCCACAGAACATGTTTGAAGCTGATGTATACATAAAGGATGGTAAAATTGCAGCCATTTCCAAGGAACGATTAGAGGGGGAAGCCAGGGAAGAAACTGATGCAAAGGGCCTTTATGTCCTCCCTGGTCTAATGGATACGCATATTCACTCCCGCGATCCGGGACCAACTTATAAAGAGGATTTTTTTACGTCTACGCAAGCCGCGGCAGCAGGCGGAATTACTACCGTCTTTGAAATGCCAAATACAAAGAGGACGGTTAACAGTGTTGAAAACTTTCATGCACAGATTGAAAACTTAACCCCGAAAGCTCATGTCGACTTTGGATTATGGGCCATCTGCTTGGGTAAGCTTAATCTTCACCATATTCAAAGCCTGAATGAAGCTGGCGTTATCGGGTTCAAATTCTTCTGGGGGTATGCGATCAACAGCCAGACGTTTGAATTAGCCTATAATTACACGCCGGGTATGCCGGATGTCATTCCACCGCTGCATGATGGAGAAGTCTACCTCATTTTCGATGAAGTGGCTAAAACGGGGAAAATCTTTGCGATTCATGCGGAAAACAATGATCTGATTCAGTCTTTAACCGAAAAAGTCCTAGAAAGCGGCCGTACGGATTATAATGCGTTCTTGGAAGGCAGACCCCCATTGGCGGAAACCGTCACCGTATCCACTGGAATCGCTTTTGCTAAATCAACCGGAGCTAGGCTTCATATCCTCCATGTAAGTGCCGGGGGCTCTGTCGATGTCATTGAACAGGCCCAGCGGGAGGGGCTGCCAATCACAGCTGAAACCTGCCCGCAATATCTGTTCCTAAGTAACGAGGATTACGACCGTGTGGGACCTATGATGAAGATCTATCCGCCCATTAAGTATCGGGAAGATCAAGAACGCATTTGGAAAGGAATTCAAGACGGGGTACTCACCGTAGTTTGTTCCGATCATGCTCCACATACCATTGAAGAGAAGACAGGGGATTTATGGTCGATTCCAGCAGGTATGGTTGGCGTCGAAACCATGGTGCCTCTTTTATTGAATGCCGTATCGGAAGGAAAACTAACTCTCCAGCAAGTTGTGGCGCTTTGCTCTGAAAATCCAGCAAAACAATATGGAATCTACCCGCAAAAGGGATCTTTAGCGATTGGAACCGATGCCGACTTCACCATCGTCGACATGGAAAAAAAAGTAACCATTAGAAAGGAAAATCTGCATAGTCGTTCCCAAAATACCGGATATGAGGGAGTAGAGGTTACAGGTTATCCCGTTGCAACCATCGTGAGGGGACAAACCGTCATGAAAAACGGAGAAATCGTTTCTCCTCCGATCGGACAAGTGGTTCTGTCGCCTAGCAAATAAATGAAGTTTAGATAGAAAAAAATGCCTTCCAGTTTTATCTGGAAGGCAAACACCAATCTCTCAACCCTGTACTGCTATGTACTTGGCTATTCCATTATATACCATGAATGGACTACTGTCATCTTACACTTATCAAATTGTGGATACCGTGGTATAATGTGGATAACTTCCTTGATACGGTTTATGTGAGAGTTAACTTGGCGTTCCCGTTCGGGAACGCCCTTTTGTATTGTATATTAACCTTAGTGTCGAAAAAGGAGTGAAAAGGTCGAAATATTTATAATTTATATTTGTGAGAAAATATTGACTAAAATCACCATTATTGGTATTATCAAATTGTCGACAATCGACTTTAATGAAAGAGGTGATCTACACGCCCTTGTGTTTGGTGCCAATAAGAAATACGTCAGTTAAGTGGAGGAGTGACCCTGATGCAAGTTCTTATTAAGAGAGTAGAGGATGGTAAAATAACTTTCCAGCAGACCTCTAAAATAGCCATTGTAACGCTGAACCGTTCAGCTTCCCGAAACGCTCTTAAAGCAGGTATGTGGAAAGAATTAGCTGAGATTGGTAAGCAAATAAGTCAGTCCAATAAGATCAAAGTGGTGATTTTGCGAGGGACTGCAGGCCAGTTTACGGCAGGATCGGATATTAAAGAATTCTCTGCAATGTCTCTTGGTGACGCTGATGCTGCGTTTCAAATGATGGAAGAAGCGATTTCTGCTTTTGAAAACCTTTCCATTCCAGTGATTGGTGCTATTGATGGCCCTGCCATGGGTGCCGGCTTCGTATTGTCTCTAGCATGTGACTTGCGTATCGGTACGGCTAACACAAGAATGGGAATTCCAGTAGGACGCCTCGGGATTACGCTAGGCCCCTCTTTCATGAGGCGAATCGTAAGAGAGATCGGTCCCAGCCGCGCAAAGGAACTGGTATACATAGGAAAAATATACCATGCCGAAGAAGCTTACCAAATCGGACTTCTGAATCAATTAGTGGAAAATGATCATTTAGATCGCACTGTCTTAAACTTGGCACATACGATCATGCGCCAGTCCACTGCATCTTTGAAAGCGGCAAAAAAGGCGGTTGAGCTATGTGAATGGCGGCCTGAAATTCCCTGGAGCTATGTTGATCCGACAGATTTTCCGGAAGGATGCCTTGCTTTTACTGAAAAGAGGAAACCAAAATTTAAATAAAAAAGATTAAATAAAAAATAGGGTGGCAGAAATTCTCTGCATTATCTTTTTTGCTTCTATTGTAAGCGGAATCATAACGAGCATAGCAAGGTGATTAAAGCTAGAGGTGATGAAAGTTGGTTATTTATGGAGTTGCTTTGCTATCGGGTTGCATGTTAGTCGGCATTTTTTTAGGGGATCTGCTGGGACAGATGGTTGGCGTCGATTCGAATGTCGGCGGAGTAGGGATCGCCATGTTAATGCTCGTTTTGCTTGTAGATTATTTAACTAAGAAAAAGAAACTAGCCGTGAAGTCGCAGGAAGGAATCGCGTTTTGGAGTGCAATGTATATTCCGATCGTGATCGCCATGACAGCAGGACAGAATGTCGTGGCGGCAGTCAAGGGGGGGCCTGTGGCCATCTTAGCCGGGGTGTTGGCAACTGTAGTCAGCTTTGCCTTGGTACCCGTTGTAGCTAAGATCGGATTGAAGAAAGAAGAAAATGCATTAAGCGAATGGAAGGAGGTCAAGGAGGCATAATGGAAGCTCTCATTGGAATTCTTGAAAAAAATGGTCTCATTACTGCCTTTGCCGTAGTTGGAATTACGATGTACCTGTCTTACATCATATCGGAAAAGCTGACCAAGGGAAGGATTCATGGATCAGCCATTGCGATTATTCTTGGGTTAATATTGGCCTATCTGGGCGGAATCACGACAGGAGGGAATAAGGGCCTGGCTGACCTGCAAATGTTTTCCGGAATCGGGTTGATGGGCGGAGGGATGCTTCGCGATTTGGCTATTGTTTCCACAGCCTTTGGGGCTAGCTTTGATGAAGTGAAGAAAGCGGGGATAAGCGGTGTCATCTCCTTGTTCTTGGGTGTTGTCGTCTCTTTCCTGGTTGGTGTCTTGGTCGCCTTCAGTTTCGGCTATACGGATGCCGTAAGCTTGACCACGATCGGAGCCGGAGCGGTTACTTATATTGTTGGACCAGTAACAGGAGCGGCGATCGGGGCCAGTTCGGAAGTCATGGCCTTAAGTATTGCTGCAGGTTTGGTCAAATCGATTCTAGTTATGGTGGGAACGCCATTCATTGCCAAATATATCGGCTTGGATAATCCTAGAAGCGCGATCGTATTCGGCGGTTTGATGGGCACGACAAGCGGTGTGGCCGGAGGGTTGGCTGCGACGGATCCCAAGCTGGTTCCTTATGGGGCAATGACGGCTACTTTCTATACTGGATTAGGATGTTTGATGGCTCCATCGATATTATTCTTGGCGACGAAGGCATTGTTTGGATAAAATCATACAAAAAAAGAGGAGAGGAAGAAAAATGGAAAAAGCTTTAGAAGGTGTACGCGTACTGGATTTGACGAGAGTATTAGCTGGTCCTTATGCATCAATGATTCTCGGCGATTTGGGAGCCGATATTATAAAAATCGAAAATACGCAAGGGGGAGATGATTCAAGAGGATTTGGCCCATTTGTCAATGGGGAGAGCGTTTACTTTATTAGTCTGAACCGAAATAAAAAGAGTTTATCCCTGAACCTGAAGACGGAAGAAGGCAAAGAAATTTTCCTTAAGCTTGTGAAGGATGCTGACATCGTTTTGGAAAATTTCCGTCCAGGAACCATGGAAAAACTCGGCCTAGGTTACGAGGAACTTGAAAAAATCAACCCTGGCCTTATTTACGCAGCAACTTCAGGCTTCGGTCATACGGGTCCCTACAGGGAAAAAGCAGCCTATGATTTGATTGTCCAGGGCATGGGGGGCATCATGAGCCTGACAGGGGATCCAGAGGGCCCTCCTACAAGAGTAGGGGCTTCCGTTGGTGACATTACATCCGGTTTATTCACTACGATCGGCATTCTAGCTGCTTTCAATAAGCGAAAGGAAACGGGAAAGGGACAAAAAGTGGATGTCTCCATGCTGGATTGCCAAGTGGCGATCTTGGAAAATGCCATTGCCCGTTATGCCGTCTCTGGTACTTCTCCTAAGCCAACGGGAAATCGCCACCCTTCCATTACGCCGTTTTCCGTTTTCAAAGCATCGGATGGCTATGTTATCGTGGCAGCTGGGAACGATACCCTTTGGAAGAAATGGTGCTCTACAGTTGGAAGAGCGGATTTGGCCGAGGATGCCCGCTTCAAAACAAACGGGAATCGAACCGATAACTGGGATGCGTTGGAGCCGATCATGAATGAAGTCATTAGCCACAAGCGAGTGGAAGAATGGTTGACGATCTTTGAGGAAGCGGGGATCCCGGCGAGCCCGATAAATGATGTGGAAAAAGTTGTAGAACACCCGCAAGTACAGGCGAGAGAGATGATTGTCCATCAGGAGCACCCGATAGCCGGACGAATCATGGTGCCCGGTATTCCTATTAAACTATCTAAAAATCCCGGTTCTATAGATGAACCTGCACCATTGCTTGGCCAGCATAATGAAATGATTCTAAGGCAACTTGGCTACACGGAAAAAGATATGGAGCGCTTTGAGGAAAAAGGAGTGATTGTGGGTAATAAAGCTTTAGTCAAATAGTCGACAATCGACAATAAATAGGTCAGACTTGCCTTAATTTATAAAAAGGGTGAGTCTGCCTTCTTTATTTTGTCTTAATAAAAATCCTTAGGTTCAAACGAATATGATATAATTGGGAATAATAGATCATTTGGAGGGTGAGACAATGGAAAAAAAGACCCTCGACAATCATGCGCTTCCCAACCTCATCAAGGAAAGCATCATTGATGAAATAATGCAAGGGAAAATAAAGTCTGGAGACAAATTGGTGGAAGCCAAATATTCGGACATGTTTGGAACAAGCAGAGCCCCTGTGCGGGAAGCCTTTTATTTGTTGAATTTAGAAGGGTATGTACAGAAGATCCCGAGAAGGGGTACGGTAGTAAAAGGCTTTACTGTTGAAGAGATGCGAGATATTTTAGAAATCAGGAATTTTCTGGAATTAATGTCCATAGATCGTATGAGTGGCGAAAGTCAGAGGGCTTGCCTTGAACAGATGGGAAGGATCATTCAGGAAATGGGAACAGAGGGATTGGACACAAAGGCCTATGCCAAATTAAATTATGATTTCCACTTTCAGCTGATTTTAGCCAGTCATAGTGAAATTATTCAGAATGCGTATTCTAGATTAGCTAGCCCGTTAATGTCGCTCCAAGCCATTGCTTTTATGAAAGACGAAGCGATCAGGATTTCCTTAAAAGAGCATAAGCAAATTGTCGCACTCTTGGCCGAAGAAAGGTTCGAAGAGGCGAAAGCATTGCTGAACTCCCATAATCAAGCTGTCTATCCAAGGGTTCGTGAAATGAAGGGAATATAATAAGGAGAAATTCTTGCTATTTCAGGAAAAGAGCAGATTCGGAATAAAATGCAGGAAAAAGGAGACTGTCCTCGATTAACTGCTAAGACCAATCTGAGATCTCAAAATAAGAAAGATTTTTTCCCCTATTTTGGTTCATGAGAGAAAATAGAGGGATTTAAGGGAAGAAATTACCATTATTCTAATGATGAGGCCATTTTTTTGAATGGTTTACCTAAATAAGAGAGAAAAATTCCCTTATTTGAATACTTTTAATGTATCTTTTTCAAATAAGGGAATATTTCTCCTTTATCTTTCTAATTAAGCCCTTAATCTCCGAGGTTTAAGCTCACTCGTTATTACAAGAATCAGGAGAGATGTTCATGTTTCAATTAACCGTTACAAACCTGGATTTTGATCCAGATTTGCAAATCATCCAAGGAGATGTTTGTTTAATTATCAATAATGACCAAGTAATCAATGAAACACAGTGTGTCGATATTGGACTTCCTTCTTTGGTAAGAAGTATCCTTGCTGACGTTCATCCTAACCGGTGGTCTCAACAATGGGAGGACATGCCTTTTTTCGTGTGCGGATGTGGGGACCCCGATTGTAAAGCCTACTCTTTTATCGTTCAACATCTATCGGAAGACAAGATAGAGATTATGGAGATTGAAGAAAGAGTAAACGGAGAGTATCGATTATATCAAAAATGGATCATTAGTAAGGCTGAATATGCCCAAGAGGTCCTACGTTTTGCGGAACAGTTCCTTTCGTTTGTGAAGCCATTGGACTATGTGCCATTTTTTCCTCAGAGTGTTAATACGATTAAAGAATTCATTGACGTTGTAAAAAGGCAACTAGCTATGGATTAATTCCTATTTTAGAGTAGTTCATCTGCTGATTTAATCAATTAATAGGAAAATGATAAAATCAGCGGACGTTCCTCCATTCTCCAGAATCTTTCTTCTCGCAGGTCCAATTCTAGATCAATTCAAATATTCCCTATATTGTTTTGGGGTAAAGTTGGCAAATTTTTTAAAACCTTTAATGAAACTCGGTTGATCATAGTACCCACTTTCATGAATGGCGTCAAGTAAAGTCGTTCCGTCGTATGTAAGGATTCTATGTAATGAGTTTTGAAATTTTACGATTTGGCAAAATTGCTTTGGCGAGAAACCAATATATTCCTCGAATTTCCTCCGTACATACTGTTCCGTATACCCTATATCTCTCGATAATTCCCCTATATTTATAGTTCCTTTCGTTAAATAGATCTTTTCCATCGCATAATCAATGATTCTCTGATCAAAGCCTGCTTCCTGTTGATTTTGATTTAAGAAGCTTTCAAAGAGTTGGATCCGGTCAGTGAAAGAACCGCTTGTTCCAATTTGTTCAATTATAGAAGAGTCGCACTTTAAAACATCAAGTAAAGGGATCTGCTGATCTACTAAATCCTTCATAGGAGATTCGAGTTTGAGTGCACTTTGTTCAGGGTAGAAACGTACGCCAAAATACTCGCAGCCAGGCAGGAGGTTGGGCTGCTTTCTACGTTGCGATGGACTCGTCCAAAGGATAGCCGAGGGAAAAACAGACTCGCAACAAAATAGGATATCAAAGCATCCGTCAGGAACAAGGGATAGGGAATCAACGGAATGCTTATTGGTGTTAAATTGGTAAAATAATGCAACATCCTTATTTACGTGGTCTTTTATTTTTTTTGCTTCTCTATAGAAATCTGTTGTGGATTGGATCTCGGGTTGAAAAGGAAAGTAATGGTTTTCGGTTGCTTTCTGTTGTTTCATAGTAATCATCCCTTTCTAATGTTCTAATATTGAGATTATTGCCTATTTTATAGTTGTTCTCTATAAAATTGTTAGGTTTTGTGACATACAAATAACATAGTTTCGTTTTTTACAATGAAAAAGGTAAAAAAGCGGATATATTTATCACAACGAAATCAATTTCATTCTTAAAGAGGAGGATTAGACAATGAGTACAACTGAAAAGATTCAGGTTTTCCATCCATTAGAGCCGTTAACTGTTGCGGAAATTCAAGAGGCCGTTTCCATTATCCGAGAAAAGAAAAATTTGGGTCCCAAAGTAAGGTTTGCTCAAGTAACGCTGAATGAGCCGTTAAAAGAAGTCGTATTAAACTTTAAAAAAGGAGATCCCATTGATCGTGAAGCTTTTATCATACTGTTAGACAATGCTACTGGTTTTACATATGAAGCGGTTGTGTCGATTACGAATGGGGAAGTAACGTCTTATGAATACATCCCTGATGTACAGCCCAGTTTCATGCTCGATGAGTTCGAGGAATGCGAGAGAGTGGTGAAGGAAAATCCGGAATACCAGGCTGCCTTGCTGAAACGCGGCATCACCGATCCAGATTTGGTTATGGTGGATCCCTGGTCGGCTGGATATTTCAATATTGAGGAAGACGAGGGGAAAAGGGTCGCCCGTGCCCTAGCCTGGGTACGAAAATTCCCCCATGACAATGGTTACGCTTATCCGCTAACCGGATTAGTGGCTGTGGTCGATTTAAACGCCATGGAAGTTCTGCGAGTCGAAGATTTCGCAGTGAAGCCTCTTCCGCCGACAGATGCAAATTATTCGCCGGATATTTCTGACTCGATTGAAGTGCGCAAGGATCTGAAGCCATTAGAGATTATCCAGCCGGAAGGCCCTAGCTTCAGTGTGGAAGGACATCGTATTCGCTGGCAGAAATGGGATTTCCGTTTCAGCTTCACTCCTCGCGAAGGCTTGGTTCTTCACACGATAGGCTATGAAGATAAAGGAAAAGTCCGTCCGGTGCTTTACCGTGCTTCTCTTGCGGAGATGGTGGTCCCTTATGCGGACGCTAGCCCAGCCCATAACCGGCAGAATGCTTTTGATGCCGGTGAGTACGGATTGGGACAATTGGCCAATTCCCTGACTTTGGGCTGCGACTGCCTTGGAGAAATCCGTTATTTCGATGCTGTAATGACTGATAGCCGCGGTAATGTGAAGACCATTCCTAATGCGATTTGCCTTCACGAGGAAGATTACGGCATTGCCTGGAAGCACACCGATTGGAGAACGGAAGAAGTGGAAGTGCGCCGCTCTCGTCGCCTTGTCATTTCCTTCTTTGCCACGGTAGCCAATTACGATTACGGGTTTTTCTGGTCCTTCTACCAGGATGGAACTTTGGAGTGTGAAGTGAAATTAACTGGGATGCTGAATACAGGTGCCTTGGAGGAGGGGGAAAAATCAAAATATGGAACCATGATTGCGCCGCAACTGAATGCGCCGTTCCATCAGCATTTCTTTAATTTCCGCCTGGATACCCAGTTGGATGGAATGAAGAACTCCGTACAGGAGATCAATACGGTAGCGGAAAAGGCAGGATCGGACAATCCTTATCATAATGCCTTCTATCCGGAAGTAACAACCTTTAAAACAGAAGAAGCAGCTCGTCGAATCATGAACCTTGAAACGCAGCGCACGTGGAAAATCATCAATCCGAATTCGCTTAATGCCGTTGGGCAGCCTGTCGGATACAAGATTATGACAGGAGAAAATTGCTTGCCGTTTGCTAGCGCTGATTCAAGCCTGATGAAGCGGGCAGCCTTCCTGAAACATCATTTATATGTAACTCAGTACGACCGTGAAGAGCTGTATGCTTCGGGGAAATATCCAAATCAGCATAAAGGGGGAGATGGCCTAAGCAAGTATGCAGAAGCCAACCGCAATATTGAGAATGAGGATATAGTTGTTTGGTATACAATGGGTCATCATCATATCACACGAACTGAGGATTGGCCGGTTATGCCGACGGCATACATCAGCTTTCAGTTAAAGCCCGTTGGATTCTTTGATCGGAACCCGGCGCTGGATCTGCCTCGCCCGAAACCTAAAAAGGCAACAAGTTGCCATTGCTAGAATTTATACCCAAAGCTGGGAGTCGGGATATTAGCATCCCGCTCCTTCTTATATTAATGCAAGATGGGAGGAGAAAACAAATGATCCTAGGTTCTTTGCTCATCATAGCTTATGTCGTTGTCTATATCCAGTTCGTTTATCCTAAAAGTAAGCATGTCCACTCCGTTACGGCTAAAATGGTTTCCATGAGCCTAGGAATGATCAATGGTTTAATGATGGGCTTGCTTTTAGGGCTCCTCTTTCAAGGGAGTTTAGCTGTATCTACGATAGTGGCTATCCTTATAGGATTTGGGATAGCGTATGCGATAGGAAAACCATTTGGCGTACATGGATTAGCGGAAGCTATTTCTGCAAGCCTTATGGGCAGCATGATGGGAGCGATGTTAGGGGAGATGTTGACTGTACCCATGCAAGCGGCATGGATGATGATGTTTATGGAAAGTCTTTATATTATTGCAATGAGTGCTGTAATTCTCATGGCTAACAGAATGGAAAGGAAGCGAGAGATATCTATTCAAGTCTCCAAGCCATCTTTCTCCTTCGTCATTGCCATGATTATTCCCCTTTTAATAACAGGAGCTATAAACCTCTATAGTATTAATCCTGCTTCTCACCCAGAAATGAACAGTCATGGAGTGCACCACCATACTCCTTAATATTTGGACTCATCTCATCTAATATCACGAAGAGGAGGAAAGTACAAAATGAGTAGAGTAGTTTTATTTGCTGCCATCTTTCTGGTCCTTTGCCCAATTAGTGCATTTGCTGCCGAAGCATCACCAGTCATTAACAGTGGAGATACGACATGGATGTTTGTTGCGACGGCTATAGTCATCTTCATGCATGTTCCCGGTCTTGCTCTCTTTTACGGGGGACTGGTTAGTGAACGTAATGTTGTGTCAACTATGATGCATAGTTTCGTCAGTCTCCTGATTGTTACCATCGTTTGGGTACTTTGGGGTTACAGTTTCACCTTCGGCACAGACATTGGAGGATTCATCGGGGGATTGGATTTCCTCGGGTTTAACAATGTAGGGGGAGAGGCGGCATTCGGGACTTTGACCATTCCTCACTCGATTTTCGCGATATTCCAAGGCGCTTTTGCAGCGATCACCGTGGCCATTATCTCCGGAGGTATTGCCGGAAGGATTGCCTTTCCGGCTTGGGTTCTCTTTTCTGGCTTGTGGGTTACCTTCATCTACGCCCCGATGGCTCACTGGGTATGGGGCGGGGGATGGCTATTCACCATGGGTGAACTTGATTTTGCAGGCGGTACAGTCGTCCATATTCTGTCCGGTGTAAGTGCCCTTACAGCAGCTTTAGTTATCGGTCCTAGATTTGAACATCTAAAAAAAGGCCATGCACCTCACAATATTGTCTTATTCTTAATTGGTGCAGCCACCCTTTGGTTCGGCTGGTTCGGATTTAATGCAGGAAGCGCACTTGCTGCCGGGGAAGTGACTTCACTCGCATTTGCCAATACACAAGTGGCAGCTGCTGCGGGCGGACTAGGATGGCTCTTGATAGAGTGGAAAATACGGAAAAGGCCAACACTTGTCGGGGCGGCGACGGGTGCCATTGCAGGACTCGTGGGGATTACACCTGCTGCCGGTTTCGTTACCGTACCTTCGGCTTTAATTATAGGTTTAGTCTCCGCACCTGTATGCTACTTCGGAATTAATTTTGTCAAGGGACGCTTAAAATATGATGACACACTGGATGCCTTCGGCATTCATGGTCTTGGAGGAATATGGGGAGCCATTGCTACTGGGATTTTCGCCACAAAGTCGGTAAATCCCGCAGGTAACAACGGACTTCTCTATGGCAACCCAGAACAGCTTCTTCATCAGTTAGTCGGTGTGGCTACAGCGATTGTCCTGGCAACGGCGGGAACTTATATTATTTTAAAAGTAATCAGCTTATTTACTCCATTGCGTGTGAGCAAAGAAGATGAACAAATGGGATTGGACTTAAGCTTCCATGAGGAGCCCGCTTATAATACAGAAACTCCTTTGCCCGCCCTTCACCAGCGCGCAGCGAAATCGGATGCCTCCTAAAGAAGAACGAAACCATCCAACCGTATATCGGCGGATGGTTTTTCATTGTCTATCTTTTAAAGCGAACAAAAAACGATGTCCCTTTCTCACTCGATTTAATATCAATAGTCGCATAATGACGATTGGCAATGCTATAGCAAATGGCTAAACCTAAGCCCGTACCCTTTTCTTTAGTTGTAAAGAAAGGGGTGCCGATTTTGCTAAGCCATTCTTCTTTAATCCCTGTACCTTCGTCAGTTACTTCTAAGACTACGGTTTCATTTTCCACATAGGTCCTTATGGTGAGTACTCCACCGGAGGGCATAGCCTCAATTCCGTTTAAGCTTAGATTTAATAGGAGTTGCCGTATTTCTTTCTCATCCAGATCGAGAGGAGGAAGCTTACCTAATTCAAGGGAAATATGCCTATCCAACAGTAATGCTTCAGCCTGTATCAAAGGGAAGAGGGAATCTATGATATCATTTAGATTTTGTACCTTTTTAGAATTTACCTTGTTTTTGGCTAAACTAAGAAATTCTGTAATGATAGCATTGGCTCGATCAAGTTCCTCTATCATGAGCTCAATAAATGGGGGAGAGAGGACTTCTTGACTATTCCTAGACATTTGCAGGAATCCTCGGACTGTGGTTAAAGGATTCCTCACTTCATGTGCGATCCCAGCTGCCATTTCACCAATAAGGTTAAGCTGATCAAGGCGCGCAATTTCTTTTTCTAACTTCTTCTTTTCTGTAATATCCGTAATGACATTAAGCAAGCAGGACTCACCTTGAATGTCAATGACTTCGGAAGAAAGTAAACCTTTTCGGGTTTCTCCATCTTTCGTTATATAGCTGATACTGGCGTTATGAATCGGTTTTTCCGCTTCCGGAAAATGAGGTAACGTTGCTGTTCCAGCATCCCCCGTAAGGTGAAGGTCACACTGATGGTTAATTACCTCATCATAAGAATAGCCCGTGAAATTTAACCAACTGGAATTCACATCAATGTATCTTTTGTCCTTTAGGGATTGAATGGAGATTAAGCAAGGGCTGGACTCGAAAACCTTGCGAAAATGCTCTCTGGACCGATGAAGATCCTCAGCTATGCTATTTTTCTCCAACACCTTTTGCTGGAGCTTCTCATTAGCAGATAAAAGATCGAGAGTTCTTTCTTCGACAAGCTTTTCCAGCCTTGAATACTGCTGTTTGCGTTCTTCCTCCAGCTCTTGTTTTCGCTGGATCTCACTTTGCTGTTTCATAAGTTCATGATTTTGGTAAATCTTGACGAACTCTGCAACCTTCAGTTTTAGCGTTTCGGGATGAAAAGGCTTGAAAATATAGTCAATGGCTCCGACCTTGTAACCACGAAGGACATGCTCGACTTCTTGACTTATGGCCGTGATGAAAATGATTGGGATATTTTTTGACTTTTCTCTTGACTTGATCAGTTTAGCAGTCTCAAATCCGTTTAATCCTGGCATTTGTACATCTAATAGAATAATAGCAAAGTCTTCCATAAGAACCCGCTTTAATGCTTCTTCACCTGAATTGGCACGAACCAAACGGTAATTGGGGGATAGAAGGACAGCCTCCAAGGCGATCAAATTTTCCGGTCGATCATCAACCATCAAAATGTTTACCGGTTTTTCCGCCTTAGAAGGTTCCGACTCAATTGATTTTTCGGTATATTTTATCAGCTGGTTGAAATTCTTCATATTTGTGACCATGGCTTGTATAGGCCACCCCCTCTCTAATACCCAATCCGAGAAATCCTGACAGACTCAGGCTCTCATAAATGAGATTGTGTACATGGTTTTGCAGCATTTTATTAAAGTAAATGAGAACGTTCCGGCATATAATAACGTGAAATTCGTTAAAGGAACGATCGGTGACTAAATTATGTTGGGCAAAGATTACGTTTTTCTTCAGGAAGGAATGGAACGAAACGTGTCCTTGCTCGGCCTTGTAGTATTCAGAAAACGCTCTAGTTCCTGCCGCACTCATATAATTCTTCGTATATTCTTGCATCCTGTCCAATGTAAAAATGCCTTGTTTGGCCTTTTCTAGTACGTATTGATTCATGTCGGTGGCATAGATTTTAGTTTTTTCATAGAGACCTTCCTCATGGAGCAGGATGGCCATAGAATACACCTCTTCTCCGGTAGCGCAACCGACGTGCCAGATCCGAATATACGGATGCGTTTTCAACTGGGGAACGACATGAGCTCGAAAAGCTCGAAAAAAGCTAGGATCCCGAAACATCTCCGTTACATTGATAGAAAAGTCAGCAATCAGTTTCTCCATCATGGCCGGTTGATGCAACACTCGTTCTAGCAGCGCTGAAATACTATTCAGCTTCTCAGAACGAACACGGTGCAAGATTCTGCGCTGAAGGAAGGGGTAAGCATAATTTCTAAAATCAAACCCATAGTAGCGAAAAATCCCTTCCAACAGCAACTCAATTTCAATTTTCTCCATTTCTTGTTGTTCACGAATGGACTTATTCAACTGGTTTTCTGCTATATTCATTGGTTTTCCACCTACTTATAAAGCCATACCCTCATCAGGGATAATAGTTGTTCCAAGTTGATAGGCTTACTAATATAATCAGATGCCCCTGCATCTATGCATTGTTCTCTGTCAGACTTCATCGCTTTCGCCGTTAGCGCAATAATGGGCAAGGATTGAAATTGCTGGATCTTGCGGATGTTCCGCATCGTATCAAAACCATCCATCTCAGGCATCATGATATCCATGAGGACCAAATGAGTGTCCGGATTTTCCTTTAGAGCCTTAATTCCCTCTTTGCCGTTTTCTGCAAATATCACTTCCATTTGGTAGCTTTCAAAGGCCGTTGTCAATGCAAAGATATTACGCATATCGTCATCCACGATCAAAACTTTCTTGCCAACCAATAAGGACTCCTTCATTGGACCCGAACCCACATCCACGACAGATTCCAAAAGCTGGGACGGTTCAGCTTCCATAATAGAGCTTGCAGCGGCTTCCTGGGTGAGAGTGCTCAACTCCTTCAGCCTCCAAGCATCATCGTGGATCGGTAAATATAAGGTAAAAGTGCTTCCTATTCCTTCTATGCTTTTGACTTCAATTCTACCTCCCAGCAATTGGGCAATTTCTCTGCTGATAGAGAGGCCGAGTCCTGTTCCGCCGTAATGGCGGCTGGTTGTCCCGTTAGCCTGTTGGAAGGCTTCAAAAATAATATTCAGCTTATTTTGCGGAATCCCTATTCCCGTATCGGAAACGGAGAAGGCTAGGGTTCCTTCCGACCTCCGTACCTGCATGCGAACATGACCTTGCTTGGTAAATTTAAAAGCATTAGATAACAAATTCTTTAGTATTTGCAATAAGCGATGCTTATCCGTATAGAACATGTCTGGCAAATCGGAAGCTAATTGAACGTTAAAAGCAATTCCCTTTTTGTTGGCGAGGGGAGTGAACTGACCTTCTATAAAGGATTGCACCTCTCTAACCTCTATTGATTCAGGAAAGACGTCCATTTTTCCTGCTTCCACTTTCGCTAAATCCAAAATGTCATTAATTAACAGAAGCAAATCATTGCCAGATGAAAAAATAGTTCGAGCAAATTCTACTTGCTTATCCGTAAGATTTCCTTCTTGGTTTTGGGCTAGCATTTGGGCTAGGATTAACAAGCTGTTAAGCGGCGTCCGCAGCTCATGGGACATATTGGCCAAAAACTCCGATTTATATTGAGAGCTTTGCGTTAATTGTTGAGCCTTTTCTTCAAGTACTAACCGTACTTTCTCTAGCTCTTGGCTTTTCTGCTGTGAATGCTCATATTGCTCTTCCAGCTCTTCATTGATCGTTCTTAGCTCTTCTTGCTGCATTTGAAGCTCTTCCGATTGCCGCTGCAATTCTTCTGTTAGCGCTTGCGACTCTTGAAGCAACCTCTCTACTTTCATATGATTCGTTATGCTGTGGATCGTGATGCCTACATTGGCCATTACCTCTTGCAGAACCATCTGGTGGAGAGGACAGAACGGTTCAAAAGAGGCCAATTCTATGACAGCTAATACTTCGCCTTCATATTCCGCAGGAAGAATGATAACAGCAGTAGGAGATGCGTTGCCCGTTCCGGATGAAATGGTGATATATCGGTCAGGCAGATGGGTAAGCTGGATAATGTGGTTCTCCAGCGCGCATTGTCCAACTAGCCCTTCTCCTAATTGAAATCTGTCCTTACCGATGTCTTGCCCCGTATCCGCGTAAGCAGCCATTTTATAAAGAGACGAATCACTTTCTTCCGTTCCTTTGATGTAGAATACCCCGTAACTGGCGCCCACCATCGGTGTAATCTTCGCGATGAACAGCTGTGCAAGGGTCTGCAAATCCTGAACTCCTGCATACATCGTTGCAATTTCAGCGACTTTTGTCTTCAACCAACTCTGCTGTTGCGCGGCTTCCATTAATTCTTTTTCCTGACGGGCATGCTGTTCTAGAGTAGTTGCCATAGCATTAAAGGCTTCGGCAATGGCGCCGATCTCATCCCTAACAGCGATTTCAATTCGCGGAAGCTTCTCCGTTTCCCCATAAGCGAAGCTTGACATCACAGAAGTCACTTTCCCTAAATTGCTAGAGATGCTGCGGATTAGCCAGATGCTTACTCCAATCGCAATGAGAAGCCAGACCACGATATAAATAGAGATGACTTTTACCGCAAACTGATAGGTTTCTTGAGACTTGTTCAGCGCTGCTTCCATGTCCTGTTCCTGAAAAGTTCGAAGCTCTTCAATCAAGACTTGCATTTGTTCCCGGACTTCTCTGCCGTCATACCACATAAACTCGATAGACCCTTGTGTCAAGTCTAGATTCAATTCATCAGATTTTGTTCTGATCTGGTTATAGTTTTGGCTTAGCGCTTTCAATTTTTGCACCAGTTCCCTTGATTTATCACTGGTATCCAATTGTTCGAGGGAAGATAGCGCCATGTTAGCGTTTAGGAGAGCTTTTTCCCTATTTTCTATCAATGTTTCCCGAAGCTCAGGAGGAGGATTGGCAGCCAAGCCTCTTGATTCTCTGCTGAAGACGTTTAGCTCATAGACGACGATGTTAGCCAGCCGCACCATCTCATAGCGTTCTTTTACTACATGATGCATATTTTGATTGAGCTGGCTTAGCATATTCAATAGCATCCATAAGAGAATGACGATGAGAGATAAAATAAAGCCCAAACCAACATATAGTTTTGTTTTGAATTTCATCTATTTTTCCTTTCGCGTTAATCTTATGATACTTAGTTATAATTTTTTATTATACTCGTTTTATGTACTAATACAATAAGCTTTGAGATGATAGTAATAGGTAAAAAACTTTGCCGTCATTGAAATTTATACTTTTTGAAATTGTGCCAAAACTGCTGCATCCATGCAGTTATTAGTTTATCGACCATTATTTATGACAGGGATCTATTTTTTATAAACCTCCCTGCCCCTATTCTTGAGGAGAGGGAGGGTACATCTATGCTACAATGGAAGACAGGATTGACAGAAACCGTTTTTTATTTCGCCAAAGTTGCATGAGTAACGGTTAGGTCTGCATCTGCAAACCCAGGTGTATCCTACACAGCGGCAACACCATACGCCGCCGACGTTTTGACTGATACTCGCTTTCTTAGTAGAAGAAAGACGAGTTTTCGGCGGATTGGGTGGCCTGCTTGTTTTGCTGACTTTCTGGGCTTTGCGGCATGATTTATAACCAGTATAAGATTTCATCTTAGCGCCCCTTTCAGAATCATTCTCTTAATTATCCTATTCGCTGAATGGATGGGTGGAGAGGGCGAATCGACCCTCGGCGAACAACCCTTTATTCATGAATATCTAGGCGCAAATTATACTGAAGGGCAATATATTCAATGGAGGATTTTATATGAATGCAAATATTCTGCTGTTTGGACTTATGATCCTGGCTAATCTTTATTTTGCAAGAAAGAAGCAAGGCCGGATGAGAATTGCCTTTTATTTTGCGGCAGCCTTGTGGGGGATTGTTGGTGCATTTATGATTATCCAAGGCCAATCGTAACAAGCGATTGGCCTGCTTTTTTGTGGCATGATTTTGAATTTTATTAATTCAAGATTGACCATTGCCTCTTCGCGTCGTATTGTTGAAGTGAGTAATCACTCATTTTCGGGGGAGGAAGAAAATGATGCCCACTTGGAAGTGGATTTTAGTTGCTATATCTTTTACTGGCCTACTCGGTTGCAGCCGAACGGAGACAGAGCTTTATTCGGGAACGATTGAAGGGGTAGAGGTTCCGGTATTAACCGAAATCGGAGGAACTATTCTTGAACTAGGGGTTAAAGAGGGGCAGAAAGTAACAAAAGGGGAAATTCTTGCTGTACTCGATCAACGGCTGATCCACCAGCAGATCCTTGAAGCGGAAGCATTTGTAGAGTCTGCTCAAGCTCAGTTGGATGAAGCCCATGCCGGAACCCGGGGACAGGAGCTTTCCAAATCTGCATCGCTGATCGAGCAAAACGAAGCACAAATTCGCCAGCTGCAGATGCAGCAGGAAAAGTTAAAAGCGGGGATCCAGCAAAAAGAGGCCATGCTTGAGCAGGTAGGTATCCAGTGGAAAGGCGCAAAATCATCTTTGCAGTTTCAAATGGATAAGCTAAAAGACCTAGAGGCTTTGGCCGGCCATGGGGCAGTAGCAGAAGAACACGTCACAGCCCAAAGGGAGACGGTCCAGCAGGCTGCCATTGCGGTCGAAACACTCCAATCCCAAAAGCTTTCCCAAGAGGCCCAGTTAGCCATAGCGATCAAGGAATGGGAAGCTATGGGCCCGCAGATTGAGTCCATTAGAGCCCAGGTGAAGTCCGCTCAAGCCCAATATCATCTGCTGAAGGAAGGAGCCACTTCTCATACATTGAAGCAATTAGAAGCCCAAAAGAAGATGGCTGTAGCCAAACTGGAGCAAGCCAAGATCCAGGAATCCAAAGCTCTTATTCATTCGCCCGTTGATGGGGTAGTGGCTCGGAAGAATATAGCTTTAGGGGAAGTGGTAAAGCCATCTTATCAGCTATTTACCCTTTTGGAGGCTGATCAGCTTGAACTCACGGTCTATATTCCAGAAAACCGGCTGAATCTTGTCAAAAGTGGACAGAGTGTCGAAGTCACTGTTGATGCCTACCCAGGTGAAACTTTCCAAGGGAAAGTGATACACATCTCCGAGCAAGCAGAGTTCACTCCGAAAAACGTACAGACGGCAGCGGAGCGGACAAAAATGGTTTTTGCGGTTACCTTACAAATGGTAGAAGGACTAGATAAGCTGAAACCTGGCATGCCTGCAGATGTACCCTGGAATGGAGGGCAAACTCCATGAATGAAAAGGAATGGGCCATTCAATGCAGGAATTTAACCAAAAAGTTCGGCCATTTCACAGCAGTCGATCAAATCAGCATGGCCATACCAAAGGGGTCCATCTACGGATTCCTTGGGCCCAATGGATCCGGAAAGTCGACCACGATTCGCATGATTTGCGGTTTAATGACCCCTACCGCTGGGGAAGGCCACGCCCTTCAATATGATATTGTGAAGGATACCGAGACAATCAAGCATCATATCGGATATATGTCCCAAAGATTCAGTCTCTACGAAGACCTTACCGTTAAGGAAAATCTTGATTTCTATTCGGGAATCTATGGCATTTCCGGCAAACAAGCGGAGGAACGGAAACAGGAACTCATTAGCATGGCTGGTTTGAACGGCAGGGAAAATCAATTAGCCCATTCGCTGTCTGGAGGCTGGAAACAGCGGTTAGCTTTGTCCTGCGCCTTGATTCACGAGCCGGATATTTTGATTTTAGATGAACCCACGGCAGGAGTCGATCCTGTATCACGAAGAATATTTTGGGATGTAATCCGATCCCTTGCGGATAAGGGGATCAGTGTCCTTGTCAGTACCCATTACATGGATGAAGCTGAGGCCTGTGATCGAATTGGATTTATCTTTTTTGGCAAGCTGCTGGTGGAAGGGACCCCGAAGGAACTGAAGCAGAAATATGGACTCTCCAATCTGGAAGAAGTATTTCTTCATCTTGTTCGACAGGAACAGTCGGAGGGGAGAGGGGAACGATGAATAAGGCTCGGAGCTATCATAAAGGGTTCAGTTTCTTGCGGTTGATCGCCATTATGCGCAAGGAAATCGTCCATATTCGTCGAGATCCTCCTTCTATCGCTATTGCTCTTGTGATGCCTATTATGATGATTCTTCTTTTTGGGTATGCAGTGAATACGGATGTGGATCATCTGCCTACGGCAGTTTGGGACCAGGATCGCAGTCTTCATAGCAGGGAGCTGATTCAGCAGTTCATCAATACCGAGTATTACGACTATGTTTATCAAGCGAATGGTTATCAGGAACTTCAAAACCTAATGGATGAAGGGAAGATTAAAGTCGCTTTGGTTATTCCCTCAAACTATGCCAAGAATTTAGATACGGGTAAGGAAGCTAAGCTTCAGCTTTTGTTCGATGGGGCTGATCCGAATGCAGCGCGTACTGCCTTAGCCAATGCTCAATTGATCGTACAAAACAAATCTTCCTCGATTCAGCTGCAAAAACTAGAAAAACAAGGGTTAGGCCCACTGGAACTCCCGCTGTCACTTGAGCCGAGAGTTTTATATAACCCTAATATGGAGAGCTTGGTCTTTAACATCCCGGCTTTGATCGGGCTCATCATGCAGAATGTTACCGCCATTTTAACCGCTTTTTCCCTTGTTCGGGAGAAAGAGCGCGGTACGATGGAACAGTTATCGGTCACGCCCATACGTCCCATCGAACTGATCATCGGAAAATTGCTTCCCTATGTCGGCGTCGGCATCATCTCCTTCAGTATCGTTCTCCTTACTGGAGTTGCTTGGTTCGGTGTTCCTGTTAAGGGTAGTATTCCTTTGCTCCTCCTTTTGAGTGCCTTATTTCTCGTCACAACCTTGGCTATCGGAATGCTTATCTCTGCCGTAGCCAAAACGCAGCTTCAAGCAATGCAAATGGCCTTTGCCATCATTCTGCCGAGCGTCCTGCTGTCAGGATTTATGTTCCCAAGAGAAACCATGCCCACACTGATTCAATGGATGGGAGGGGCCATCCCCTTGACGTATTTTCTAGAGATATTGCGAGGGATCTTCTTAAAAGGAATAAGCTTAGAGCAGCTTTGGGAGGAGACGCTTATCCTCTCAGGCTTTACGTTCTTGATTTGTATCATAGCGATTTTAAAATTCAGAAAAACTCTAGATTGATTCTATGGAGGTCGGGATGAAAGAAGAGAGTCTTTACTTTGATGATATTATGAAAAAGTTTTTGGAAGAAATAAAGGACGAAGACAATCTAACTGAAAAACAGCGGAGGATTATGGAGGCCTCAATAAAGCTGTTTTCGGAGAAGGGCTTTCATGCAGCTTCTACGAGTGAAATTGCAAAAGCTGCAGGAGTTGCAGAAGGAACGATCTTCCGCCATTTTAAGACAAAGAAGGATATCCTGATCAGCCTGGTTGCCCCTATGGTCCTTCGATTTGCAGCGCCTCTCATCCTGAGAGATGTTAAAAAAATCATGGACAGCGATTTGCCTATTGAAGAATTGCTAAAGCAACTCTATCAAAACAGGCTATCGCTCATTGAGAAAAATTGGGACCGTATCAGGCTGATTCTCCAAGAGATTCAATTTCATCCTGAATTGAGGGAGATCGTGGTCGAGAACTTAATTCGCGTAGTGCGGAATTGGGCGGAGACGTTTATTCAACAAAAAATAGCTGGAGGCGAATTTCGTCCGCTTCCTCCTCTGGCCGTTACACGAGCGATGGTGTCGATGATGATTGGCTATGTCTTTTTTAAATATATTATCTTTCCTGAAGAAGGCATGCAATTGGATGATGAGGAAGAGATTGAACACATGGTAGATATATTGCTCCATGGGGTCAAAGCCTAAAAGAAATATTCAGACGAAGAAATTGATTGTTTTCTTCGTCTTTTTTTATGCATTGCAAAAACCATGTCATAAAACTTGACATTAAACACATGAAAATTCAAGAAAAAAGTTATAATTTCCCCATACAAAATAACTGCTTGGCCTGGATATATCGCATTCAGATATAACTCGAAGCCAGCAAACGTTGATACAAGAATTGTATGGGGGATTAGGACATGAAGATCAAAAGTCAAAATTCAGCGCTGTTGCTTTCTACGCTTTCGATGATTGTCGCGTTTTCGGTATGGTCTATCTTCTCTCCGATGGCCGGAGAATTGCAAAAGCTATATGGGCTAAGTTCTACAGAAAAAAGTATCTTAATAGCCATTCCCGTACTGCTGGGCTCCATCATGCGCATACCGATGGGCATTGCAACCGATTGGATGGGCGGTCGAAAGGTTTATGCCGCAATCCTGCTATTGCTCGTGATTCCTTTGCTTGGGGCAAGTTTTTCCCAGTCGTATGCTGGTCTTTTATTTTGGGCCTTTTGGATAGGAATGGCGGGCACGACCTTTGCCATATCCATCGCTTATATCTCAAAATGGTATTCGCCTGAAAAGCAGGGGCTAGTCCTGGGAATTGCCGGAATCGGGAATCTAGGGTCGGCCGTGGCCAGCTTTTCCGTACCATGGCTAGTCAGTCAATGGGGAATTGCTTGGACGTTTCGCTTATTTGCCATCGCTCTTGTTCTCATGGCGGTCTTTTTCTGGAAGGGAACCAGTGAGCATCCGCGCCCAATGGTGAAGCGATCGCTGAAAGATTCCTTATTCGTTGTAAAGTATAAGGATACATGGGTATTGTCACTTTATTATTTTCTGACGTTTGGAGGTTTTGTAGCCTTTAGCGTATATTTGCCCGTGCTTTTGCAAGAAGTACACGAACTTAGCGCAATTTACGCCGGATTTGTAACGGGGGTTTTTGTACTAGCTGCCACCTTGGTAAGACCGCTGGGAGGCTATTTATCCGATCGGCATGGAGCAGCCAATATCTTAACGACTGTTTTTTTCGTCATCTTCGTAAGTGCCCTAGCGATTGGCTTCGGGATTGAAAACCTGCTGGTATTTTGCATGGGCTGTCTCGTTATGGCAGTCACGCTGGGAATAGGAAACGGGGCAGTATTCAAGCGGGTACCAGAGGTATCGGCAGGAAATACGGGGGCAGTAACAGGATTTGTAGGGGCTGCAGGAGGCTTAGGCGGATTTTTCCCGCCGATCCTGCTCGGCGTGATTAAAGATTTCAGTGGGGATTATACCATGGGTTTTATCTTATTATCCCTGCTTGCTGTAATCTGTCTGGTTTTAAATAGCGGATTCTACAAATCTTCTCTGCACAAACAAGCGAGTCTTGGGAGATAAGGGAGTATAGCGACAGCAAATTAGCAGGAAGGGACTTTTGCCCTTTCTGCTAATTTTTCTTTTGAAACCTATTTCTTAAACAAGCCGATGCGCGTGATTTCTTCCCAATGAATTTCAGACAGCCTTTCCAGTTTGGCAAGCCCTTCAGCCGTGACTTCAACCAGAACACTGCGCCCATCTTCGGGATTAGGCTTGCGAATGACCAGACCAAGCTGTTCGCACCGATCGATTAATCCTACACAAGCGTGGTGCGTAATCTGCAAACGTTCCGCAAGCTCTCTTGGCGTCACATTATCCTTTCCTGGAAACCCTTTTACCGCCAAAAGAAGTTGATGCTGTTGAGGAGTAAGCCCTTCATTGCGGGCTGCCGTTTCACTGAAATGAAGAAATTTCCTCAAACGGTATCTGAATTCCGCTAAATATTCATAAATGTCTTTCGATAAGGGAGCTTTCACAAAGATAGACCTTCTTTCAAAATATTGATTCTATCTTATCATGAAAAAACGCTTCAGGACTAGGGTTTGAACCTTTTCTACCTTTAACACGGGTTAAACAGGTGAAAATCTATGTCAGGAAACTTAACATAGTTATAGAGACTCCTTTCCTTTGCGTATACAATGAATCCATAATCCTGAACAGAACAAATACGAGGGGGAGAAACGGTGGGTAAAAGAAAACTAGTTTTAGTTGGAAATGGTATGGCAGGTGTCAATTGTATCGAGCATATCCTGAAGCTTTCCGATGAGGAATTTGAAATTACGATTTTTGGTGCGGAGCCTTATCCGAACTATAATCGGATTCAGCTCTCTTATGTACTGGCAGGAGACTCTAAGCTCGAAGACATTATTATTAACGATTGGGATTGGTATAAAGACAATAACATTGAGCTGCATACCGGCCAAACCGTGACCAAAATTGATACGGAAATGAAATGCATTCATACCGATGGCGGGATGACTCAGCCATATGATGAGCTGATTTTGGCTACAGGATCGAATCCTTTTATTCTGCCTTTACCAGGCGCTGATCTGCCGGGAGTTATATCGTATCGCGATATAAAAGATTGCGAAATGATGATGGAGGCCTCCAAAACTTACAAAAAGGCTGCTGTAATTGGAGGCGGGCTGTTGGGTTTGGAAGCAGCACGCGGTCTATTGAACCTATCAATGGACGTTACGGTCATCCACGTTTTTGATAACTTAATGGAACGCCAGCTGGATCCGACCGCTAGTAAACTCTTGCAAGCCACATTAGAAGAACAAGGCATGAAGTTTCTAATGAGCAAGCAAACAGAGGAACTATACGGAACGGACCGCGTCGAAGGACTTCGCTTTAAAGATGGCAGCGAATTAGACGCAGACCTAGTAGTAATGGCTGTAGGAGTCCGGCCGAACGTTTCACTAGCAAAAGATCATGGAATTGAAGTGAACCGTGGGATTGTAGTCAATGACTACCTCGAAACCAATGTAGAACATGTATATGCAGTAGGGGAATGTGCCGAGCACCGTGGAATGGTCTATGGCTTAGTGGCTCCGCTGTATGAACAAGGAGCCGTACTGGCGAAGCGAATCTGCGGAGCCGAAACCACGCCTTATGAAGGGTCTGTTCTTTCTACCAAATTAAAAGTTTCCGGAGTGGATGTGTTCTCTGCCGGAGAGTTTATGGATGGACCGGATACTCGGGCCTATCGCTATCAAGATGACTTCAGTGGGGTTTATAAAAAAGTACTAGTGAAGGAAAACAAAATCGCTGGTGCTGTACTTTTTGGGGATACAACTGATGGTACGCGGCTGTTCCAAATGATTCGGAACGGAGCGGATGCATCTCAGTTAAAAGAAATATTCGGTGCGGGAGAAGGAAAGAAAGCCCCTGTTTCCCATGTGGCAGACATGGCCAATGATGAACTCATTTGTGGCTGTAATGGGGTATCCAAAGGAACGATTGTAGAGGCCATAGAAGGGCAGGGCCTAAATACAGTTGAGGCTATAAAGGGCTGTACAGGAGCTTCAAGATCTTGCGGAGGCTGTAAACCGCTGGTAGAAGACCTCTTAAAATGCACGCTAGGGGATAGCTTTCAGGCTGTAGAAAAAGAGCCGATTTGTTCCTGCACAACGCTAAGCCGAGATGAGGTCGTGGAGGCCATTCGTTCCATGAAGCTGACCTCGAGCAAGGAAGTCATGAATGTGCTGGAATGGACGCAAGAAGAGGGTTGTTCCAAATGTCGCCCTGCCTTGAACTATTACTTAGGAATGGTATGGCCGGAAGCTCATGAGGACGAACGTCACTCACGCTTTGTTAATGAACGTCTTCATGCCAATATACAAAATGATGGAACCTACTCGGTGATTCCACGAATCTATGGCGGGGTAACGAACCCAGATCAGCTGCGCAAAATTGCGGATGTGGCAGATAAATATCAGGTTCCTATGGTTAAAATAACGGGCGGTCAACGGATTGATTTGTTAGGTGTGAAAAAAGAAGATTTACCGAAGATGTGGGCTGATCTTGATATGCCATCCGGTTATGCCTATGCTAAAGCCTTGCGCACGGTAAAAACTTGTGTGGGTGAAACGTTCTGCCGCTTCGGCACACAGGATTCCATCCAGATGGGAATCGATATGGAAAAGCGTTTCGAGCGTCTTTGGACGCCGCACAAGGTCAAGATGGCCGTATCCGCTTGTCCGCGAAATTGTGCAGAATCGGGCATTAAAGATATCGGAGTGGTTGGAGTAGACGGTGGATGGGAGTTATATGTAGGCGGTAATGGGGGCGTTCACTTGCGCGGCGGTGATCTCTTCGTAAAGGTGAAGACGAAGGAAGAAGTACTCGAATGGTCAGCTGCATTTATGCAATATTACCGAGAAACGGCTAAGTACTTGGAAAGAACCTCTCATTGGGTAGAGCGCGTCGGCTTGGAACACATTCAAGAGGTGCTTGCGGAGGCCAGCACTCGTGAGGAATTGGTCAAGCGGATGGATCAGGCATTAGCCGTGACGAAGGATCCATGGAAAGAAGCCATTGAAGAAAAAGAAGTTCGAACCATGTTTGAGACCGTGAGTATCGATTAAGAGGGGGAGTAGAAGATGAGTGTTAAGATTCAAATAAAAATAGGGGAATTGAACGACTTTCCAGAGGCTGTAGGAAAGGTAGTGCATGTACAGAATCACGAGATAGCCGTCTTTCGATTGGCTGGGAATCGCTTTAAGGCGGTAGAAAACAAATGCCCGCATAAAGCGGGTCCCCTAGCAGAGGGAATAGTATCTGGAGAGTTTGTGTTCTGCCCGCTCCATGATTGGAAAATTAGCTTGAAGGACGGCCAAGTGCAGGCTCCCGATCATGGCTGTGTCAAAGCCTATGAAGTGGATATAGAGGGTACAGAAGTATATATCGTGATGTAAAAAGGAGAGAGAAACCATGTCTGACTTTTTAAAGGGATACCGGCAAGCAGAACAACAGCAGCGTAGAGAATACAAGTACCAGACGCAATGCCCTTTTTGCAGTATGCAGTGCAAGATCAACCTGCATGAAGAAAAAATTGTCCAGCGAAGCCGGTACAATGCCACACCGGATAAGAACGACCCCGTCTCGGACGGCAAGCTTTGTGCAAAAGGAGTGTATGCTCACTCTCATGCGGTCAATCCTACGCGCTTGCGTACCCCTTTATTAAGAGTCGGCCAAACCCATATCCCCATTTCGTGGGATGCGGCTTATGCATGGATTCGCGAGAAAATCTCTGCCGTTCAAAAACATTATGGCAAGGATGCTGTTGGAGTATTCGGAAGCGGGGCTTTGACAAATGAAAAAGCCTATCTCCTTGGAAAGTTTGCTCGAGTAGCATTGCAAACCAAGCACATTGATTATAATGGCCGCTATTGCATGTCAGCGGCTGCCGGAGCATCCAATCAGGCATTCGGGGTGGATCGGGGGTTAACGAACCCCCTCTCCGAAATCCCACTTGCCAAATGCATTATTCTTGCTGGAACCAATGTAGCCGAATGTCAGCCTACCATGATGCCATACTTTAGGAAAGCCAAAGCCAATGGATGTAAAATCATCGTCATTGATCCAAGGGAAACGGGTACCTCAAAAATCGCAGATCTTCATTTGAAGGTGAAGCCAGGTATGGATGCAGCGCTCGTCAATGGGTTGCTTAAGGTCATTGTCGAAGAAGACTATGTGGATCATACCTTTCTACAGAAATCTGTACTTGGAGGTCCAGAGTTATTAGCCTTTGCTCGGTCGATTAATTTGGGAGAGGTTTCTCAATTAAGCGGCGTGCCAATTGAACTAATCCTGGAAGCTGCTCGTCTCTATGGAAAATCTGAATCAGGGATGGTATTCACCGCTAGAGGGGTGGAGCAGCATGCGAGCGGGGTAATGAATGTACGGAACTTCATCAATTTGGTGTTACTCACCGGTAAGATTGGCAAGGCAGGGTGCGGCTATGGCGCGATTACAGGGCAAGGGAACGGGCAAGGCGGACGAGAGCATGGTCAAAAAGCTGACCAATTGCCGGGCTATCGACTGATTGAGAATCTGGAGCATCGCCAGCATATCGCAGAAGTATGGGGGATAGATGAAGCCTCGATTCCAGGCAAAGGCGTATCAGCCTATGAAATGTTTGAAAAGATGGATAATCAAGAAATAAGGGGGCTCATTGTCCTCGGGTCTAATCCCATTGTTTCCAATCCTAATGCTAGTTTGACAGAATCGGCTTTACAGAAGCTCGATTTCTTGATAGTCATTGATTATTTAATGTCAGAAACCGCCACTTTAGCTGACTTGATCCTTCCTGGGTCGATGTACTTAGAGGATGAGGGAACAATGACCAATTTAGAGGGTCGGGTAATTTTGCGCCGTGCGGTCAAAGAGCTTCCAGAGGAAGCCAAGTTAGATTGGAAAATCCTATCCGAGATCGCTGCATATCTAGGTAAGGCACCTTACTTTCCCTATACCTCTTCCGAGGATATCTTCGAAGAATTACGGAGAGCCAGTCAGGGTGGCATTGCCGACTATGCAGGGATTACGTACAAGAAAATCGAGAAGAAAAAGGGAATCTTCTGGCCTTGTCCGAGCGTTTCGCATGGGGGTACTCCACGGATGTTCGCGGAAGGAAAATTTTATCATGCAGATGGAAAAGCCCGAGTGATTCCTGTGCCGCACCAATATCCGAAAGAGAAAACAGATGATGCTTATCCGCTTACGCTTACGACAGGGCGCATCATGCTGCATTACTTGACAGGTGTGCAGACGAGGAGGACATCGGAGCTAAATAAAACGTCAGAGCCTTTCTTGGAAATTCATCCAGAAACGGCCAAACGAATCGGTTTAATAGATAAGGGAAAAGCACTCGTTCGTTCGCGAAGGGGAGAAGTCACCCTTAAAGTAAAGCTTTCTGCAGGCATCCGCGAAGATACCGTTTTTGTTCCCTTCCATTGGGGCGGGAAAGAATGCGTAAATCAGCTTACCCTGCCTGAACTCGATCCGTATTGCCGGATGCCAGAATTTAAAGCTTGTGCGGTGCGGGTTACTGCGATCGCCGAAGACTCAGGAGAGAAACCAGAAACAGAAATAAAAATAGAGAAAGTTTATAATGGAGACGAGGTGCTAGTGTAATGCGGAATCAAGGTATGGTGTATTTTGTCGGGGCTGGACCAGGCGATCCCAAATTAATAACCGTTAAGGGAATGGAGATACTCAACCGAGCTGATGTAATCGTTTATGACAGGCTGCTTGACACAGGTCTCCTGGAATATGCTCCAAAGCATGCGGTGAAAATCAATTGCGGAAAGCAAAAGGATTTCCATACCATTCCTCAGGAAGAAATCAATCGCATCTTGGTGGCTCATGCTCAAGAAGGAAGGATTGTTGTTCGCTTGAAAGGCGGCGATCCG
This sequence comes from Ammoniphilus soli, assembly GCF_040813775.1. Classification (NCBI taxonomy): domain Bacteria; kingdom Bacillati; phylum Bacillota; class Bacilli; order Caryophanales; family Paenibacillaceae; genus Ammoniphilus; species Ammoniphilus soli. Next base: position 404,308 of record NZ_JBEGDL010000002.1, read on the forward strand.
AGTGTCTTTGGGCGGGTAGGAGAAGAAGCGGAATATTGTGCGGACCATGGTATTTCATATGAAATTGTTCCAGGAGTAACCTCTGGGATAGCTGCTCCCATTTACGCAGGCATTCCGGTAACCCACCGAAACTATGCCGCTTCTGTTGCTTTTGTAACAGGTCATCGAAGAACGGATCGGGAAGTCACTGACATTGCATGGGAGCATTTGGCGAAAGGTGTAGATACGTTGGTTTTTTACATGGGGGTATCGAATTTGCCAAATATTCAGGAGCAATTGATGAAGCACGGGAGGCCTTCGAATACACCTGTGGCATTAATCCGATGGGGGACAATGGAGAAGCAAGAAGTACTGACAGGTGAATTGTGGAATATTGCCGAAGAAGTTGAGAAAAGACAATTCGCTTCACCGGCCATCATCGTGGTTGGTGAAGTAGTGAAACTTAGGGAGAAGCTGAACTGGTTTCAAGGAAATATGAACCCCGAGGAATATCAAATACTTGCGTAAAAAACAAAGCGCCGTAACCTAGCATGGACCCTAGTTACGGCGCTTGTTTGCCTGCAAAAGACCGGATATGCGGTGAAATCCACGGCTTAGCTGGAGAACTATACAGGTAAGAAAAAAATTGCTTTTTCTTCGTACAATGCTGGCTCAGTTCTTCCAAATACCATCGGTGAGAAGGAAGGTTCATTGTTTTCCTTTCAGACAGGAGATCTTGAATTCGCTCTATCAAGACCTCGTTTTGCCGTACAATCTGGTGAAGTTCTTCTGCACAAAAGTTGGTAATACAACCTTTAAAGTACCTTGGTGACAATTCGTGATATTGTCTGATTTTGACCCATTGGATATGCTGTATCGTCGTTAAACTATGAAGAAGCCTTGCGAGGGTAGAGGAGAATAGGGTTGGGTCGCGTCCGAATAGCAGCAAGAAATCAGTATGTTTTTCCACTAGACGGATATAAGATTGCTCATTTCTTATGTTAGCTTCAATCAGTTTTCTTAACGTTTTCTGGAAAGGTAAATCATTCATCGCTATTCCTCAAGATCAACATCCGTACCGATTAGGCTGACTGTTTCCAGCTTGCGCAGCAGGAATAATTCCTTAAACATCAAGGTTTCCATTAATCGTAATACTGTGGCATTAAATCGAAGGATATCACCGTTGGTCGGATTGGTTGGGAAATCCAAGTCTTTACCGACAAAGGCCTGTATCTTTTCTGCTTCAGCATTGATGATATGAGAGAGAGCGGTTTCTTCTAGTGCGATGGACTCTAGAAGATCTATAATCGTTTCATCAATGGTTGGTCGGTGTTTGTTTTGCGGTATTTGAGGCATGCTCACGATGTTACCCTCCCCATTCCTTTTTCATCTTTATGTCGTTATATCTTATGTAAGGTCACTTGAAATGGTTAAACGCACTCTTGAAAGTCCATCTTCCAACACGCGCCATACAATAGGAACGATAAAGAAAATGGATGCAGCTGACCAAAGGGGGTCTCACTGTGGAAGTTCAGGTCATTGAAGCCAAACAGCTTCCTATTGTAAAGAATAGCATGCTCGAATTGCTTCGGAGCCATGGGGATAAAAGGATCACTCTTAAAGGGATCCGATGGTTGGCGCGTTTATCCTCCGATGAATTAGAAGAAGAGGGGAACAGCATCATCATTGCAACAGACTATGGTAGGCTAATCGGTATACTGGCTGTTGCCAGGTTCGGATTGAAGCATTCCTTTATTGCCGTTCACAAGAGATACCGGAAAAGGGGGATTGCACAGATTTTGCTGAAGCAAATACCCAGTAGAATGGATAGGTTCTATGCCAAAATTGCTCTTGATAATATTCCAAGTCTGCTGACCAGCTTTTCTATGGGAATGGTAGCTTTGCAAATCGAAAAAGGTCCTACCGGCAAGCCCACCTTTATCGTGGCATGGGGTAACTGGACAAAGGATGATCTCGAAAACTTTAACACAGTTTAGCGTTAGTTTAGTTTATTGTAAAAATTGTTATTTGGTTTTATACTCTTTGAAAAATAGTGGACATAGCCGAAAAAAAGGGTTGAACATATGAAGAAGATCCTGATAACAGCGGTTTGCTTCTAACGAAAGGATAAGAGTATGAAGAAAATAACAAAGAGATCCATTCTGTGTTTTAGTTTGGCTGCAATGTGTTTGGTTTCCGCATGCGGTGGAGAGGAGCCTTCAGATGCTTCCTCAGCTAACGAATCCGTAAGGATCGGTGTTTCCCAAATTGTTGAACATCCTGCTCTTGACGCAGCCAAACAGGGATTTATCGATTATTTGAACGAGAATGGTTATGAAGAAGGTTCTAAGGTCACCTATGATTTCCAGAATGCTCAAGGGGATATGAATACTTCCATAGCAATCGGACAAAAGTTTTCCAGCGATCAACCCAACCTTATTTTTTCCATTGCTACACCAACCACGCAAGCAATAGCGCAAACAGTTAAGGATATCCCCATCATATTTACAGCGGTCACAGATCCGGTATCCGCAAAGATCGTATCAGATTTAGCTAAGCCGGGCGGAAATATTACAGGTACTTCTGATATGAACCCGATCAAAGAACAATTAAGCCTCATTAAACAGGTTAAACCCAATGCGAAAAAAGTTGGTGTTCTGTACAACTCCGGGGAATCGAACTCCGTTGTGCAAATGGAGCTAGCGAAGCGAATAGCCCCTGAGTTAGGCCTGGAACTCGTCGAGCGGGCGATTACTAATAGTTCTGAAGTCAAACAGGCGGCAGAATCTCTCGGTGAAATTGACGCCTTTTATATCACGACAGATAACACTGTCTACTCCGCATTGGACACGATATTTATGGTGGCGGAGAACAATCAATTGCCAGTGGTGGCTGGTGAATCCGAGGCCGTGAAAAAAGGGGCGCTGATTACATTTGGGATTGACTATTATGAGTTGGGACGCCAAACGGGAGAAATGGCGTTAAAGGTCTTAAATGGTGAAGCTAAGCCTGAAATGATGCCTATTGAAACCCAAAAGAACCTCAAGCTTTATGTCAATAAAAAAGCAGCGGATCGTTTTGGAATTAAATTGCCGCAGGAGCTTCTAGACCGGGCGGATGAGATTATCGAATAGTATTAGTTAAAAGGCCGCTGTTTTAAAACGGCCTTTTTTCAAATTCTGCTTTCTAAGCTGATATTTTTATGCTATTATTTCGTACAGAAAACATTGTGCCAACAATTATACCGGAAAACTGATCGAGAGAATGGGCTTGGCACTCTCAGGAAAGGAAGATGATCATGCCTTACCTCCGTTTTGATGGTTTCACTAAGGAGGATTTATCGCCGTTAATCCCTAGAATTACACGAGAATTTGCTAATACCGCAGAAGTAGACGAAGAGAAGGTGAAGGTCGAGCTTTGTCAATCAGAGCGCTTGACAAACAGTCCCCGTTATTTGGAGATTCGGATGTTTCAGCGGAGTCAAGACAAGCACGACCGAATTGTAGCGGTTCTCGACGACATTTTGCAGAGTGGCGGATTTAAGGAAACGCATATTTTCTATATTATTCTGTCCCCTCAACTGTACTACAAGAATGGAAAGCCGCTTTCGGGATATGTTATCAGATAATATTTCGTATAGGAAATATGTTGGCCTCGTCGGTTGAACTGGAAAGGGGAATGGCTGTGAGCAAAGTTACTATATTAAGAGAATTGCTGAAAAAGCTCAATAAATCGGTTGAGCTGGCTATTACGAGAGAACTATCCGAGTATGGGATCACCCTCCCTCAATTGCTAGTCTTGCGAAAAATAGCAACTGGCCCCAAAACGATCGGCGATATCAGCAAGTCAATTAGCCTATCCTACAGTACCGTTTCCGGGATTATCGATCGCCTGGAAAGAGAAAAGCTGGTCAGAAGAATTAGGGATGAGGAAGACCGTCGAGTCGTATGGATCCAAAAAACAGAAAAAGTAGAAGAGATCAAAAAACAGGCTCCCGTTTTCCAGGAAAGCTATTATGCCTATCTATTTGAAGGTCTTACCGAGGATGAAATGGATCAAATCATCCAATCCCTTGAATTACTTACCATGATATTAGAAAAGAAGGTTGAGGAGAAATCATGAAAAGAAAGCTCTTCAGCTTAAGCACGGTTGCGTCAACCTTTGTTATAATCGGGATGTTCGGCGGGGTATACCTAACCCGTTCTATCTGCAGAATATTCAGGGTCGTTCCTTTAGGTGTGTTTGGAATCCCCATTTTAGCCGTGACTACCTTTGAGCTGAGCGGGAAGAAACAACTGCAGCGTGAAATCGGTGCGCCCCACTTGAATAAAAATAAGGATATGAGGGAAATATCGAGGATCTTGCTATCTGCGTCCGCTTATTATCTGCTTTAAAGTTTCTCCCATGATACACCCCGGAGATGCTCTCTTTAGCCGTTTGATTCAATTGGAAATTTATTAGAAAATAAAGGAGAATCAAACAAGGAGGCGAATTTCCATTCGACATTCGAAAGAAAAGACGACGCATGCGCTAGAAGCTAACCTTTTCAGGGCTCGCGGGGTGATCTATGCAGAGTATTCCGCCAACTTCCAAAAGAAACTGCAAGTAGCCAAAGATCGCGAGAAAGAATATCGAGAACTTAAAGCAAGGGGTTTTGCTTAGAAAGAAAATGGAATAACGGGAGAAATTCCGGCTATTTTGAAAAACTCCTGTTATTATCTAAACCTTATTGACAGACTCTGAGATACTTCCGGCAAATTTCATAACTGAACGTAAATAACCAGAGATGATCCCTGTATTGATGGGGACATTTCCGGTTATTTTCATTTTAGAGGTTATTCTGTTGAGTATGGTAAAATAAAGGAAAACAACAGGAGGAGCACTAGATGGAGAAATATGGGATTTATCAAGTGACGGTACCGCTCCCATTCCGCCTCAATCATGTTCATTGTTATTTAACGAGGCAGGATAAAGGCTGGAGCATTATTGATACCGGCCTGAATCGAGCGGAAACAAGAAAGGCATGGGAAGAAGCATTTGCAATTCATAACATCAACCCTCAAGAGGATATAGAAAAGATTATCTTAACCCATTATCACCCCGATCATCTGGGCTTTTCTGGAGAGCTTGAAGAATGGACGAAAGCGCCTGTTTGGATAAGCAGTAAAGGAGAGTTTATGGCACGAAACGTTTGGCAGTCATCTTCCTATGAAAGAAACTATCAATTTTTTCGTGTGCATGGCCTCCCCCAGCAACTTATCGAACAGATGTCGGATTATGACAAGCAGTTTCGCTCTTTCATCCGTCCTCCAGGACGCTTTGAAACCATCGTAGAGGGGCAGCAGCTGCAAATTGGAGAATTAACGTATGAAGCGATTTTAACTGGGGGCCATGCGGAAGGACATATATGCTTTTATAACCAGGAGGAAAAAGTATTTCTAGGCGGGGACCATCTCCTTCGAAAAATCACTCCTAACATCTCCTATTATGGGTATGGTGAAGAAAATCCCTTGCAGGTGTATATTGACTCCCTAAAAAGACTTCAAGCATTGGATATTTTAATCGTTATCCCAGGCCATGGACCTATATTCAGGGATGCCGGGGAGAGAATCCTGGAAATTCTGCAGCATCATGAAGATCGCCTTGAGAGTGTGTTGGAACATGTTGTCAAGGAGCGAACGGCTTATCAGGTTTGTCGGAGTTTGTTCAACCGAGAACTAACGCTTCATGAACAAAGATTTGCCATCGGAGAAACCCTTGCGCATTTGAATTACTTGGTTGTCAGAGGGGAAATAAGCAAGGAAATGAGCACTAAAGGTGAAATTTACTTTAGTAAATGAGGCAATGTCTCTAAAGCTCTTTCAACATCTTAGTGGAGGAAAAATGATATCTGCCATAGTCTTATTTATGATAGCAGGATTAGCTGAGATTGGCGGTGGTTATCTGGTTTGGCTTTGGCTAAGAGAAGCTAAACCCATTTGGTATGGTATTCTTGGTGGAGTGGTTCTTGTTTTATATGGGATCATCCCTACACTTCAAGGTTTTCCTACCTTCGGGAGAGTCTATGCCGCTTATGGTGGGGTATTTGTGGTTTTAGCCGTCATTTGGGGATGGTGGGTGGATAAGAAAACTCCGGATATGTACGATTGGATCGGAGCAGCCATTTGCCTTGCGGGAGTGTCAATAATGCTATGGGCACCAAGGCAGTAACTGTCTAAGCTACTCATCAATCGTTTTTGGGTACAAAAAAGAAAAAAGAGGAGGAGACATCCTAAAGGAAAAACAGGATTATCTCTTCCGGCGAGTTAATTCGTTTTCGGTTTGGGAAATAGCCACCCTAAGAGAAAAGCAGTTTGTTTAGCCATATCCATGACCAGGTCAAGCTGTGTACACATAAGCAGCATTTGATTTTGAAAACCGGCATTGATGTTTACAATTCCTTTTATATGATAATCTCCGACAGGAGGGATCTCCTTTCCAACCCCGCTCCCGGGCGAAAGGGGACCCTCTGCGCAAAAAAGATAGCCCACATGATCTATTCTTCCCAAAGCAGCATCTATTGCTATGATTTCCTTATCCGGAGGTATTTGTTCTATCGTTTCTTTTAAATTTAAATAATGTACTGGCTGATTAATAGTACCCAGTACATTTTTGTACCCCCGTTCTTTAAGATAGGTTCCAACAAGAGGGCCGTAAGCATCACCAGTTGAACGGTTGGTACCAATGCATAAGAAGACCGTGTTGTCATAATGCAGAGAGGATGGGATTAGTGAACTCCATGCGTTTCGATAAACATAGCTCGGAACTTTTTGTTTTGAATCAATCCTACTTTTAATTTCTGCAATCACACGTATCACCTCCAGAACCTATAGACTCATTGTATCATATTAATTGCCGCTTTGTTCGTTATAATGAATATTTATTTTCCAACATATTCCACAAGTTTCCTGTCGATTAATAGGAATTGGATTCAGAGTCTAACCGGTCTATCGAAGGTATAGAGCTTTTCAGGTATTGTTAAACTGAGGAAAGAAACGTTATTTATTTTCCCGTTGAATTTTCTTTTCAGAAGCTGAAACTTCGCTTTGATTTCATTCGTATATACCAATAGGAATCTATGTCAGGAGTCGATTTTACGATGAATCCAATTTTAGCTTTTTTTCTCCGTATGTTCGCAGCCGTCCCTGTAGCTTTTCTGACCTGGCTATTGAGTTTATTTGCCTTTGATTATACCCTCTGGTTTTCAACAGCGCTTTCTTTGATGGGAGGTTTCCTCACTTATATCATCATGTCCGCATTTTCGAAGTACAGTTTTTTAAAAAGACACCGCCTGTCTAGAAAAGAATATCAGTACATCCATGACAATCTTACCGAAGCAAAAAGGAAAATCTATCGACTGCATAAGGCGCTCTTATCCATTCGGCATATTCCGTCCTTTTCGCAGCGCATTGAACTTTCTCGACTCACGCGAAAAATATATGGATTAACCAAAAAAGAACCTAAGAGATTTTACCAGGCCGAAACGTTTTATTTTTCTCATTTAGATACTGCCGTTGAACTATCCGAAAAGTATGCACTTTTAGCTGCCCAGCCAGCCAAGACTGCGGAAATGGACCGAGCTGTCCGGGAGACGAGGCAAACTCTAGATGAACTTAATCATTTAATAGAAGAAGATTTATACCATCTCCTGTCCAATGATATGGATCAGCTCCAGTTTGAACTCGATGTGGCCAAGCAGTCTATAAAAAAAGGATTAAGAAAAAATAATGAAAGCGGGAGATTAAAATGATGAGCGAACATACCCCCTCCAACCTCATGGAGGATTTGCTGTCTGATCCATTTGGGGAGCAAGATCGGCAGACTCTGCCGAGCCAACCGCAAGGAAATAAACCACCAAGACTTATTGATGTGATTCCCGAAGAAAATAGGGCAAAGGCTTACCAGTTAGCTGGACAGATTGATCCGAAAAATCATCAAGCCATGATCTCATACGGAACGCCAGCACAATCCAAGCTCCTATCTTTTTCGGAGACTATGCTTGAACATGTACAGAAAAAAGATATCGGTGAAGTCGGCGAGATTATCAACGATCTTATGAAAAGGTTTAATGAGGTGAATCCGGACGATCTGAAAATGGAAAAGAGGTCCTTGTTCGCGCGCATGTTTGGTAAACTTTCAGGCTCCGTGCAAGAGGTGCTATCCAGATACCAGAAAACGGGAGCGCAGATTGACCGGATCAGCGTGAAGCTAGACCGGAGCAAGAATGCCCTGTTATCCGACATCGACTTGGTGGAAAAATTATATGAACACAATAAAGAATACTTTCATGCCTTGAATGTGTATATTGCAGCAGGTGAAATCAAGCTGGAGGAACTATATGAAAAGACAATACCCGCGTTGAGAAAAGAAGCCGAGTCTTCCAATGATCAAATGAACTTTCAAGAAGTTAAGGATATGATCCAGTTTGCGGATCGTTTGGATAAACGCTTGCATGATTTAAAGCTAAGCCGGGAGATTACGATTCAAAGCGCTCCGCAGATTCGTCTGATTCAACATACGAACCAAGCGCTGGTGGAAAAAATACAATCCTCCATTATGACGGCTATCCCTCTTTGGAAAAACCAAATGGCTATTGCCCTAACATTGATTCGACAACGTCATGCTGTAGAAGCGCAGAAACAGGTGTCTAAAACCACCAATGAGCTCTTGCTTAAAAACGCAGAAATGTTGAAAACCAATACGATTGAAACTGTAAAAGAAAATGAACGAGGACTTGTTGACATTGAAACGTTAAAGAAAACCCAGGAAAATATTATAGCTACACTTGAGGAAACGTTGAGGATTCAAGAAGAGGGAAGAAACAAACGCCGTGAAGCGGAAAATGAGCTGGCTTTAATGGGAAGTGAGTTAAAGCAGAAGCTTTTAGATATAAAAGGGGATTAAGCAAAGCGGTAGCGCGCAAACTCTTAGAAGTTGAATATTCCACCGAATTTCAGAAAACACCCTAAACCGATCAAAACTGGTTGGTTAGGGTGTTTCTTGTATCCAAATGAAATGGGTTTAATTTCATTAAAAAGGAAATATGGGGAAACATTAATAAAAAACTCCAATTGAGGAGATGGCGAGATGTTTTTCAGGAGATGGCCCGTGGGATCGCTTTGAAATCGAAGAAAGAGCGGTTGTGTTGGCGATTGCCATAGATGAAGAAGAGCCCGAGGCTGCCAAAGAAGAGAAGGATGTTGCCCATTTAGGCGGAATGGTTCCGGAATCGCAAAAAAAGAATGATCCGGCTGACCGTACAGATTGCCATACCCGGCCGAATCCCCTTAGGACCCGGTGAAGGGGGCGGAGGTGGCGAGAAGCCGGTTTGGGTGCTGGATGTTGTCGGGCATACCATAGGGGATGCCCTCTCGAACCTCCAGCAGCAAGTGGCCGACCGATTGTTCTTTGGGCATTTGCGAGTCATCGCTGTCAGTGAAGCCGTAGCAATCCTGGGGAATGTGAAGATTGCCTTTCTTAAAGGATTGAATGGAGAGAAGCTAGAATTAGTGGAACGATAAGGAACAACAGGTTTCTATAAGAATACCCTATCCATTATGGATAGGGTATTTGTTATAAAGAAAACCTGAGAAAATTGATGTATAAACGAAATAACAGAAGAAAAACGTTTATTGATAAAGAATTTATTCTATTATCGAATTAGCAATTTAGCGTTATAAAGTGTAGAATCGAAAAGGTTGATTAATTATCTTCAAGGGGAGACTTAGATGAAAAAAATAGCATCTGTTTTATTATTATTTGGGATGATCTTGTCCGTAGTTGCAGGATGTTCTAGCTCCGACTCGAGCTCTGAAGCTACAAGCGAGAGCAAAAAGTTAGTGATTGGAATAGATGATAAATTTGCACCGATGGGCTTTCGGGATGAAAAGAATGAAATAGTCGGTTTTGATATTGATTATGCAAGAGCCGCTGGCGAAAAAATGGGATATGAGGTAACCTTTCAGCCGATTGATTGGAAGGCTAAAGAATCCGAACTAAATAGCGGACGAATCGATTTGATTTGGAATGGCTATACCATTACGGACGAACGAAAAGAAAAGGTTCTCTTTACGAAGCCTTATTTGAAGAATGCACAAGTAATCGTCACAGCAGCTGACTCCGACATGACAAAAATTGCTGATCTCGCTGGGAAGGTTGTGGGACTTCAAGCTCTGTCCTCCGCAGCAGATGCATTAAATGCTCATGAAGTAAAGTCTCAAGTAAAAACCGTTACAGAGTTTTCGGATAATGTTTTGGCCCTAAGCGATTTGAAAATTGGTCGTCTTGATGCTGTTGTCATTGATGATATTGTCGCAAAATACTATATGACCAAAGAAGAAGGCACATTCAAAATCCTAGACGAAAGCCTTGCGCCAGAAGAGTATGGAATAGGCGTGAAGAAAGGAAACGAAGCCTTGTTAAACGAGCTGCAAAAAGCTCTTGATGAATTAAACCAAGATGGTACAGCAGCAAAAATTTCCGAAAAGTGGTTCGGTGAAGACAAAGTCTTAAAGTAAAATTGCATTTTAGTTTAAACAGAAACGGATCGCTTGATGATCCGCTTTTGTTTTGCCAAATAGGAGCAAAAGGACTATGAACCTAGATTACTTAATTACGATTACTATTCCTATGCTGCAAGGGGCTCAGATGACGGTTTTGCTATTCCTGATTGCAGTCGTTTCATCTATTCCTTTGGGGTTTGTGTTCACTTTAATGTCCAGAAGCACAATCAAGCCCTTAGCGTGGTTTGCCCACTTTTACATTTATATCATGCGCGGTACTCCACTCTTGCTGCAGCTTTTGTTTGTATGCTTTGGCTTACCCATCCTTCCTGTTATTGGCGAATATCTGGTCATGGATCGCTTTGTGGCTGCCTGCTTGGCCTTTGTCCTTAACTATGCAGCATATTTCGCTGAAATATTCAGGGGAGGCCTGTTAGCGATTGATAAAGGGCAATATGAAGCTGCACAAGTTTTAGGGTTAAGCCGATGGCAAACGACGACGAAAATTATTGTTCCCCAAATGTTTCGTGTCGCGCTGCCTTCCGTTTCCAATGAATCCATTACGCTAGTAAAAGATACGGCATTGTTATATGCTGTAGCGGTTCCGGAACTACTGCACTTTGCCCAAACGGCAGTGAATCGTGATTTTACAATCACTCCTTTTTTCATAGCTGGTGTCATTTATTTGTTGATGACCCTTGTATTGACTTGGTTTTTTAAACAGCTTGAAAAAAAGTTCAAATTTGAATAAAAGGAGTGGCGAGATTGGCTATGATTCAAGTTTCCAATTTGAAAAAATCCTTTGGCAATCTGGATGTGCTCAAAAATGTCACCTTCGAGGTAAATAAGAGCCAAGTGGTAGCCGTTATCGGTCCCTCCGGTTCAGGGAAGAGCACCATGCTTAGAAGCCTTGTCCAACTTGAACAAATCGATGGCGGGAGCATCTGTGTGGAAGATCAATATCTCGTAAAAGATGGGATCTATTCCAACAGTCAAGACTTAAAACGAATCACTTCCAAAATGGGAATGGTCTTTCAACATTTCAATCTTTTTCCCCATCTGACGGTCAAGGAAAATCTAGAGCTTGCTCCTAAGATTGTAAAAGGGGAAACCGTAGAGGAAATAAGCAAAAAAAGCAAAGAACTCTTGGCAAAGGTTGGCTTGTCCGATAAAGCGGACGTTTATCCTGCTAAGCTTTCAGGCGGACAAAAACAGCGAGTCGCCATCGCCAGGGCTTTAATGATGAACCCGGACATTATGCTTTTTGATGAACCGACTTCAGCGTTAGATCCGGAGCTCACAGGTGAAGTGCTGCAGGTAATTAAGCAGCTAGCCGAGGAACAAATGACGATGATTGTCGTTACGCACGAAATGGGATTCGCCAAAGAGGTTGCTGACCTCATTTTGTTTATGGATAAGGGTGAAATTACGGAGGCTGGAACACCTGAACAGCTGTTTACAAACCCAAAATCTGACCGGACGAAAGGCTTTTTGAATAATGTTCTAAAATGAAAAAAGACCATGATTGGTCTTTTTTTTTAGGTAAAAAGGATCAAGTTCAATCCTGCAAAAAGGATGACGAAGCTAGCATATCTTTTAATCTGTTCGCGAGGAAGCTTCTCAAACCATTTCAAGCCTATATTTGATCCAAGAAACACACTCACTGCTCCAAATAAGAAGTAAAGAATAAAAGAAGAACTAAAATCGCCATGGAATCCATGTAATGTTAACGTCAAAATGCTGGTAAACACAAAGGTAGTCTGAAGATTTGCATTATAACGGTGCTTCTCTTCATAAAGCATAAGGAAGTAAAAAACAAAAAACGGACCACCTACGGCAAACACACCACCGACAAATCCGCCAATAAATCCTAATGCGATAGGAAAAATCGGATTCATCCTGATGGAAGTATCCGCCTGATTCTTACTGAATAGCAAAAAGATGACCATGCACACCAGAAATAGGCCAAGCCCCTTTTTCATAAACGGCATTTCCCCATACAGGTTGAGAAAAAAGAAAGAAAAAATCCTCCCTGTTAAAGCTGCGCTTAAAATCAAAAGTAGGCCCTTCAATTCAATATACTTATAGATTTTAGCAACGATAATGGTAGAAGTAATAAGCGTGAGGGATAATACCAATAGCGTACTATCCTTTACTGTAAGCACGAGGGGCAAAAGACCCATAGAAAACAAACCGAAACCGAAACCGCTTGATCCCTGTAGAAAGCTTCCTATGAATAAGATAAGAAAAACAAAAATAATCTCCCAAGACAAGTGACATCCATCCCTTCTATAGGAATTATATCACTTTGGGAATTAAATGGTAGAGTACGAAGCTAAGTATCAATCCATCGGGTCAGAACACCAACGGGGTATGCTGTTGATAGGACTTACCAAGACGAAGATAGTAATCAACAATGTACGCATTCAGTCCCTTGAATTTACTGGGGACCTCCGGCAAGGCATCTGCCTGCTCTTGGGTATATACCGCCTGCCCTGGAGCAACAAATCGGTTATCTGCAATTTTTACATGCTCCGTTACTACGGCTCCATGCATGATCACGCAATCGCGGCCAATCGTTGCACCATAAATCGAAGCGTGTTGGCCGATAAAGGTATTCCGTCCAATGAATAAAGGCCCGTGAACCGCTGCATGGTGTAAGACACTCACGTCTCCCTCAAGATAGACACCCATTTTTTGTCCTTTTGCGTTGATCGCCTCTCCTGGATGACAATGCATCATGACAAAGTCCTGAATATTCGTTCGAGGACCGATATAGTACGGGGGTGAAGCGTCCGCACGGAGGACATTATGGAAACCAATGAAAACATCTTCAGCAATCCGGATATCTCCAATAATAAGAGAATTTGCTCCAATGACCGCTTTTGGGCTAACAGAGGGGTATAAAGGTTTTGGCGCTTCTTTGACAGGTGCGTTATGGAATAGAACTGTATTTAAAGGATAAAATCCAACGGGTCTAGACATATAGGCATTCCTCCTCCACGTACTGCACTAACAGCCTATTCGAAGGAAAAAGTTTTGTGCGAGTCTTTTGAATAAGTGTCGAACGTTGCGCTTCCCTAGGAAATAGGGAGACCTCCTACCCTAGGCACCAATTACGGAAATCTCCAATAAGATAGGATGAACCGAATATAAGGAGATTTTTCATATGTGGAATGAAAAAGAAGCAAGAAGCTTGTTTATGCGGTTTTTGCCGAATCAGGCTAGGATATTGGCCATTCAGATGGCGGACCTGGATGGAGATACTGCCCTGGAAATTGTCGGAGCTTATCGGTGGAAGGACGTTAATTATCTTCTCCTCCTGAAGCTTTGCCCTCAAGGTTGGGTTCCGGCTGCTCATCTCAAGGGAGTGGGGTACCAGGTTTCTTATTTTCATGTGGCGCACGTGACGAACGAAAGAAAACCCAGTGTCGTTGTCGGATGGCAGGTGGGAGCACAATGGTCGATGCTTGCCATCTATGATTGGACCTGGGAAGGATTTAACAAACAGCTGACAGATCAGGTGAGTTTTAGCCGCTTGGAGGTTGAGGATATGGACCAAGATGGAAAGGCGGATCTTGCCTTATGGGTCCATGATACTGGTGAAGCTTATGAGGTAGAGATCTACCATTGGGACCATGGCAAACTGTATCTTTCGGAAGACGCTTATCCTTCCTATTTTAAAAAAGTTTCCTCTTACTACAAGGGATTGACTGCGCAATTTCCGGCTTATCCTTTTTATTGGTACTATCTTGCAGATGCGGAATTAAAGGCCGGTTGGCCTGAACAAGCCCTTTTATCTCTAGAAAAAGGACTACTTCTTCAACCTAGCTATCCTTCTGAAGAGCGATGGGCACTATTGAAAAAGAATATTCTTGCTCTGTCAGAAAACAGGAACACTTCGTTGCACCCGGCTTCTTATAAGTCCGTAATGGGGATGAAATGGGGGTATATAGATAATCAGGGACGCTTTGTCATCCCGCCTCGGTACGACTTTGCGGATTCATTCCAAGACAACGGCTTGGCTGTTGTGGGATGGAAAGATGGAAATGCATTAATTAACCGTGCAGGCCAGGTAGTGACCCGAGAAAAGTGGGATTATATTGGTGAATTTTCCGAGGGTCGTGCGATTGCCATCGATGAACAAGGCTTCAAGGTGATAAATGAAAGCGGGAAAATCATCACCCAGAAGCCTTATGGCTTTATTGGAAGCTACCAAGAGGGAAGGGCCGAATTTTCCAGCAGTACTCAGGGACAAACCAAATACGGATACTTAGATCTTCAGGGTCTGGAGATCATTCCGGCCGAATATGATTCAGCGGATCCCTTTAAAGATGGATATGCTGTGGTTCAAGTGAGGGAGGGGGAGTTCGCTCTCATTGATCGGGACGGAAGAAGGATACAAACCTATCCTTATGCGTATGTTGGACAGTTGGGAGATCAGCTGCTCGCCTTCAAATCAACGACAGATGGAAAATTTGGTTATATTGACCTTAAGGGTAAGGTGACGATCCCAGCAAGGTTCTCTAGTGCAGAGGCTTTTCAGGAAGAAAGAGCAGTCGTTAATACTTCCGATAACTATATGACCAACCAGTATGGACTCATTGATCGAAAAGGAAACTTTCTTATCCCACCAAAATATAACGACATCGTAAGACTTGGTGATAAGCGGGTGGCTGTCGGAAAGGCGATTGCAGAAGGAAAGCCCTACTATGGATCAAAGTATGCCATTGCGGATCTCAACGGGAAGATTCTTACGGATTTCGTTTATTATGATGTTTTGCCTTATGAAAGGGGCCTTTCATCCGTGAGTAATGGCCAGATAACCTTCTTTATTAATCGCAGCGGAAAACGTGTGAAACACTTGCCGAATGTACAGGGGGCAGGAACCTTGTCCATTGAAGGAAATCTGATAAAAGCAAACGTGAATCAAAGGACCTCATATTATGATGCCAGCGGAAGCCTGGTATGGGAACCCAACACTCTAATTCCGTTAAACCCTCCTTATCAGATTAGGGAAAAATACTACAATCCTAATAAAGACTACTATGTGTACTACCCGCAGATCGAGGGAATGAACAACCAGATAGCGCAAAAACAAGTCAATCAGAGACTAAAGGAACTATCACAAGTAAAAAATGTACCGAGCCATGTGCAGCTGGAAGCAAGCTATGCAGGTGACTTTACGGTTAAATTCTATCAAAAGGACCTGCTCGTCTTAGAGCTTACCTCATATGAGTATCCGTTTGGTGCGGCTCACGGCATGCCCTCGCAAGTGGAGGTGCATATAAACTTAGCCAACGGTAATGTCTATCAGCTAAAAGATTTGTTCAAGCCAGGAAGTTACTATGTAAGGGTACTGAGCGACATCATCGGGAAGCAAATCGAAACGAACCCCGAATATTCTTATGTGTTTGCCGATAGCTATAAAGGGATTGAGGCTAACCAACCCTTCTACGTGACAGCTGATGCTTTGTATGTTTACTTTAACCCATATGAAATTGCCCCTTACGCAGCCGGTTTTCCGACTTTCAAAATTCCATTTCATCAACTCAATGAAATAATAGATTTTGACGGGGAGTTTTGGAGATCCTTTCATTTCAGCTACTGAATAGCAGATGCTCCCTAGGGATTCGCTATCATGAGTAATTTTAAGGGTGTGAAGTATAATGGGCAAAGAAATTATCATATCGGCAGTAGGGGACTTGCTGATGAAGGCAAAGATTATCGACTCTGCAAGAGTTGCAGGGAAAAATCAATATTCCTTTGATTCGATGTTTAACAAAGTCTCCCCCTTTCTGAAATCAGCAGATTTAACTATAGGCAATCTAGAAACCACTTTTTCCGGGAGAGCCGCTATTTATGAAAGAAGAAGCCCAAGAACCGGCTTTCCTTTATTTAACTGTCCTGATGAACTTGCTCCTGCCCTTAGAAGGGCCGGTTTCAATATATTGATGACGGCAAACAATCATTGCATGGATGGAGGGGTGGAGGGACTTAAACGAACCTTGAGGGTCCTGGATTCCAATGGCCTTGCTCATACAGGAACCTTTGCGGACTTTCTGCAATCGAGGAAGTTTCTAATTAAAAATGTAAAAGGAATTCGGATCGGTTTCTTGGCTTATACCAAGGGAACCAACTCAATCCCTATACCTGCCGAAAAACCATGGTTAGTGAATCTCATCGGTTTCGCAAAGATGAAGGAGGATCTTCAGCGCTTAAGAGCCCAAGTGGACTTCATTGTTGTTTATCTGCATTTCGGAAAAGAATATCACCAAACTCCCAGCGAAGAACAGAAGCAAATCGTCGAATGGCTATTTGCCCACGGTGCCAATATAGTACTAGGAGCTCATCCGCACGTTCTCCAGCCAATGGTTTTTACGCCAAAAGGGAAGTTTGTCATTTATTCTTTAGGAAATTTTATCTCCACCATGCTTCGGAAGAACCCCTTTACCTTAAATGGAGTGATTTTTTATCTAAGATTAAGAAAAGATAACAAAGGTCAAACATCAATTACAGGCATTCATTATATCCCAACCTGGGTATATCAGAGCATGGCAAGAGGTAGAAGCCAATTTCGGATTTTGCCAATCCCGCAAACATTGAGAAATCCACATTCGAACATACCAGTTGAAGAACAACGGATGATGCGGAGAATGTGGGCTTATAATAGAAGATTATTCTCATTAAGAAGCATTAAGTGATGCCTATTTAGTCAAACACATACAATCTGAAGAAGAGGGTGTCAGCCAAATAGTTGGAAAATCTCCTACTAATCACGATAATGACTCCGTTTTGGATTGTTTTATCGATGATAAGTGGACTTTCCAACTATCCCTTTATTACTATTCTTCATTTTTAAAAGAAGTGGTTGTTTTTCTCATCAAATCGTCCGTTTGGATCAAACATTCATTTTATTATCCACAACAAAAGTGCAGAATTCAGCTCTTGTTATAAACGGAGATGAATTCAACTTTACTAGGCTACTAGATACTTCTGAAGGATCTTTATGGGTAATGACACTTACAATTTGGATAGCCTCTTTGCGTGAAATGTAATGGGTTGGCCGGAATGTCTCATCTAGATAGCCATTCATGGTATGAGCTTCGGTAACATCTGCAATAGCTTTTTTAGCCCAATCAGGAATTGCATTCATATCTGTATAGTTTCTGATCACGGCTTCGCTGGGATTGCCAGACTGCTCCTTTGACTGGTTTAAATGACTGAGTATCATGGCAACTTCAGCCCTTGTGATCGGTGTATCGGGTTGGAATGTCAGATCGGGATACCCAATGATAACTCCTTCATTAACGAGATTTCGGATCTTCTGCTCAGCCCAGTGACCAGAGATATCAGTCAAAGCAAAATCTTTTGTATATGTATTTTTATAAAACATAATTTGTAAACCTATGATGATGCTGAAAATTATAAACATATGCCGATACATAAAACATCCACCTTTAAAACTTATAGACTAACATTTCCGTTCATAGCCATGGATTACTAGAACAAAACGTTCAACCATTTCCCCATTCTCATTAGAATATGCAACCGATTCCAACTCTACCTGCTCAATTTTCAATTCCATTTCTCCTAGTATGTCTACTACACTTTTCTTCACTAGTTCATGCTTTTTCAACAGACATTCTTCCTTTCCAGATAATTAAGAATGATTTTGCATGATAGGGCACGGCTCTTAAACCCACTAAGTAGAACAGGGGATATCCGCTGAATTTGTACAGGAATTTCCATACGATCATTATACTTGAATTCGCCGTTTATTTTATCAGGTAATAAGTACCAATTTAAGTTTTGCAACTGCCCTATTCGAGCATCTAACCCTTGAAGCTATTGGTATGACGTATCTTCATTCAGGAAGCAGCTAAAAGTCCTAACCACTATTTACCAAAAGGAAAATGAAAGAAATACGATAATATGTAAATTAATAACTTGCACTTGAAACATATTTTCAATCAAAAGAGTACAAAGGGGGTTATAAAACGATGGACAAACGTACCGCTTGGGTTTCTTGGATTCTAATCTTAGTCATTTCCCTTGGATTAGGGGGAATAAACTATGGACAAGCCGAACGGATTAACGTTCTCCAGCGAGAATCGAATAAGAAAGATTTTCAAATCCGAACATTAGACGTCCGAATGGCACAAAATCAAAAAACGATGGAAAAACAAAAACAGGAAATAGATAAACTCCAGCAAAAAATCAATGAGCAACAGAAGGCGATTGAAGAGGTTCAAAAAGATGTAAATTTTTAAGGAGCCGATCGGGAAAAAACTCTAGTCATAACCAGAATCAAATCGTCTCTCGATCGGCGCGGTCAGGCCCATGGATGAATTTTACCGCAACATGGTATACTCCAGCGGGCGGAGTCGGGGATGGCCTCACGACTCGTAGCGGACTTCGAGTATCGGAGGATCTCATTGCTGTCGATCCTTCTGTCATCCCACTTGGCAGCAGGGTTGAAATTCAATATCGTGACGGGCGCATAGAACGTAAAATAGCTGCAGATACAGGCGGTGCTATTCGCGGAAATAAGGTGGATATTTTCACTTGGGATGAAACGAATGCTATACAAAACGGGCGGCAAGCTATTAAATTGCGGATTGTGGGTTATGTGAAAATCGGATAGGGTAAGCAACATGTTTCCTATGACAATTTTGTTAAAACTTGCGGGAAGAGATCAAGCGGAAGGTTTAGTATGGTACAATGGGTAGAGACTTTTTTTACTATCGTCTGGATTCAACGTCAAGACTGAGAGTTGGAGGAGATACAAGTGAAGAAACTTTTACCCATATCGCTTGGATTGATCCTGTTAGTGACTGGATGCGGTTCTTCGGAGGAGGCGAATCCTCCAACTGGGAATGGACAAGCGCCAGCTCATGTGATGAAATATGAATTAGGAAGTAATGATTGGTCTGCATTAGAGGTGTTTGCGCCTAAAGATAAAGTGAAGGAAGCCTATCAGTTTGCTGTCGACCATCCAGAAGTGCTGGATTACATGCCATGTTATTGCGGTTGCTTTGAAGAGGATGGACATGCCAACAATACCCAATGCTTTGTAGACAAAGTGGAAGACAACGTAGCGGTTTTGGATAACATGGGCCTTGGCTGAGGCATCTGCGTAGACATCGCCCGTGAGGCGAAACAGGAATTTGTAAAAGGAACGGATTTGAAAACCATTCGCAATATGATCGATCAGAAATACGGGGGGAATGGAGTAGAGTCGACACCTACTCCACTGCCCGAAGCTTAAATGGCAATGAAAATCAAAAAAGTCGAACTTTTTCCTAGAAAGCAGGGATGGTTCGACTTTTTTCGTCTATATTCTATATTTTTGGATTAATCTTTTTGTTAATATAAGAGACAGATAATCCTTTGCTCTTATAGAGGCGGTGATCATAATGCAAAATAAAATACTCCTTATTGAGGATGACGCTGATATTTCTGGATGAGGGAGATGGTTCAGCTATGTGTTTACACTTTTTTCAAACACTTTATTATCATTATTGATAATGATAATAAAGTGGAGTATAATGGTTTTAAAGAAAAAGCCTGAAAGGAGGGCCCCGGTGAAAAAGAAAATAGATATCATCCTTCATCCTATACGGATGAAAGTGATCCAGGCACTAGGTGGCGGGAAGAAGCTTAGCATTCAGCAAATTGCTGCCCTTCTTCCCAACATTCCTCAAGCAACCCTTTATCGGCATGTCAATAAATTAATTGAGCATAACATCCTTCAGGTAGTGCAAGAGAATCAGGTTCGCGGAACAGTGGAGAGGATTTTGGCGATCAATGAAGGGGAGATGAATCAGCATGATTTGGCTCATCTATCACCAGAAGATCATATTGAATTATTTACCGCCTTCATGACGAATCTCTTGGGTGAGTTTAGCCAGTACGCAAAGCACCCACAATTTGACCCGCTCCGTGATGGCGTCATGTATCGCCAAGCAATGGTCCATTTGAGTGATGAGGAATGGGCAGAGTTTATTAAGAGTCTATCTGAGGTCATGCAAAGCGCTCTACAAAAAGAGCCGAGAGAAGACAGGAAGACACGAACAATCTCAACCATTATTATACCGCAAAAGAAAACCAATTAAAGGGGGATTAATTTGACGCCATTTATGGAAGATGAAGTGAAAATTACAAGTGAGGTAGAAATTTATGGGACAATCGCGGTTCCCAAAGATGTGGAAGGAAAAGTTCCTGCTGTGATCATTGTAGCTGGCAGTGGACCTATCGACAGGGATGGTACAATAGGAAAGGGAAAGCTGAGGACCAATCTATACAAAGATTTGGCTTATTTTTTGACTGAAAAAGGCTTCATTACCTTTCGCTTTGATAAACGGGGTACGGGTAAAAGTGGCGGAGAATGGCTGAAAACAGGGATGTGGGACTTGGTTCGGGATATTGAGCAAGTGTATCAATACCTAAAGGAACATCCTCAAGTGGATGAATCGAAGATCATACTGGCAGGTCATAGTGAAGGAACCGTACTAGTCACAGCCGTTGCTGAAAGGCAAAAAGAGATAGCTGGCCTTATGTTATTAAGCGGTGGAGTAGATAATTTGGATGAGGCTTTAGTCCACCAAAGGAAATTTTCCTACGAAGAATTACGGAGCAAAAAAGGGATTTCAGGTTGGTTTTTTCGCAAAACGATCAATAGTGAAAAACAAGAAGCGAAAATACGCAGGCAAATGAAGCCTATGTTAGAATCAAAGAAAGACGTAGTGAAGGCCCAACTGTTTTTCAAACAACCAGCTAAATGGTTTCGGGAGCATTTTTCCTACAACACGAGAGAGGCATTAAAAAACATATCCTGCCCGGTATTTGCCATCCATGGGGAAAAAGATCCATTAGTGGAAAACGAAGTATTAAAGGAATTGCCAAGCCTTGTGCAAGGTCCCTCAGAATGCCACATTATTCCGAACATGGAACATGCCTTGAAAGAACAAGTGGAACCGAAAACCATCTTAAATTATAAGAAAGTGATAAAGGATAACCTTGGTAAACCTATTCATCCTGTAGCTCAAGAAAAGATGATCAATTGGCTGAAAAGGTTTTTATAAGAAAATGGACAGGAGGATTACTCATGCCTTACGTATTAAAAAATAAATCAAATGCCCAAATTTTCACCGCGTTGCTGCCCAACGCATACGGTCTATCTTATTACGGACCTCTCTCTTGGAATGATAGAGCTTCGGCTGAAGAAAATTACAAATTCATCCTGCAGCAAATGGAGGTACCACTGGAAGAGGCGGACAGATGGGAATTGCTGGAGGTCTCTGAAAGCCAATTGAGATTATGCAATGTCAAGCTGAATAATAATCCGCGAAAAAATCTTTACGTGGATGATGAAGGAAAATTTATCGTAGAGTAACAGAGGAGCCGACCATGCGGCTTCTTTTTTTAGAACGGTATGATTGTGGTTCACTCACTATAGCGAATTTCTAATAGACGATGAGGGTTCATATCTGATATGATGTTTTCTAGGATAAATGTTGAATAAAATAGGTGTCCAGTAAGAAGTGCTTACGGACTTAATAGGGAAGATCGGTGTGAATCCGACGCGGTCCCGCCACTGTAATTGGTAGCAAGCCTACGTAATACCACTGTTTTCTGAAATGGGAAGTGTAGGGGGAGCAATGACCAAGAGCCAGGAGAACTGCCTATTTTACAAGATGCAGACCTACGAGGATTGGGATGTGATCATAGATTGAACTATATCAGTCTGTTTTCATTTAACTTTGGTAAAGTGCTTCCTTTTGTAGGAAGTGCTTTTTTTGTGCATGGCGGGAAACAGCAGGCAGAAGAGGAGGATAAACATGAAGCCATTATATAAGGGAATACAGTCGACCTTGCTTGTTATGGGTTTAGGTGGGATGATAGCAGGTTGTCAGCAGGGGCAGCCGCCTCAAGAAGTATCAGCTCCTGCTCCTGCCGCAGAAGAGTCTCCCCAGATAACCACTGAAATCGAGGAACCTATGGTTGAAAAGGAACCTACTACACCTAAAGAAGAGTCGCAGGTTCTCATGCAAGAAGAAAAAAAATCTCCGCCGATTGAATCGAAGCCAAAGGCAGAGGCCGTTGCTCCAACGGATAAACCCGTAAAAACAGCCCCTTCCAATCAGCCAGCACCCGTAGAAGCCCCACCTGCTTCCCCTCCGCAACCAACCGTGAAAACTGAAACGGCTAGCGTACCGGCGAAGCAGGAGAGCGTGACGCTTTCGATTATAGGGGATGAACAAACGGGAACGATCCTGAATGCTTCGGAGGTTGGAATAGAAGAGGGGGATACCGTTCTCGATATTCTAAAAAAAGCAACCAAAGAAAAGAAAATTCAATTGGAATACAGAGGCACGGGGAGTTTAGCGTATGTGGAAGGAATTAATAATCTCTACGAATTTGACCATGGACCGAAAAGCGGATGGATGTACCGTGTAAACGGGGTATTCGGAAAAAGCAGCGCAGGGCATATTGCTATCAAGCCGAATGACCAGATCGAATGGGTTTATACTTTAGATTTGGGAAAAGATCTAAAGTAATCCGATGTATAAGGGTTTTCACCGTTTTCATCCTGTAACCTGTATGGTTTACTATATCGGCTTATTTATATTATGTATGCTGCTGCTGCATCCGCTGTTTTTAACGGCCGCCTTAGCCGTCATTATTCTTTTGAATGTCGTGCAAGACAAGGGAAGGCAATTGCGTTCCAATGCCTGGATGTATGCGATATTAGCTTTTTCTATCTTCCTATTAAATCCATTGTTCACCCGCCGCGGCAAAGAAATTTTGTTTTACATATGGGATCAGCCTGTGACTCTTGAGGCCATTATGTATGGCTGGATTATGGCCTTATCCATGCTTTGCGTTTTATGCGGATTTGTCTCTTTTAATCTCATTATTACTTCTGGAAAGTTCTTGTATCTTTTTGCCCGCTTCATTCCGAAAACAGCTTTAGTCACCATGTTATCTGTTCGATTTGTTCCACTGCTAAAACGAAGATTATCCGATATCACAACTGTACAGCAATCGAAAGGAATCGACATTTCTTCCGGCCCTCTTTGGAAACGGGCAAGGGATGGAATGGTGATTTTGCAGACGCTGTTGACTTGGTCACTGGAGGAAGCTTTGCAAACCGCAGACTCGATGCAATCACGAGGGTATGGGCTGGTTAGTGAAAGATCATCCTACCAGCGCTTTTTCATGAAACGGGCAGATTATGTCGTGCTATTTTTCCTAGCACTTGGTTTTTCTATCTGCGCATGGGGTTCGTTTCAAGGATTTGGCAAGCTGCAAATCTATCCTACACTGGAGTCTTTGACACTGGTTCCCTTTGAAAGGTGGATGCTATTTAGCTTTATTGTCTATATAGGGATCCCAGTCTTTATTGAAGGAAGAGAAGAATGGAGATGGGGTACATGATTAAAATTAAAAATCTGCATTTTCAATACCCGGCTAAATCATCGATGGCCCTTTCCGGGATTAATCTCCAAGTAGAAGAAGGAGAATTCGTTGTGATTTGCGGTCCCTCTGGATGCGGGAAGTCAACCCTTTTGAGATTGCTCAAGCATGAAACCCAGCCATTTGGAAAAATGGAAGGAGAGATCTACTATAATCAAATATTGCTGCAGGATCTCGATCCGCTGGAAGCGGTGAGACATATGGCCATGGTCTGGCAGGATCCAGAGAATCAAATTGTGATGGAGCAGGTACAGGAAGAACTTATTTTTGCGTTAGAAAATATAGGATATTCTACTGACATAATGCGCAAGCGTCTAGCTGAAATGGTTCAATTTTTTGGACTCGAGACCTGGCTATCCCGAAAAACAATGGAACTGTCGGGGGGACAAAAACAAATCATTAACCTGGCATCCGTCCTCCTCCTACAGCCTAAAGTATTATTGCTGGATGAACCGACAGCTCAACTTGATCCCGTATCAGGAAAGGAATTCATCCAGGTTTTAAAAAGGATCAACGAAGAATTCGGCATGACCATCGTCCTGGTCGAACATCGTCTCGAAGACGTCTTTTCCGTTGCGGATCGCGTGATTATGATGGAGGAGGGTTCGATTCGATATGTGGGAACCCCGCAGGATGTGACGGAAAAAATTTGGAGATCAAAAGATCATCACTTTCTTTCCTATATTCCTTCTATTACCCGCGTGTATTTGCAAATGGAAAATACCCCCCAGGCAATCGAAATCCCATTCAGTGTCAAGGACGGCCGGAAGTGGTTGGCCAAAAAAAGAATAAAACGGGTAGAGGAAAGTCAAAAGCCTCAACAACAAGAGAGACAAAGTGTTCTTCAAGTCCGCGATCTTGACTTTCGTTATGTTAAGGACAGCCCATCGATTCTGAATGGACTTGATCTTGATGTATATAAAAGTGATTTTTTAGCGATCGTCGGTGGCAATGGCTCAGGAAAGTCGACGCTGCTGCAGATCATGGGCGGTTTATTGAAGCCGCAAAGCGGTAAGGTTCTCTTGGGCGGGATAAAAATGGGCAAGCTGAACAAACAGGAACTTTATCGGAGAGTAGCGTATTTGCCTCAAAATCCTCTAACCTATTTTACATATGATACCGTGGAGCAAGAATTGGAGTATGCCGCAAACCGATTTTCTAGTCATGCCTTGCTGGAAACGATGATACAAGACCTTGGAATAGAGTCCTTATTACAAAATCACCCCCATGACTGCAGCGGGGGAGAACGGCAAAAGGTCTCTCTGGCCTGCCTGTTATTAGGACAGCCTGAAATCATTTTATTAGATGAGCCAACCAAAGGAATGGATCCTGTCTCGCAGCAGGCTTTTGCCAAGTTGCTTGGTGAGCTTCATCATCAAGGCTTAATCATAGTCATGGTCACTCATCACATTGAATTTGCGGCAAGGTATGCGAACCGATGTGCAATGCTGTTTGATGGAATAATGACGGCCGAAGGGGACCCTTCGTCCTTCTTTTCCGGTAACTTTTTTTATACCACCCATCTTAACCGCATGAGCAGAGATTGGTTTCCAACTGCTTTAACCGAGGAGGAGGTAATCAAGCGATGGCCCGTGCCAAACTTGTCCTCTTTTCCGTCATAGCCTTTGGCCTTCTGCTGATCGGATTGGGGTCATTCTATTACGAGGATCACTATCTATTAATCAGTCTTATCTTTGTCATACTAACTTTACTGCCGTTTTTCTTGCGATACGAGATGCGAAACATAGCAGGAAGGGAATTGGTTCTTGTAGCCATTTTAGCTGCGATTGCGGCCGTTAGCCGAATTCCCTTTGCCCCGATACCAAGCGTACAGCCGACTTCTTTTGTGATTATGATGGCTGGCTATGTTTTCGGGGCAGAAACTGGTTTTATGGTAGGCGCGATTGCCGCTCTGGTATCGAATATGTTTCTTGGCCAGGGTCCATGGACACCATGGCAAATGTTTGCGTGGGGGATGATTGGGTTCAGCACAGGCTTGCTGAGAAACACTTGGTGGATGGCAACCAAAGCGGGAAAACTCATATTTGGATTTCTTTGGGGATTCTTATTTGGATGGATCATGAATCTGACATTTATCTTTACATTTATCGATGATTTTTCATGGACCGCCTTTTTTACAGCATATATGGGAAGTATAATATTTGATACCATGCATGCGCTGTCCAATGTTGTCTTCCTTCTGATTTTCGGCACAGCATGGATTAAAACGCTTGAACGGTTTAAGCGCAAATATGGAATGCTGCATTGACATCAAAAGTCTGCTCTCTAGCAGACTTTTTCCTTTTAAGTAGACTAGCAAACAATCCGTTTAATTTCAGGGAACATAATATATTACTAGATTAAGTTTTGCTCACGGATAACAGAAGAAGGAGGTATCCACTTGAAACCTTTACCGCTAAAGAAGATTGTTAAGCAAATCAAGGGAAAGATTGTAAAAGGTAGAAGTGATCTCGTAATTGAGCATGCTGCGCATCGTCAGGTGCCTTTTAAGAAAAATACCTTGTTTTTTCAGCGAAGAGGAAGAAGCGATTGGAGATTTGATGTGGGGATGCAGCCAGCGGTAATTGTTACGGATGATCCGGCTTACTATGTAAAAAAGACGGGATCCCATGTAACTGTTGTGGCTGTGAAAAATATAGATAAGGCGTATATGAGATTTATCCAATACTATCGAAGCTTATTTTCCCTTCCGGTGATTGGTGTAACTGGCACATGCGGCAAAACGACGACAACGGAAATGATAAGGCAGATGTTGGCAGCCAAGCTCAATGTACAGGCTACCGATGATGGAGAAAATAGCCTTGGTATGAATTTAAGGTATTTGACGGAAATCGACGACCGGACAGAAGCAGCTGTTTTTGAGCTAGGAACAAATGCTCCAGGCATCATACGAAGAAGTTGCAAATATTTCCAACCGCAAGTAGGAGTCATCCTAAATATTGGTGTTTATCATTTACAGTATTGCAAGACCTTAGAAACCTACATCAAAGCCAAAGCTGAGCTAGTGGAAGGATTAAAGCCAGGCGGAACACTGATCCTAAATGCAGATGATGAGAATATCAAGAAAATTGATTTGAGTTCTTTCAAAGGTAGGATCATTTATATAGGTATGAGTCCCAAATGCCATTTTAGAGCGGAAGGGCTGAAGGAGGCAACAAAGGGAATTTCATTCAACCTGTACTACAACGAAAAGCGGTATTCTGTCACGGTTCCAGGGTATGGTAAACATAATGTGTACAATGCCATGGCTGCTCTGGCTGCATGCCATGCTATTGGGATGGATCTCAAGGAATCCATCCGATCGCTCTCATCCTATCAACAGATGCGCATGCACATGGAATTTAAAAAAGGCCGGAATGGCACCACCATCATTGACGATACATGGAATTGCACCCCACCCTCGATGAAAGCAGCTCTCAATGTTCTGAAAGAACAGTCGAAAGGGCGAAAAATGGTAGCCGTACTGGGGCATATGCCACAGTTGGGGGAACAAGGAATGTCTCAATATGGGGAAATGGGCAAGCTTGCCAAGAAAATGAAAGTGGAAAGCCTGATAATAGTTGAGGAAAGAGCAACACCCATTGGAATTAGCGCCATCAAGGCTGGCATGGATCCCCGCCGCGTCCACTTCTGCCGAACAGCCCAAGATGTTTATCAAGCCCTGCTTCCCCATTTGAATAAAAAAACAATTATCCTCCTTAAATTCCCTTACTACTATTCTTTATCAGTTCAACCACCCTATCGAAAGTTAATGAAAAAGCTCTTCAATCCCTAAGCGAGCTTCTAATTATTCCGCAAAAGCACCATTAATGCCGCCTTTCTTTGGGTTACGTCTTCGCTTTTTCTCGGATGACTGGGACGTATTCTTCTTTTTCTTTTCGGGATCGTCCCTTTTTAGGATCTTTGTGATTCCCATGCCTGCACTAAAGAGCATAGCAAACCAAGTTGGACGGCTAAAATCGGGTTTATCTTCGTCCTTTCCTAATTTGATTTTTCCATAGCGGCTAAATATAAGGAAGAGGGCGAAGAACAGAAAGAACGTGGCAGAGAGCTGATAAAACCATCCAAACTGAACCAAGAAAAATGATTGCCAAACATTCATCACTCTCTTTAAATTTTCTGGGCTTAAGGCTCCCCATAAAACAAAAACAATGGATATGACAAGGGAAACTCAAAAGACGGCAGACACTTTTTTCACGCTTGATAGCACTCTCCTTTTTACTGACGAAATACTATACACAGGCTTTAACAGTTTTTTCAACTGGAACCCAAAATATGTACTGTATAATAATCGCGTGAAACCATCCTCGGCTATAGTCCGTAATAAAAGTTAAACGAATCCTATGGAAGAGAATGCTATGAAAGAGAATGCTATGAAAAGAATGAAAATCACGAGACGAAAGCTATTGACTAAAGGAATGAAGATAGTAATGGGTCTATTGGGAATGCTGTCAATCCCATCGACTTATACGGTGTGGGGGGAGAGATTCTGGTTTAAAGTGAATGAATTAACTCTTTTCTTTCCAGATTTACCGGATGCCTTTGAAGGGACTAGGATTGTTCAGTTCAGTGACCTGCATATCGATCACTTTTTTGACTCTGCGCCATTGAAAGATTTGATGGCACTTATTCAACAGCAAGATCCGGACCTGATTTGCTTTACCGGGGATCTGATGGATGAAGATGGAAGTACATTAGCGGCAAGCGTTCCTCCTTTAACTGGTTTGCATGCTCCGTTAGGAAAGTGGGCGGTTCTCGGTAACCATGATTATCGAAGTGATGTCCTCGATGTCAAGGAAGCTTTGGATCGCTCAGGATTTCAGCTCCTTCTTAACCAGAGTCATGTGTTCGAGAAAAAGGGTCAAAAGCTAGCCTTAACAGGGGTGGATGACGCCCTTATCGGTCGACCAAATCTTGCGGCTGCACTGGAGGCCATTGATCCTGGAACGTTTACCATTCTTTTGTCTCACATCCCCGACTATTCCTTGGTCACGAGGGAGTTTCCCATCCACCTGCAATTATCTGGACACAGCCATGGAGGCCAGGTTCGGTTGCCGTGGATCGGACCTATTCTGACTCCCAATGGGGCCAAACATTTTGTAGATGGTCATTATCACGTTCCAAAATCCTCTCTGCAGCTGTATGTCAATCGGGGAGTAGGGACAACGGTGCTGCCTATTAGATTTCTCTGCAGACCTGAGGTGACGGTGATTGTATTGAAAAGGGGGATTAATAAAGATAGCATGTTAATACTAGCGAAATAGTTTATTATTGGAGGGACGTAGACTTATGTCATCTTTAGCAGATCAGGTAGTAATCATTACAGGTGCAAGCAGCGGGATTGGAGAGGCCACTGCTTATGAGCTTGCCCTGAACGGTGCAAAAGTCGTACTTGCGGCACGCAGGGAAGATCGATTGCAGCAATTGAAAGAAAAGATTGAACAAGCTGGAGGAACAGCTGTTATTAAAATCACCGATGTCACTTCCAGAAAACAGATGGAAGATTTGGCTAATTATGCAATAGAACAATTCGGTAAAATCGATGTTCTTCTAAATAACGCAGGTGTGATGCCTCTCTCATTTATGAATAAATTGAAAGTCGATGAATGGGATCAAATGATCGACGTGAATATAAAAGGCGTACTTTATGGAATCGCTGCGGTTTTACCTCATATGGAGGAGAGAAAGCAAGGGCATATTATTAATATATCTTCTGTTGCGGGCCACGAGGTACATATTGGAGGTGCAGTCTATTCTGGAACCAAATATGCTGTTCGCGCCATCACGGAAGGCCTTCGCAAAGAGCAAGCCCATAACAATATCCGAACAACCATCATCTCCCCAGGGGCTGTTACTACCGAATTAACCGAAACCATTAGCGACATGAAGATTAAAGAATTATTGAAAAAAAGGTTCGCAGATACCCAATCCCTTGAGGGAAAGGATATTGCGGCTGCCATCCGTTACGCCATTGAACAACCGTCTCATGTAGCCGTAAATGAGATTCTTGTTCGCCCAACACAGCAAAGATAAAAATCAAGAGGGAATGCAGCGATGGTGCCGGCATTCCCTTTTGTTTCTACATTTATTACGTTAATTTTGCGATGGTAAAATCTTGTCTGCTTTTACAAGTAGGACAGCTAATTCAGCTCGAGTAATCGGATAATGGGGCCTAAATGTTTGGTCAGGATAACCGTTGATTATTCCGTTTTTCACGGCGATATTTACATAACCAATGGAACCAGCGGGAATTTGGCGGACATCCTTAAAGTTCGGAGCGTTTGTCATTTGTCCATAAGCTTCCGCTTGTAACTTCATCGATCTCACAAGCAGGTTGGTTACCCATATCCGGGTTGCCGGCTTATCTGGTTGCAGGATGTCAACAGATGAATCGAATAGTCCTTGCTGAAGGGCTGCAACGATATAACCTTTTGCCCACTTGTATTGTTGTTCTATGACATTGGCATCTTTAAAATATAGCTTCTTATCCACACTCAACTTAGCCTCTTCGTCTAATCCCATAAAACGCGTGACCAAAACAATCGCTTCCGCTCTTCGAATGAATTGGTCAGGACGAAAGCTCCCATCCTCATAACCCTGTAAAATGTTTTTCGAACTCAAAGCATCTATGTATTCCTTTGCCCATTTCGCCTTGTGCAGATCGCTAAAATCGTGAGGTTCCGACTCACCTGGAACGGAAGTCGCTATAATGTAGCGAACTTCTTTTGAAGAGTTAAGCACAACCTTGATCTGATCAGAAAACTGCAGTTTATCAAGCTGCGTTTTCTGGTCGTTGCGATAAACAATGGTACTTTCATTAAGCGTGAATTCCCACTTATCCTTTCCATCAAAGATTGCGATTCGATTATGTTCTTTGTCTATATATACGGGGTTCCCCGACACATTGGAATCAGGAACTGGTCGGGTACCGGGATTTACTTGTGAAGCTATCGGGTCATCGTTTTCCTGATTCAAGAATTTTTTGCGTACATCATCTGCAAAAGAAATAAAGGAAAAAGATAGAATGCAAGCAAATATGATTCCAATAAAAATATAACTTATTTTTCTGTACATTAAAACAATCCCCCTATAGTACCTTAATAGCCTATTTTATATTCGGATCATTCTTCTTTTTTATGGGGGGGAGAAAAGGGATATTCTTTTCGAATTCTTGAAATGAAACTATTTCGATTTTAGAACGTATGTAGAGGAGAGTGATATCAGGGAGGGAAAATTTATGTTAAAAAAGCTAATTGCTAAGCTATTGGGAATCAACACAAAACCCCATCACTATCGAAAGTACAGCAGCAGTGATTATTCTTACAAAAATCATCACTACTCCAAGGGCCATAAATCCTATGGCTATAAGCATTACAAGAAAAAGTATTCTAGCCGCAGCTTTTTTAGCAGTTAAACCGTGTTGGCTTATTTACGGCAATGGTTGACGGAAATCCGCTCAGCCTTAGTTGATCGTCCTCTAACACAGGGAACGGTGTTAAAGGAACGGTATCAAGTAATAAAGCTATTAGGCATGGGTAGCTATGGAATGAGCTACCTATGTTTGGATCTCCAGCTAGGAACCGACTGTGTAGTCAAGCAGGTGAAGCCAAGCTTAAGAAAAAGTGAAAAAGGTCTGCAAAGCTATGAATACGAAACCGATATTTTAAATAGGTTACGCCATCCGGCTATTCCTGCTTTTTACGAACGATTCACGCACCTTGATCATTTATTTTATGCTATGGAATATATACCGGGCGGGAATCTAGAAGATCTGATATTTGAAGATCAAAGAAAGTTTACGGAACGTGAAGCGGTTGAACTTCTCTTGCAACTGGTGGAGATCACCGCATATCTCCATGAACATCAGCTTATTCACAGAGATATACGCATTCCCAACTTAATTCTTTATCATGGGCAATTGAAGCTGATCGACTTCGGTCTTGCCCGCTCCCTTCAAGCTCCGGAAGAGAACATTGCTGATCATATGATCGAAAAACAACTAAGGCGCCAGATCGATGTAAAAAGCGATTTTTATGCTATGGGACATGTTCTTCTCTTCCTGCTTTATAGCAACTACACTGCCGAAGATGAGAAGGAGAGAAGTTGGGAGGAAGAGCTCGATCTTTTTCCTATAACTAAAAGTATTCTCTGCAAATTACTTCAAATCGATTTGCCCTATCAAGAGATTCAAGAACTAAAATCAGACTTGAAGCATTTACTTACCTACCTATAAACGAGCTTAAACCCCCTTCCCAATTCGGTCAGGGGGTTTAACGTTATATCAGCTTCACACCACTCATCAATAATAGGATTCCTAGCGCCATTCGTATGGGTTTATTCGGTATTTTCTTGCACACAATACTCCCCATAATGACACCTGGAATCGAACCGACAATAAGATTGAACACCAGACCGTAATCCACATTCCCCATCGATAAGTGAAAAAAGCTTGCAATGGTTACTAAGATGAAAGCGTGAGCGATATCCGTACCTACTAGCTCGGATGAAGAAATTTTGTAGAAATACAAAAGGATGATCGCAAAAAGAGAGCCAGAGCCAATGGAAGTAAGGCCGACAGTAAATCCCAAGAGCATGGAAATGCCAACAATGACATAAGGATTTGGTTCCTTGTTTGGAAGGAAGGAGGCTAATTTTTTCTCGAAAAGCTGATGAAGCAGCGTAATCAGCGACACCACGATCAGCATCAGGCCAAGAGCATGTTTAACAAGGGATTGATAATCCAGGGAAGCAATTTGAAAATACTGCAAGAGGAGGACGGCTAGCAGAGCCCCCGGAATACTTCCTAGACAAAACCTCTTCACTAGCTTCAAATTGACTGTTTTTTGTTTCCAATGCTGAATTGCTCCAAAAAATTTTGTAATGGCATTGTAAACCAGGTCCGTCCCAACCGCTGTTATGGGGTGCACGCCAAACAGCATGAGGATAGGAGTCAATAAGGATGCGCCACCGACTCCCGTCAAACCCACTAAAAATCCTACACATAAGCCCATCATCAAAATTCCCAGACTCATTGTCTTTGTCTCACCACCGATAAATTAAAAATCCGTCAAACGCCCTTAGGTTTATTAAAGTGTATGTATATTGCCCTAGATATGTTTTCGACGAGTAGCCCAAAATTTTTTTATTACTAGCAAAATCCTCCTGTATATGCAATACCTTCATCCATGTCCACTATTTGAGGGTACAACTCCCCTTCCAGAAGATGTTATGTTTATAGCAAGGTTACCAATTCAACTAGATTACACCTAATACAACTAAGAGAGGATAAAAAGTATGAGAAAGCTAAAATTACTAAATCTTGCTTTAGCAGGAACGTTTATTCTAAGTGGTGTCTTAGGTTTTGGCACGCAAACCTCCGCATCTGTGCTTGGGAAGGAAGTTGCCGATCGGGCTCAGGATTTTATCGGGTATAAAATAACAGATTTTCAATCCGCGAATTTTGTTTCTTATGTTTTTGATAAAGAAGGCGTCAATGTACCTGATAGTTTAAAAGAATTAAGCCAAACGGGCGATCTGATCTTAAATAAAAACCAGCTAAAAGAAGGCGATGTTCTTTTCTTTGGCACAAGTGCTTCCAATTTGATTGCTACTGGAATCTATGTTGGCAATGGGGAATTTATCATCGCTTATAAACCATACGAGCGGATTAAGAGAATCAATTTAAGTACCGATCCGGTGGCAAAAAAATACTTCCTCGGGGCAAAGAGAATCGAATTATCCCAGCAGCAAGGCAGT
The DNA here is from genome assembly GCF_040813775.1 of Ammoniphilus soli. Taxonomy (NCBI): domain Bacteria; kingdom Bacillati; phylum Bacillota; class Bacilli; order Caryophanales; family Paenibacillaceae; genus Ammoniphilus; species Ammoniphilus soli. The sequence goes on from NZ_JBEGDL010000002.1 coordinate 438,087, forward strand.
AATAGTAAGAAAACAGGTTGGGAAGGCAAAGCTGATCAGGTCGTTGCAAAAGGGATGAAATATCTAGGCGTAAAGTACAAGCTAGGGGCAGATTATCATAAAGACGGTACGATGAAATTTGACTGCAGCTCCTTTACCCAGATTATCTTTAAAGAGGCGATTGGCTTCAACTTGCAGCGTTCCTCCCGAGCGCAATTTATGGAGGATGGGAGCAAGCCGTTAACTAGGAGTGAGTTGCGTAAAGGAGATCTAGTCTTTTTTGCCACAGAACATAACTACAAAAAATACAAAAAGGGCGATTATCGGCGGAACGGTCACGTAGGAATCGTGAAGAAAGTTCATTCGGATGGAACGATAGAAGTCTTACATAGTTTTCCGGGTAAAGGTGTAATCGTTGAGAAAATGGATACAAAAGATAAGGGTTATTTATCCAAGGCCTTCCTTTATGGGAAACGAATCATTGCTGATAATGGGTTTGAAGCGAAAGATGTGGACATGCCTAAAAAGGGTTTAAAAGAAGGCAAATAATAAACAAGTGTGATTTTTTACACATCATCCATTCCGATTGGTTGATAAGATAGAGGAAATTATAGGTTTTACTTAAGGGGGAGTATACCATGTTTTCTCTTTATTCTAGAATCGTAGTCGCCTATGACCATTCGGAGTTAGGTAAAAAAGCACTAGAAACCGCCCTGAAGATCGTTGCCCAGGACGAGCGGATTGAACTCGATGTCATTACAGTCGTGAGCATTCCGACTAGCGCCTTTTATGCAGCCTCTGCCTATAGCATTGACCCGATCCGCGACGCTCAATTAGCGGTTGCCAAGGAAGTTCTTCAAGAGGTTAAAGAAAAGCTGGAAAGCCTTCCGAACAAATCAAGAACATTTATAATGGAAGGAAGTCCTGCTCAAGCGATCTTAGAATTTGCCAAAGAGAATGAGGCTAGCTTAATCGTGATGGGGAGCCGCGGGCTAAGCGGTGTAAAAGAATTGTTCCTGGGCAGTGTCAGCCACTATGTTGTGCAGCAAGCGACATGTCCGGTATTTATTGTAAAATAAATTTTAGAAAAGGGTTCTCATAAGGTGCACGATGGCATCTGAAGGGGCCCTTTTTTTTTGGAGTAAGAATAAAATATCAAAATTACGTAACTTTTTTACCTATTAATCCGTTAAATATAAAGGGTCATTTTTAGTAACTGTAATGGAAGGTGATGCTCATGGGGCAAATTCCCCTTATATATACCGAATGGGATGAGACAGCACTTCAGCCTAAAGAGGTATTGGCACAGGTGGCAGTCGATCAGGGAGTGCTTTTTTTGAGAAAACTCGCGAATGCTACAGTCATCCGAAACCAGCTCTTTGAACATACCTCTAACGAAAGCGATGGAAGGGAATCATTGATCTATCTCCAACCTCTTCGGTATAGTCACTTAGAGGAGAAAGACGCCATAGAGAAGGCTGTTTTTTCCAGGCATGATATAGCTCCCAAGTACGAAGCGGAATATTGGACGAAAGGTGATCACAATTTTATATTTAGGGAAATGCAGCGATTTGACCAGGCTATGGATGCCGCTCAAGTCCTTTTGGATCATTACGTCCATTTTCATGGCACCCATTATGAAATTCTCTATGCCGTACTTGACCCAGCTCGCAGAAAGCTCCTCCTTTTCCTGAAGCGGACGGCATTTTCGGTTTTATGAGTTCAGTGTTAGAAAGGAGTCAAATAATGGACCGAAAAACAATAGAAGAATGGTTTGAGAAAGAGCGCGAAAAAGCTGGAGAGTCAAATGGCTTAACGAACATCTCTTTTCAAGAAAAATGGCTGGCTTTTTCTCTCGTTGCAGTCGTTCCTGTGGTGCTGACCGGCTGTGCTCCAGAACCAACGGCTCAGCAACCCCTGCCCAGAACCGAGAATACTTCGATATCCTCAAACCAGCTGTCAAACAACCAAAATTTGACAGCCTATGACGAATGTATGTGGGAACGAGAATCGCTGGGGGAGTGGGAAATTGATTGCGGAGATGATTCATCCTCTTGGTATAGCAGCCGTGGGTATAGCTCAAGGCATTCCTATGTCCCTTCTACCTCTCGATATTATCGGATGGTCAAAGGCGATTCGCCTAGCTCGTCAACTGCCCCGTCATCTTCTGCTCCTTCCACCCACAGAGTAAGCAGGCAGGCAGTGCAGGAATCAGTTCCGGTACATATAAATCAGGAGTAGGCACTGGGGGAATCAGCAGTGGCGGAACCTCGATGGGAGGGTAAAGATGAACCGGATCATTTCACTTCTGCCCACTCATGACGAATTGTTTGCTGGAGAGCGCGGAGTCCGCATTCCCTATCATCGGATGTATGGTAAGGAATATTGCCTTTCCTCTTTAGTGCATTATCGAAGAAATGAATATCGTACCTTGCAGGTAGCTTCAGAGCAAGCAGATCGCATATACCGAAAGGCGCTGCGTTTTGTTCAGCGATACCTTCCGGACACCCTGCTGATTAATCAATTGGGGATTCATCCCCGCTTGATCCCAGCGGCTAGAATGGAAGTTCCCTATCATGGGGTTTCACGGCAGGACTGGATTGTCAACAATGGGACCTTTAAACTGATTGAAAATAATACAGATACACCAACCGGCATCCCTGAGGCAGCTTATCTGGCTGACTCCATGATTAAGCAAGTTCCAGCTTTTCAAAACCCTTCAGAACCAATGGATATTTCAATTCGCCAAGCATTCAGCTCACTTCTTGCCTATTACAGAGAGCAAGGTTTTACGGGCGAAATCGTTTTTTCCTGTTATGAGTGGCATGAAGAGGATTTTTGCAACACGATGTATCTCATGGAACAAGTTTGCCAGGCAGGTTTCCCAGCTCGTTTTGTATCACTGGAGAAACTAGAAGTTCAACCTGGTGTGGGGCTGTTTGCTGATGGGGAAAAAGTAGATATCTGGTACCGGCTTTATCCTTTGGAATATCTGGTATACGATAGGGACGGAGAAGGATTTGCGACTGGGGAAGAAATTCTTGATTTGGTTAGAAAGCAGAAGTTAGCCATCATCAATCCAGCACAAAGTATTATCACTCAATCCAAGGGATTAATGGCTATCATTTGGTCCTTATTTGAAAAGCGGAAGGTCCTTCCCAAAGTATTTGATGAAGAAGAATATGCTGTAATAGAGCGTTACTTTCTCCCAACGTATTTTGATGAAAATGTATTTCATGAGAAAAGCCTACCCTATGTTTCGAAAGCTTTATTTGGACGGGAAGGAAAAGGAACCTTGCTTTACAACCAGGCAGGCGAACCGGAGAGTTCAGATGGGGATGAGAAAACCTTGGATTCCGTAGTGTGTGATGCCTACTATAATGATCAGATTCGGATTTATCAGCGAAGGGAACAACTGGAGCAGATTAATGTGAGGACAGAGGAAGGAGAATTTTGCGGATACCTGCTTACCGGAGTTTTTGTAATGGGGGGACAATACGCTGGCCTTCTGCCGCGCATCGGCAATAAGGTGACTGGGAATCTTGCTTATTTTGCGCCTGCCGCATTGTAGAAAAAACGGAAGGATTGATGATGGCTATGTTTGACATTTTAAATATTGGTATCGGAATTGTTTTGATCATGATTATTTTATTAACAGGGTCGTTTGTGTTCAGCAAACTAACTCGCTTTGATGACATGGCCGAAATCCAAAAGGGAAATGAAGCCGCTGGAATCTATTTGGGCAGCAAACTGCTCGGGCTTTCAATTATTGTCGCTATGGTATCCTTCAGCAGTCATTCCTGGTTAGCTATGGTAACCTGGTCCCTTGTCGGAATGGTCGTATTAAGTTTAGTTTATGTGCTTTTCGATTTTCTCACACCGAAGTTTAAAGTATGCGAGGAAATTTCCAAAGGAAATAAAGCCGTAGCCCGTTTATTAAGTGCAGTTATTATTGGAACTTCATTTATATTGGGAACCATATTGATGTAGGAACCGAATAGCATGGTTGACAGGATCTTAGGAGGGATTTTTCCACTTGATATCATTTGCAGAGCTTGTTCACAGCGTGAAATTCGAAAGAAAGGGATTTCGGTTTTTTAAGGTAGTGGAAAAAGACCCTACCTTAAAATTGGTAGGTATGGGAAGAAGTGCATTTGTCTATCGAATCCAATCAACAGATAAGGCAATGAAAATCTTTTTCCCTTCGCATGTCCACTGGGCACAAGAAGAGGGGGCCATCTATCGGGAGCTTAAGGGGATCCCCTATTTCCCTTCCATCTACCAGGTAGGCCCCAATTACTTGGTTCTTGATTATATCGAAGGTGATACTTTATTTGAGCACTTACGCAAAGGAATCGTTATTACCGAAGAAAAAGTGAAAGAAGTCGATAAGGCGTTATCGATTGCAAGGGAAAGGGGACTTAATCCTTCGGATATTCACCTTCGAAATATTATCATTACAAGTAAAGGGGAGGTGAAGATTATCGATGTTGCCCGGTTTAGACAGAATAAGAACTGTCGGCAATGGGATGACTTGAAAACAGCATTCTACCGTTTTTATCATCTGCCTTTTTTTCCGAAGAAAATCCCGGCTTTTATCCTGAATCTGATTTCCTCCTTATATAAGAAGAATCTTCTCCTGATGAAAAAGGAAATAGTATAATACGGACCGATTTTGTATAATGGGTCTAGTTCTATAATACTTATGCATCTAACAGGAGCGGAAATGATGGAGTTGCCAAAAACATACAAGAGCAGCATGCCGCAGGGGCGTTTAACTAGAAGCGTACTTGCGGATGCTACTTCACAAAATGTATCAACAGGACTTATCTCTGCCACCCTGATTATGACGGGACCGGCCATGATTATTTTGGAAGCTGCAGCTTATGGAGGCTTAACCGACCAGCAAACAGTCAATTGGATGTTTGCGGTTAACTTTTTTGGCGGTTTGTTTGGTGTTATGATGGCGATGCGCAACCGTTTGCCAATAACTGGTGGACATTCCTTGACAGGAATTGCTTTTCTGGCGGCAATCACGGCCCAATTCACCTACCCTCAATTAATAGGTGGTTTTCTTATGTCCGGTTTGCTGATTTTCCTTCTCGGCATTTCCGGTTTGTTTACAAGAATCATCAAATGGGTGCCGAAAGAAGTGATTTCGGCCATGCTAGCGGGCTTAGTGGCCAGTTTTGTCGTTCGTCTAATCCCTGCTGTCAAGGAAATGCCAATCATTGGAGGAACGGCCTTAATTTCTTACTTTATTCTGATAAAATTTAGTAAACAGCTGCCTCCCGCATTGGGTGCCATCGTTGTGGCTATACTTATGTTACTAGGGACGCAGGGGCTGGAAATGAAAGAAGAAATCAGCGCGGCCCCTTTTCCAACTTTTCAGTCACCGGAATTCACTTGGATGGGGCTGATCAGCCTGGCTATCCCACTGGCCATGCTGATACTCAGCAATGATGCTGCCCCTGGAGTTGGGGCATTAGAAAGCATGGGGTATCGCCCGCCCATACGGAAAATTGTCAGCGCTAGTGGACTTTTTTCCATGATAACGGCTTTCTTTGGCGGACAATGTGCGAATATTGCCGGGATGATGACAGCCATATGTTCCAGCCCGGATTCTGGTCCAAAGTCCAAGCGATATGTTGCTTCGATCTTGTCAGGAATCGGGATGATGATATTTGGACTTTTTTCTTGGAAGATTGTTCCTTTCATCCAATCCCTGCCTCATCCCCTCATTTCCATACTGACTGGATTTTCATTAATTGGTGTTCTTTTATCCAACTTAAAATTAGGTTTTAGCGGAAGAAATTATTCCATGAGCTCCCTTACAGCGTTTGTTATTGCCTTATCCAATGTATCTTTTTTCCACATAAGCGCACCTGTATGGGCGTTGCTGTTCGGCGCTGCGATTGCCGCAACATTAGAAAAGAATATCGAAACATAACTCGAAATCATTCGTAGAACGTATAAATATTTCCCCGCGGGGAAGCTATTAAGAAGAGAAGAGAGTGGGTTGTTATCATTGTTTTTATTTGAACTGAATTTTGAAGAGAAAATTGCATTCTTAGAGCTAGCGCACCGGATAGCCTCCGTTGATGACTGTTTAACCCCTGCGAAAGAAATCTTATTAGAGGAATACGCAGCTGAAATGTACATCGAGGAGTATAAAATACAACATATGCCTATGGAAGAAGCTCTTAGTTATTTTCAAAGCGAGAGGTCTAAGCACATTGCATTGATAGAGCTCTTGAGGTTAATTTTTTCGGACGGTGTGTATCGGCCTGGGGAACGCAAATCGATTCAGCTCATCAAAGAATACTTTAAGTTTGATCCGAATGAATATAATAGTTTCCGAGATTGGATAACGAAAATTAAAGAGCTTCAAGAACAAGGGAGTTAGATCGATAAGGCAGTCAGTCAGAATTAAGGGTATAAGGACTGCCTTTTTGATATCCGTTAGAACTCTCTTACAATTAAATATATACTTGAATTTATACATATAAACTCTAATAATAAAGTAATGGTATTTTTTTAAAAACTGCAAAGGAGGTTATTTAATGAAACTTAGGGTATCTGCTGTACAGTATCACCTTCACACGATCCATTCCTTTGATGAATTCGCCAAACAATCCGAGCACTATATCAAGACGGCTGAGGAGTTTGGTGCTGAGTTCGTTTTATTTCCCGAATTCTTTACTACGCAGTTGATGTCCATCGGTGACAGCCAAGGACAGGCCCTCACTATAAATGATTTGCCTGATTTTACGGAACAGTACCGGGACTTGTTTTCCTCCTTTGCCAAGCAAACGAAGATGCATATCATTGGAGGAACGCACGTTACGCGAAAAGAAGACCGATTATATAATGTAGCCCATATGTTTTATCCCAATGGAAGGGTTGTTGAGCAGCCAAAACTTCATATTACGCCGACGGAAGTGAAGGAATGGAAAATGACTGCGGGCGAAGAGCTGCAGGTTTTCGAAACAGATAAAGGAACAATAGCCTTGCTCACCTGTTATGACATCGAATTCCCGGAAATTGTACGGATGGCTAAAGCCAAAGGGGCTGACGTTATATTCTGCCCTTCCTGCACAGATGATCGACATGGATTCCATCGTGTTCGCTATTCGTGTCATGCCAGGACAATAGAGAATCAAATCTATGTCGTCACCACTGGGACCGTAGGTTCACTTCCAACAGTTGACTTTATGCGAGCGAATTTCGGGCAGGCAGCCATTATTACACCGAATGATATTCCCTTTCCACAGCATGGGATCCTAGTTGAAGGAGAGATCAATCAGGATATGATCGTTACGGCTGATCTCGATTTGGATTTGCTTTATCAAGTCCGGGAGAGCGGTTCCGTGACGACTTGGCGTGACCGCAGGACAGATCTTTACACGGATTGGAAGTAAAGCCGGACAATCGGCTAACGGGGAGGGATAACATGTATCGCAAGGAGTTTTTTGTTTTCGACCAGGACCGGAGTGTCCCGGCTGTCATCCGCAACTATGAGGAAAAAGATTTCGCTGGTCTGATCCGGATTCAACAGGAAAGCTTTCCGCCTCCTTTTCCATCTGAACTGTGGTGGAACACGGAACAATTGCGAAATCATGTGACATTGTTTCCTCAAGGTGCATTATGCATGGAAGTGGATGGAGAAATCGCTGGCTCTATGACCGGATTGCTCGTAGACTTTGATCCCGATTATCCTGATCATGCTTGGGAAGAAATTACCGATAATGGCTATATCCGGAACCATAGACCCGATGGGGATACGCTTTATGTTGTCGATATTAGCGTTCGACCCAGTTTTAGAAAACTGGGCTTAGGAAAGTGGCTCATGTTTTCTATGTATGATGTGGTTATACATAACGGTTTGGAACGTCTGCTAGGTGGCGGCAGAATGCCGGGCTACTATAAAAAAGCGGGAGAAATGACAGCTGAACAGTATCTGGATGCTGTCGTCAAAGGAGATTTGAAGGATCCTGTCATAACCTTCCTGCTTCGCTGCGGACGTACCCCCGTGAAAGTGGTTACTAATTATCTGGAGGATGAAGAATCCTGCAACTTCGGTACGCTCATGGAATGGAAGAATCCTTTCTATAGATCAAATTCATCCAATTAAAGGAGTCAATGCAGTTATGGAATACCATAGAATAACGAGTATTCAAGATCCTTTGTTCAAGAGTATGCATCAACTAATGCAAGAAATCTTTCCTCCAGAAGAGGTTTTAGAATTCGGCCTGTGGAAAGAACCGCTGGAAGACCCGGGTATCCGTGTTTTTGTGGCAATCCATGATGGAAAAGTAGTTGGGGCTACGGAGTATCGTTATTATGACGACTTCAATGTGGCTATGACCGATTTTACTATTATTGGACAAGCGGGACTAGGAATTGGGCGTTTCTTGGCCCGGAAGCGACAGCTAGACCTAGAAACCTTGGCTAGAGCCAATGGAACGGAATTATATGGAATGTTTGCGGAAATCTATGATCCTTATCAAGTGGAGGAGCACGCATTTGGCGGCATGAAGCCGATGGATCCTTATGTTCGCCGAGAGGTTTTATCCCACCTGGGCTATAAGCGCCTTGACTTTGCGTATGTGCACCCCTCCTGGAACAACGATGGTGAAGCGGTCACGGGTCTTGATCTCGGTTTTATGCCAACCAACGAAGAACAGGATCAGCTAGAGTCTGAATTAATCGTTAAATTTTTGGAGCGCTACTATACAGTGTTACCGAATAAGCCGAAATCGTGGTACGAGATGGTGGAAAATTTAAAAACAAAGGCATCCATACCTTTGCTGCCAATATAATAGAGATTTTTTTATCAAGGACACACTAGGAAACTAGGTGTCTTTTTTTTCTGGATGGGAAAGTAAACTTAACTTTCCCAGAAGCATAAAAAGCTTCCTCCAAGAGTGGTCTGGCTACCCAGTATTAGCTTCAATGAAGCTTTTTTTATACAAGTGTTCTATCAGGTAAAGAGCGGGATATGGTATAGTGAAAAAATTAGAAAACGTTCTAGAGAGGAAATGTGAATGAAGCGAAAAACTCTTCTATTTTTAGTGTTGGCAAATTTGTTTTGGGCTGGGAATTATGTTTATGGGAAGTATGTTGTTACTGAGGTATCACCGATTCAAATGACGTTTGTAAGGTGGCTTATTGCCCTATGCTTTCTTTTTCCTATGGCTCACTTTATCGAGCGGCCCAAGTGGAATAGGCTTTGGAAGCACTGGAAGGTGTTAGGTGCGATGAGCTTGCTTGGGGTGATTGGCTACAATATGCTGCTTTATCAGGCATTAATGTATACGAGTCCGTTGAACGCCTCATTAGTCAATGCCCTTAACCCTGCGGTAATCGTGATTTTTTCGGTCATTTTATTAAAAGAGAAGCTAAGCAAGCTGAATATTCTCGGCTTTGCCATTTCTCTATTCGGGGTTCTTCTTATACTTACGCGAGGGCAGCTTCTTGAGCTCTTTCGGATCCAATATAACATGGGGGATTTGCTCATGTTGGCCGCCATCCTGGTATGGACCTTCTACTCTATCATTGGAAGGACCATCCCTCAGATCCCGCCGATTGCGGCCACCGCGATGACCGTGATGATCGGACTGCTGCTTATGCTTCCTTTTGCTTCATCCGCGTGGGTTCCGTTAGGAGAAATAAGTTCATCAGCGAAAACGGGGATTCTATACATGGGATTATTTCCTACCGTGGGTTCGTTCTTGCTATGGAACCTGGCTGTTCGTGACATCGGACCTAGCCGTTGTGGTATTTTCCTAAATCTTATTACCGTTTTTACAGCAATCACCAGCATTATTCTTGGTGAGCAAATTACACTCATTCAATTATTCGGCGGTATTTCTGTATTTACCGGTGTTTATTTAACCAGTAAACAAATTAAAACGGGGGAGTCACTAAAAGAAAGCCGTGAGGCAGAAGCACTGTAATGTGCCGGGTGAAAAGTTCAGAAAATAATCATAAGACAAAATACTACAATCATAAGAATAGATATCATTCAAAATTAAGGAGGGAAGTTTCATCACTTCGCAAGAAAAGTATTTGCCAAAAGGAAAAAAGAAAGGATTGTTAAGTAAATCAGGGTAATCCACTCATTTTGTGTTTCTTGCCGAATAAAATGGTCAAAAATCAGATTATTTGACTCTATATGCCTTGATATACATTCTAATGGTCCTTGAAGCAGCTACGATTTATTATTTACAATAGATGTAAATACAAAATTATATCATCTATAGGGAGGTGTAACTATTTACTCCGAATGACGGGGTAAATAGAACGTTATTGGATCCTGAACCGGAACTTTTGTTCAATCTTATTCTAGTTGGTTTTCTTGTACTTTTAAACGGTTTTTTTGTGGCTGCTGAGTTTGCCATGGTGAAGGTAAGAAGCACACGTTTAGAAAGCTTAGCTTCAGAAGGGAATGGGAAGGCAAAACTTGCCCAAAAACTGACCAGCAATCTTGACGCTTACTTATCTGCTTGCCAGCTCGGAATCACGCTTGCCTCATTAGGGCTAGGGTGGGTGGGTGAACCTGCAATTGCCAAAATCATCGAGCCGTTCCTCATGGACTTTGGATTTTCAGCTACAGCCATTCATGCGGTTGCCTTTGCCATTGCCTTCTCGATTATTACGTTTCTTCACATCGTCATTGGGGAATTGGCACCGAAATCCATGGCTATTCAGAAATCAGAGGCGGTCACACTGTGGACTGCAGGTCCTTTAATTGCTTTTCATAAATTGATGTATCCGTTTATTTGGTTCTTAAATGGAACAGCCAATCAATTATTGCGATTAGTAGGACTGCGGGTCGTTGCTGAACATGAAGCAGCTCATACAGAAGATGAAATCCGGATTCTAATGCAAGAAAGTCATAAAAACGGTTTTATTAATAAGACGGAAATGGTTCTGGTTGACAATATATTTGACTTCTCTGAAAGAAATGCAAGGGAGACAATGATTCCGCGAACTGACATGGTTTGTTTATATACACAGAATACGTTTGAGGAAAATCTTGAGATTGCCCTTAGCGAACAAATGACTCGTTATCCAGTGTGTGATCCTGACAAGGATAATATTATCGGATTCGTTCATATCAAGGATTTATTTGCCACGGTATCGCATGGCGAACACAAGGACATTAGCCAAGTGATCCGTGAAGTGATCGCAATCCCTGAATCCATGCCGATTAGCGAGATCTTAAGAATGATGCAAAAGAATCGGATGCAGTTAGCCATTGTGGTTGATGAGTATGGGGGAACAGCGGGTCTGTTAACCATCGAGGATATTATTGAGGAAATCGTCGGTGAAATTCAAGATGAGTTTGACGAGGATCCCCTCCCGATTGAAGAGGAAGGAAAAGATTGCTATTCTGTTGACGGAAGACTCCTGATCGATGACGCCAACCAAGTATTTGGCTTCAATATTGAAACAGACCATATTGATACGCTTGGGGGCTGGATTTACTCTATCATAGGCAAACAACCTCATTTGGATCATAAAGTGGAATACGACGGGTATGAATTTACCATTACCGATATTGACCACCATAGAATCAATCGCATTCAAGTTCGGAAAATTAGATATCTGGAAGAAATCGATGAAAAAGAAATGGAAAATGGGAAGAGTATTACCTCTGTTATTGATACCGCAACCACATAAGTAATACAACTTTATAGGCATAGCGAAAGCCCAAAAGAGATCTTTCGAGATTTCTTCAGGGCTTTTTTTCACTTTCAGAATTTATAACTTCTTGTATAATAGAAAAGAATCGCTCGTGAAGAAAGGAAAACGAAATGAAAAAAATACAAATTAAAGACCTAGTCGACAAATTTCAACTAGAGGTTTTAGCTGGGGAATCAGGGCTTGACAGACAAATCACTGAGGATGACATCCATCGCCCAGGACTAGAATTCACAGGGTTTATCGAATATTTTCCGAATAACCGCATTCAACTCTTAGGCAGGCAAGAGATTGACTATTTGCACTCGTTAACCCATGAAGAAAGAGATCGGCGGATAGGGAATGTAGTGAGACTTCATCCGCCTTGCTTCATTATTACCCGAGAGCAGGAAGGCCTTACTTATTTTGAGAAACACTGTATGGAAGAAGGCATTCCCCTGCTCCGAACCAGTCAGAAGACAACGAAATTTATATCAAAAGTCAATAATTTTCTAGAAAAATCACTTGCTAAAGAAATCGGAGTTCACGGGGTTTGCTTGAATGTCTTTGGGGTGGGGATTCTCCTTCGCGGTGATAGTGGCATCGGAAAAAGCGAAGCCGCTTTAGCTTTAGTCGAAAGAGGACACCGTCTAGTTTCCGACGATCTGGTCATCCTAAAACAGATCGACCCAGAGACTATCATAGGGACACATAATCAGAGCAATAGCGGTTTTCTCTCCCTGCGAGGCATCGGCTTGGTCGACATTCCAAGAATGCATGGAACCGGGTCCGTTCAGGACGAAACGGAAGTCAATCTCGATATTCTTCTTTCGCCCTGGAAGGACAAGCATCACTATGATGCGCTCGGTTTTGAAAAGCATACGGTAACCTACTTGGATGTAACCATCCGGCACATTGAAATACCCGTCAGGCCTGGACGTGATGTCGCAGGCTTAATCACGACAGCAGCTAAAAATTGGAGACTCCAGCAACAAGGCTATGATGCACTTGCAGAATTCGAAAATCGGCTAATGCTGGGCTAAGAGTAGTCAAACCTATACAATACATCAGATAAGGAGCAGGACTATGGATAAAGTGATGTTTATTGAAATCGGGATGGGAATCGATTTGCATGGCCAGAACGTGACCAAGGCAGCCGTAAGAGCGGTTCAAAATGCGATACACCATAATTCGATGCCGGGATTGCGTTCGGTCCTTCCCGGAAACGATCTTCATAATATGAAAGTGCATGTTAGGTTAGCCGTTCCGGCTGACAAGGATAAATTGGATTTGTCTGCTGTAGAAGCGGAATTGCCGTATGGGCAAGTAAGCTTTGAAGTAGTGGACGGCGGAATGTTGACGACAAGCGGTGTAGTTATTGCAGAAAAAGAGGATAAAAATGACCTGGCTTATGTCGTCATCGCATCCGTAGAAGTAGGTTATTAAGAAGAAAACTGTTATAGTCCAGAAAGCCCGAGCGAACTAGAATGTGCCGAAGAATTCTGTGAGGATTTAAGCTTGCCTATTAATATCATCCAAAGAGAAAGCTAAATGACATACAATATAGCCCTATTCCCTTAAGCTATCTTAGGAATAGGGCTATTATTATTTAACATAACAAAAACTCATTTAAACTAATTAAAATGAAGAAGAAAGAACAAGACTTCATTGACTAGCAGATAAATCTATCATATTATTTGGACATAAATGATTTACCTAAGGGGGGAAAGAGATGATGGGGGATGAGACATATACGCCCGAAGAGGTAGCGAAACTCCTTAAAATTTCAAAGTACACGGTATATGAAATGGTTAAGAGGGGAGAGCTCCGATCCTACAGAATAGGGAATAAAGTTCGAGTAGATCAAGAAGATTTACAAGCGTTCATCGAAATGAAGAAGGGGCCTTCCTCTGTGGAGCCTACTTCTGAAGGGGCCCAACCCAGACCGATCAACCACCCAAGCGCCATACTCCGCCTTGCTGGCAGCCACGACTTTTTGGTAGAGCACCTAGTACAATATTTAAGCACAAATTCTCCCTCGCTTTCTTTGCATGCCAGTTATATCGGAAGCTTAGAAGGGCTAATGATGCTACATAGAGGATTGACAGACGTTGCCGCCATCCATTTATTAGATCCCCATACGGGAGACTATAATATTCCATTTATCGAACGCATTTTTATACAGGAACCTATCCGAGTGGTACACTTGGCTAAGCGTAACCAAGGCTTTATCGTAGCAAGGGAGAATCCTAAGAAGATAAAGGATTGGACTGACCTAACCCGTGGAGACATCCGATTTGTTAATCGGCAAAAAGGATCAGGAACACGTTTTTTGCTAGATCATCATTTAAGTAAAAAAGGAATCGCTACAGCTGACGTCATGGGATATGAAAACGAGGAATGGAATCATTTTGCCAGTGCCTCTGCGGTAGCTCGCGGGGCTGCAGATGTTACGCTGGGCATTGAGAGTGCAGCCGCAAGGATGGGGCTCACGTTTATTCCTCTTGCTGAAGAGCGCTTTGATTTAATTGTCAGGCTTACGCCACAAAATCAAGAGGTCTGGGAACTCTTTTACTCCATATTGTGTTCCCTGGACTTCCGCAAGAGCTTGCACGAATTTGAAGGCTATGATTTTTCTCGCTTAGGAGAGATCATTATCGAAAACATAAGCTAAGCGAGGTTGATATGTGGAGTGAATTCGTAGAGGTATTTCAGAATCCGGATGTTATAGCTGTCATTTTGCTATCCTTGCAAGTTTCCGCTACTGCCGTGATAATCGGGATGCTATTAGGCATACCGCTTGGCGCGGTGATTGGGCTTTTTTCCTTTCCAGGAAGAAAGCTCATCATTGCTCTCATTTACACGATGATGGGCTTTCCGCCTGTTCTTATAGGTGTTGTTGTTTATTTGCTGTTATCTAGACAAGGCATCCTAGGGGGCTGGGAGCTCTTATTTACACCATCCGCCATGGTCCTGGCCCAAATCATCCTGGTAACCCCTATTATCACGGGACTTACACTTACCGCGGTCTACTCTAAGGAACGTTTTTTTGCTGAGACTGCACAGAGTTTAGGAGCTAATCGCTTGCAAATGGTATGGGCGCTAGTCAAGGAGTCAAGGAAGGGAATCTGGGCCGCCGTGGCGACTGCTTTTGGAAGGGCAATTTCTGAAGTGGGTGCGGTCATGTTAGTGGGGGGGAATATCGAAGGCCACACCCGGGTGATGACCACAGCCATCATTTTAGAAACGAGAAAAGGTAATTTTGAGGTAGGCCTTACCTTGGGAATCGTTCTGCTTCTTATTAGTTTTGCCATTAATAGTTTTCTATTAGTAGGGATGCTTAGGGGGATACAAGGCAGCGGGAGAGGATAATATGTTGAATCTAGCAGAGTATCGCCAACTAAAAGTCACGTTTGACCATAAAGATGTTTTATCCGTTCAGCATTTGGATATTCAAGCCGGAAAACGATACGCGGTAGTTGGACCTAGCGGTTCAGGCAAAAGTACATTCCTGAGACTGACTAACTTATTGGAGCTGCCGTCAAGCGGAAGTCTGAAATTGTTTGAAGAACCCTTTTCGGAAAAAGGATATACTCGCAGTAAACAGCTTCATATCCAACGTCAAATGGTGTATGTATCGCAAAAGCCCATTATGTTTGATATGACCGTAGAAGAAAACATTGCCATGGGTTTGAAGTACCGTAAAATGAAAAAAAGCCAATCAGAGGAACGAATAGAGGAAGTCCTAAATGCCGTTGGCCTTGCAGGAT
The DNA here is from genome assembly GCF_040813775.1 of Ammoniphilus soli. NCBI lineage: Bacteria > Bacillati > Bacillota > Bacilli > Caryophanales > Paenibacillaceae > Ammoniphilus > Ammoniphilus soli. Next base: position 453,524 of record NZ_JBEGDL010000002.1, read on the forward strand.
ATGCGAAGCGACGTGCTACAACACTATCCGGTGGGGAAGCGCAGCGAATTGCGCTGGCTCGCGCTCTTGTTATAGAACCCAAGTTGCTTTTGCTTGATGAGCCGACTTCTAATTTAGACCCAATCAATATTGAAATTATAGAAAATGCCGTCAATCAGATCCATGACAGAATTGGAGTAACCGTAGTGATGGTGACCCATAATCTGCAGCAAGCCAAGCGGATAGGGGATGAAATCATTTTTATAAATCAAGGAAAAGTGTTTGAAAAACAAAAGAAGGATCAGTTCTTTGAATCCCCTCCTGTACAAGAAATGGCGGATTTTATATCAGGAAGAATGATCTATTAAAGTTTAGCTTATATCCCCTCCAAACCCTGGAGGGTCTTTGTGCTCCATTGGCATTGCCATACTAACTGTATTTCACTAGAAAGATCATGATAAGGATGCTTGCTAAGCATCCTTTTTTGGTTTTTACTTGCATGATAAAGGAAACTATTGGATAGTTTGCCAGAGGAGGGGGAATATATGAAAAAGAATAAAAGATTCGGGAGGTCACATGGAGCATCGCGCACAGCTTAGGGAATGGATACAGCAGTTTCGTTCATATGCAAAAGAAGGTAAAGTGGCAGATTATATTCCCGCATTACAAAAAGCGAATCCTGATCATCTGGGGATATGTATCATAGGTTCGGAAGGGGCTAAATGGGGGGCAGGAGAGTCAGAGGTTCCCTTTACGATGCAAAGCATCTCCAAGATTGTAAGCTTTATGACCGCTTGCTTGGCCCACGGAATGGAGAAGGTATTGAAAAGGGTTGATGTAGAGCCTACGGGAGATGCTTTCGACTCCATTATTCGTCTGGAGGTTCACGAGCTTGGAAAACCGTTTAATCCAATGATCAACGCCGGAGCTCTTACCATCGCTTCGATCTTGCCAGGACAAATGCCAGAGGAAAAATTGGATTCCGTCTTAGTTCTATTAAATAATATCCTGGGCAGGCGTCCCGATATCAATATGGAAGTATTTGAGTCGGAATGGCGTACAGCTAACCGAAATCGGGCACTAGCTTATTATTTAATGGAAACCGGCTTTCTGGAGACGAGTGTAGAAGAGGCCTTGGAGGTTTATTTAAAGCATTGCTCCATAGAGGTCACATTGGAGGACCTGGCTACCATTGGTCTAGTTCTAGCCCATGATGGGTACCATCCGTTGCGTGGGGAACGGATTCTTTCGAAAAATATCGCTCGCCTCACCAAGGCAATTATGCTGACTTGCGGCATGTATAACGCTTCTGGCAAATTTGCTGCCTTTGTTGGTCTGCCTGCAAAGAGTGGAGTATCTGGGGGAATCATGTGTTGTATGCCTCCTCGCTTGCGTTCTCAAGAAATGCCTTTCCGAAATGGCTGCGGGATCGGAATCTATGGTCCGGCCATTGATGAATACGGCAATAGTGCTGCAGGGGTAAAACTCCTTCAGCATCTATCGGATGAGTGGGACTTCAACATCTTTTAGCAGTACACGGCAACCTCGCCAAATACCAACTTGAGTTGGCTAGGTTATGATAACATAGAAGAAGTATTTGATGGAGAGAGGAAGTTATAGATCGCATGAAACAAGCTCTAATTCTTGGTGCAACTGGGTTGGTTGGGCAACACGTGTTGCAGCTGCTGCTAACGGACAACAATTATGATAAAGTAACGATCTTAGTGAGAGACCCCGTGTCGATGACCCATCCGAAATTGGTTTCCATTGTCTTGGATGACTTCAGCAAGATGGCAGATATGGAGGAAGTCTTTGCGGTAGATGATGTTTTCTGCTGTTTAGGGACGACTATCAAAAAGGCCAGAACGAAAGAGAAATTTAAACAAGTGGATTTTTCCTTTCCGTTGCTAGCTGCTCAAATGTCTAAGGCAATGAAGGCGAAACGGTTTCTTTTGGTTTCAGCTCTCGGAGCGAATGCGAGTTCATCGGTATTTTATAACCGGGTAAAAGGGGAACTGGAGAAAGCGGTCCAAGAGTTGAATCTTCCTTCATTTTTAATCTTTCGACCATCGCTCTTGCTTGGACCGCGAAAAGAGTTCCGACTGGGGGAAAGGCTAGCAGGATGGATCACTCAACCGCTTTCTTTTCTATTTGCAGGAGCATTGGCTAAGTACCGTCCGATTGATGCAGGGGATGTAGCTAAGGCAATGGCCCTCATGGCACAAACTTTTTTACCTGGTACTCATATTTTTGAAAATAATCAGATGCACATAATGCTGGAATCCAGAAAATGATTGGGGGAAGTGGGAATGGCGGGAGCCCCCAAAGTCTTCATGGAAATTTTCAGAAAAGCTCCAGTTGCTGAGGAGGAACAGGTAGAGCTGGATAATCCATCCCAAGGAGACCCATCATTTCCTTAGCGTTGGATGCGGCATGTCCGCCTGAATTGTTGTTAAACAAGAGACAAATTTCATCTGTCCTACTTTTTATTTGTTCCATTCGGTTTGCCCACTCTGCTAATTCTTCACGACTATAGTTGTACAGGTAACGGATTTCTCTCCAATTTGCATTCCCTGACTGGCTCCAGCCTTCCGCGTTGCGACCATGAAAACGGACAATCGTAAGCTGCTGACACGTAGGATGCAATACAATAGGAACAGAATCTGCTCCCGCCTGGGGCTCATCACAAATGCTATGAATCCAGCCCTCTTTGCTCATGAACGCTAGAGTCTTTTCTCTCATCTCCGGGGTGAACCAGGATTGATGGCGAAACTCCAGCGCAAGGGGCATTTCGTTCATTTTACTTTTTATATATTTCAAAGCATCCACATTCGGTCTTGTACAGTCGAACCAAGGCGGAAACTGGAAGAGTACCGCTTTTAGCTTGCTGCTCTCTGCTACAGGTTGGATGGATTCAATAAAAGCCTGGAACATGTCATGAGAGGACGAAAATGGATTCTTCCCGCGCAAATGTCCGGTCATTCCTTGATAGGCTTTGATTATAAAAGAGAAATCAGGGGGAGTCTCCTTTACCCATTTTTCATAATTTCTAGTAGGCTGTACGGCATAAAAGGAACTGTCAACCTCCACAACGGAAAAATGCTCAGCGTATCTTTCCAGTTTTTTTTGCGCAGGAACGCCATCCTGGTATAAATCATCGTGATCACCCCAGCCGGTGAGACCGACCCGAATCTTCATCTTCCATCTTCCTTATCTAAGTTTTTAATAAAATAAGTATAGCACAGGAAAAGCTAAAGTTCCTATTCGCGCAAATTCCTACTTTACTTATCGGGATTATATGTATTATAATAAGGACATCACAAAAAGGATGTTTGTGGTTATAACATCCTTAATCTAGGAGGGTTCGTCTTGGAACAAAACGTTCAGATTCAAAGCTCCCATGTTCAGTTAGCAGCTACTCTACATTTCCCCATTAATCAGAAAGCAGAGGGGAGGGTTCCTTTAGTTATCATTTGTCACGGCTTTGTAGGAAATAGAATCGGCGTTAATCGATTATTTGTAAAAGCAGCTCGTGAGTTTGCCTCCCAAGGCTTTGCGGTATTGCGATTTGATTACGAAGGTTGCGGAGAGAGCCATGGGGAATATGGATCCTATGAGTTTGGGCGTTTTATCCAACAGACTAGAGATGTTATCGGGTATGGCGCAAGCATCCCGGGTGTAGACAAAAACCAGATCATTTTATTAGGTCATAGTTTGGGAGGAGCCGTTGCAGCCCTTACAGCAAGTGTGGATGAGCGTATCAAAAAGCTGATGATGTGGTCGGCGGTAGGTCATCCTTTCCACGATATTGTTCAAATTATTGGACAGGAGGAATGTGATAAAACCAAAACCGTTCCATATATTGATCACGAAGGATATGCCTTAACAAATATTTTCCTGGATTCACTTAAATCGTTTGTACCGTTAGAAAAGTGTAAGACGTTTCAGGGGGATGTATTTGTAGCCCACGGGACAAAAGACGAAGTGATTCCCTCCGACTATTGCGCATTGTACCAGCATGCTTTTAAGCGAGGCAGCAGCAGTAGTGCTGTAAAAGAGTTGATCCCAGGTGCTGATCATACTTTCAGCTCTTTAGAAGGATCGAAGGCCTTATATAAGCTATCGCTGCAATGGCTATTGAAGAACACCTATACCATGGAGAAAAGAAGTGTAGAAGCAATTTAACAAAAGGTGAGGAGGCTGTCCCAATGGTCAATAAAAGCGAGTTTGACGGATCAGCCTTTTTTTGCGTTGGCCCTTTGGCGGAAGGATTAGATTCGGTTGTGGTCTACTTGGTAGGATCGGTAGAAATTAAAAGGAGAGGGTGCCCCCAAAAATTAGTTTTGGGACACCCTCTTATTTTTACCAAAAATCTATTGTTTCAAAGGGCTGCCTCCGCCAATAAAGCGGAACTCCCAGTGGCGGTTGACGATAGAATCGATTCTTACCCCGCCAGAATCTTTGGAATAGGTATGTAGTACTTTTCCATCTCCCATGTAGATTCCATTGTGTCCGATGCTATCCCGGTCACTCGTATAGTTCGATTTGGAAGTCCCCTTATAAGGCATGAAGAACATAATATCCCCAACTTCTAAATCACGCCAATCCGTTTTGATTTCCGCTCCCATACTCTTCAGATACTTATAATGAGAGGTAGCACCACCTCGTCCTATATCTAGACCTACACCGTCAAGGTATACTTGGCGAACAAAATCGGAGCAGTCAAAAGTATTGGTATTACTGCGGCTAGATCCATATTCATACGGTGTTCCTAAATACTTTAAACCAGCCTTGATAAGTGCGTCCTGGACGCTAGAGTCGGTAGGCTGCTTTGGTGCTGGGGAAGATTCTACACTAGACGCAAAGCTTCTAAGCCCGACGAAGTTATTTTTAACAATGGAATCATTCGTAGAGAGGACCTTTACACTCCCGAAAGGTTTATAAGCTACTGCAATTTGACTGTTTCCAAGATATACGCCGGAAGCAATTAAATTGGAGCTGCTAGACCCAAAAAAAGCAACGTCACCCTTTTTTAAATTAGATAGCGAGACGGGCGTTCCTTGACTATAAAGCGTAGACAAGTTATCGGAAGCAGAAATGCCGACACCCTTTAGCGTATATTGAATAAAATCACCGGCCGTATAGTATTTCAGGGAATATCCTATGTATTTCTGAGCAGATTCAGCAATTTGATTCGATGTAGCAGCATAAGTTGGGGTGAAAGATGAGAAAACAATCCCCCCTGCTAGCAATAGACTTAGAATTTTTGACTTTTTCATAGTTGTCACTCCTTGGATGTAAAATTTAGTAGATTTCCTTGTCCCTTGGCATGTCCAACTTTAGCAACTAACCAAACGTAAATACTAGAAAAATGTAAGAGATCTTACATAATTCCTAGATTTTTACTTTATTTCTATTTGTTTAATAGTTTAGCAGAGAAGTAACAATTGTTCAATAAATATGAACAACTTCCATGATTTACTAAAACTATTAAATTTTTCGTTGGGTAGGGGATCAAAGGAAGCTATCTTTTTGAAACTCTCTTGTTTAGAGAAGAATAGCGGGTTATAGTAAATGGTACCGAAGGAAAGGACTGGCAGAAAGAGCACAAAGTACTACTTTGCCGAGTGGTACCATCTGTTATTTGACAAGGAGCTGATTTTATTGTCTACACACCATTGCGAGGTCTTAATCATCGGCGCAGGGTCGATGGGGATGGCAGCTGGATATTTCTTAGCTAAAAGGGGAATTCAAACGATCTTGGTGGATTCAAATGACCCTCCTCATGTTCAGGGAAGTCATCATGGTGAAACTCGTTTATTCCGTTACGCTTACCAGGATCAAATTCCTTATGTTCCCCTAGCCCTTCGATCTTTGGGCCTATGGAAGGAACTAGAGGCGGAAACAGCCCACCAGATATTGAATCCAACGGGTGTATTAAGTGTTTCGATAGACGATCATGCTTCATTGGAAGCTAAAGTGAAAGCAGCACAGGAACATTCCTTGCCCGTTGAATGTTTCTCCAGAGATGAGATTCTTCGGCGATGGCCAGGATTTGTTTTGCCGGAATCGGCGAAAGCGATACTCGAAGTCAATGCAGGGATCCTTGCACCCGAAAAAGCGATACACGGCTATCGCATGTTAGCCAAGCGAGAAGGAGCAGCCTTGTTTACGCATACTCCTGCCGAAAAAATAATCTACGGTTCTCATGGTGTAGAAGTCCATACCAAGGATCAGACCTTTTTTGCTGATAAGCTTTTGTTGAGTTCCGGTGCTGGCAATGCCCACCTGCTAAAGAATCTATCCCTTCCCTTGCGCGTGGTCCGAAAAACCGTAGGCTGGTTTCACACGAAAGGGATGGAATTTCGCCATCCGGCTTTCCCGGGATTTGTGATTACGAAAGGGAAAACCGATTATTACGGTTTTCCGGATTTTGACGGTGGGGGACTAAAGATTGGTCGCCATGATGGCGGGCAGCGGATACGGACTGGCGAAAGTATTTTACCTTTTGGAAGTTATCCGGAAGATGAGCAAGACCTTCGCCAATGTCTGAATGCCTACATGCCTGCAGCATCTGGTCCACTTGCAAAGGGATCTACTTGTCTTTATACTGTGACCCCTGACGAGCACTTTGTTATCGATCAACATCCGGAATATCAGCATGTTTTCATTGCTGCAGGTTTTTCTGGCCACGGATTTAAGTTTGCAAGTGCCATAGGAGAGGCCTTGAGTGAGATTTTGATCGATGGAAAGGCGAACATCGATTTATCCCTTTTTTCCTTGGCAAGGTTCGTTTAACATCATTCCTAACTTTTTAAAATTACTATTGAGATGTAGGCGTTCTCATGATACTATACTAGTAAATATGTCTAAAATGTGAAATTCCATATTAAGTTTAATGCGGGACAGCGAACCTGTCGCCCGTTAGATAGATTGGAATTATGAATGAATGAGTCAGTGGTTTTAAGCAGCGGTCCTGTGGTTAAACTACCGTCACATCTCTTTTAACCGTATTCGTATTGCGGTGGAAGAGGAGTGGCGGTTTTTTCGTTCATTCATTAGAAAACAAAAGAGAGGGAGCATATGGGAAAATTAAAAAATCGTTGGCTAGTCGCTCTGTCCGCTATCTCGATTCACCTATCCATCGGTTCTGCTTACGCGTACAGTGTATTTAAGAAACCGCTTGGAAACGAAATGGGATGGTCTGGGACAGATATCGCATGGGCGTTTACTATCGCCATTTTCTTTTTAGGATTATCTGCTGCAGCATTCGGTCGTTTTGTCGAAAAGAATGGGCCAAGCAAATCAGCTATGGTCTCTGCGCTCTTTTTCAGTACAGGGCAAATTGGAGCGGGTTTTGCGGTCTCCATTGAATCTCTCCCTTTATTCCTTGTGATGTATGGAGTGATTGGCGGGATTGGTCTGGGGATTGGTTATATTTCACCCGTGTCGACCTTGGTGAAATGGTTTCCTGATCGTCGCGGGCTTGCCACCGGTATGGCAGTATTCGGATTTGGTGCGGGCTCCCTGCTTGCTAGTCCGATTGCTGCTCAATTAATCGAGGCTGTTGGGATTTCAGCAACGTTTTATATCCTTGGCCTGAGTTATTTTGTCATGATGATGCTTGGTGCATCTTATATTGCAAGGCCTCCTGAGGGTTGGATGCCGGAAGGAATGAAAAAGGAAATCCAAGCAGGTACTCGCGAATACAAACAGGATTTGGCTCAATTATCTGCCAATGAAGCTTTTAAAACAAAACGTTTCTGGATGCTCTGGTTAATGATCTTCATAAATATTAGCTCAGGAATTATGATTATCTCTGTAGCCTCCCCAATGGCGCAGGAAATGGTGGGGTTAAATGTAGCCGCTGCGGCAGCTATGGTTGGGATCATGGGTATCTTTAATGGATTGGGCCGAATTGGCTGGGCTGGAATCTCGGACTATATTGGACGTCCCGCTGTGTTCACGGCTTTCTTCGCTATTCAAATAGCTGCGTTCATGATTATTCCGAATGTAACGAATGCACTGATGTTCCAAGCCCTTATTTTAGTTATAATGACTTGCTATGGTGGAGGGTTTGCAGCTTTGCCTGCCTTCATTGGTGACATGTTCGGAACAAAACAATTAGGAGCAATCCATGGCTATTTATTAACTGCTTGGTCGATGGCTGGGGTGGTTGGTCCAATAGCCGTAGCACAAATTAAGGAAGCAACCGGAAGCTATGTGGTCACCTTCCATATTTTCACATCCCTGCTTGCAGTTGCCCTAGTGGTTTCTTTCCTGATTCGAATGGATATCAATAAGAAACGAAAACAGCAAACAGAAGAAAATAAGGTGGCATAAAGAAAGGCTGGGGTATAGTAAACCATTGAAAAATTCTCTTTATCATGGTAATATTTCGGACATAAGAACTACGGGTAAAGAGGTAACTCAATGAATTATGAAGCGGAATTTAGTAATGTCGTGCGCGCGTTTCGTAAGCGCCACATGGGCAAAGGTCCTAGCCAGGTCCGTACGACGTTTTGCAAAAACTGGGCGATCTGTGAAATGGAAGGAAATCTATCCCCAGTTGAAAAATTCATTGCCACGGCAGATGAGGGAAGGCAAATGCTGAAGTCAGCACGGACGGAAATGGTGAAGGAGATGTACCGCAAACACCCCCCTATAGAGATGGAAGAACTATTGGGCGCTAAGTTTCTGGATTTATATGTCGATATTGATATCGAAAAAGATTATGGCATTTCCATCTTCGTATTTGATCAGAATTTAGAAGAAAAATTTGGGAAAGGGAAGTAAATCCTGGCCCTGATAAATAAGAGGTTGGCACTTAACAGCGATCCTGTTGGAGACTAACCGCCATAACCTTCGTGAAACGAGGGATATGAGCGGTTTTTTTGTTTGCATAAAAATGGAGAAGGAGTGGAAGAAATGGGAAAAACGCTACATCAAGGCCCTATAAAAAAGTCTAAATTACCGTCACCTAAACATTGGGTAAGCCCTATTCCCTTTGGTCTTGGGAAAGTAAAGCCGAAACACATTCGTGACTCCGTTAAGATTTTTTGGGAAAATAAAGATAACTTAGGATATGCCGCGAACATCCTTACTAAAGGGGTTTGTGATGGCTGTGCACTAGGAGTTGCTGGACTTTATGACCAAACTTTAACCGGACCACACATTTGTACAACAAGATTAAATGTACTTCGCTTAAACACGATGCCTGCGATTAAACATGACATTCTTCATGCTGATATTGATGAACTAAGAAAATATTCAAGTACGGAACTTCGTAAATTAGGCCGCATCCCTTATCCAATGATCCGCAGAAAAGGGGAAAGGAAATTTTCTCGCATCACTTGGGATGAAGCGATGGACACGATCGCTACTAAAATGAAGCAATTGGATCCGAAACAATATGCCTTTTACTTAACATCAAGAGGGATCACAAACGAGTCCTATTACGTCGCTGGAAAGGCTGCACGATTCTTGGGAACCAATAATATTGACAATGCGTCACGCATTTGCCACTCCCCTAGTAAAACGGGTTTGAAGCGTTCAGTGGGAATCGGTGCTTCAAGTGCAAATTATCAAGATTGGATTGGAACAGATATTCTTCTATTCTGGGGCAGTGTTGCTTCTAATAGTTCGCCCGTCTCTACCAAATACATGTTGGAAGCAAAGAAAAAGGGTACCAAGATTATTGTGGTAAATCCTTATAAAGAGCCAGCTATGGATAAATATTGGATTCCTTCTAATGTGGAATCCGCTCTCTTTGGAACAAAAGTAGCTGATGACTTCTATCAGGTAAATATCGGAGGGGATATTGCCTTTATGCATGGTATTATGAAACACTGGTTCGAAATGGAAGAAAAAGAACACGGTTCAGCAATTAATCACGAATTTGTTCAAAAACATGTTAACGGATATGAGGAATTAAAAGCAAAAGTACAAGAGCAATCTTGGGATGCTATAGTAAAATCGTCTGGAATAACAAAGGAAAGAATCGTGGAGTTAGCAGAAGTATTAGCGAAAAGCAATAATGCGGTTTTCGCTTGGGCGTTAGGTTTAACTATGCACTCTTTTGCCACAGATAACGTTTCACAAGTAGCTAATCTCGCTCTTTTACGTGGTTTCTTAGGGCGTAAGCATAATGGATTGATGCCATTCCGCGGTCATTCCTCCGTTCAAGGAAGCGGGGAAATGGGAGCTGACCCATTTGTGTTGCCCGGTGGCGATTTCTACGGCGAAAATATTAAACGCATTGAAAAGCTTTGGGGCTTTGAACTGCCTAAATGGCAGGGTGACATCGTTGGGGTTACACTTGAAAATATTCTCCTGCCGAAAGAGCACGAACGCAAGATAAAGTTATATTATTTATCAGGCGGAAATTTCTTAGAAACCATGCCAGAACCTGATTTCGTGGAAAAGGCATTATCAGAATTAGAAATTCGTGTCCATCAAGACATCATCTTAAATACATCAACACTTGTGGATGCAAAAGAAGCGGTCATTGTTTTACCCGCGAAAACAAGGTATGAACAAGAAGGTGGCGGAACATCAACCTCAACAGAGAGAATGGTATATTTCTCTCCTGAAATTGAGGGAAACAAAAATATAATTGAAGAAGCACGCTCCGAATGGAAAATCTATATCGATCTGGCTAAGCGTGTAAAACCTGAAACAGCTCACTTGGTTGATTTTAAGGACGGGCAAGCCATACGTGATGAGATCGCAAAAGCAAATCCTAACTACGATGGAATTCAACACTTGAAAAAGCAAGGAGACGTCTTCCAATGGGGTGGGGCCTGGTTGTGCGAAGATGGCGTTTGTCCTACTTCCGACGGAAAAGGAAATTTAGTTCCTGTTGATATTCCGGATCTAAATAAAGCGCCTGGGGCATTTTATCTTACTTCTAGACGAGGCAAGCAGTTTAACTCCATGGTCTATAATGAAACGGACCCGTTCAACGGAGCAGAAAGATATGATGTGTTAATGAACAAAGAAGACGCAAATGATCTGAGCATTCAAGAAGGGGAAGGCATTGTGGTGTACAACCAATTTGGTGTTTTCCAAGGTAGGGCGAAATTTGTAGATATCGCGAGAGGGAACCTTGGAATATTCTTTCCTGAAGGGAATTTTCTTCTTCCGAAGGGCCGCTATGAAAAATATGCCGGTATTCCTGATTACAACATAGCTTGTCATGTTGAGAAGGCTGAACGATACGTAGCAAGAAAAGACGTGAATTATCTTGAGAAACGGGTAGAGGATTTAGAGCAAGAAGTAAGCTAAGGAAGGGATGGCATACCATGGGAGCGCCTATAGTGAATCAGCAAAAAATCATCCGTTTTTATAATGAGAATCTGCATGAAATTGAGGACGAGATTGCTGTGGAATTCCCAATGACCATTGTAGTGGATGGGGAGGAGCTGGCGACCATGGTATGCACTCCTTCCCAACTGGAGGATTTGGTCATCGGTTTTTTAGCCTCAGAAGGGCTCATTCGTTTTACAGAAGAGATTTTGTCGTTGTCTATTGATGAGAAACGAGGCTTTGCTCATGTTGAATTGAAAAATAAAAAGACAATCAGCAAGGATTTTTACTCCAAACGCTTTATCGGTTCTTGCTGCGGAAAAAGTCGCCAGTTTTATCTTCATAATGATGCAAGAACGGCAAAAACCGTCATGACTCAAACCCCAATTACAGTACAGCAGTGTTTTAACCTGATGAAGCAAATGCAGGAAAGATCCATCGATTTTCAGGCAACAGGCGGCGTGCATAATGCTGCCCTATGTACTCCAGAAGAAATGATTATTGAGCGTTCCGACATCGGGAGACATAATGCACTGGATAAGATTTATGGGTACTGCCTCCAGCACCGGATTTCCCCCAAGGATAAGGTGATTGCTTTTAGTGGGCGCATTTCTTCGGAAGTACTTTTGAAAGTCGCAAAAATTGGGGCAGGGATCATGTTGTCGAAATCAGCACCCACCACTTTGGCTTTAGAATTGGCACACGATCTAGGCATCACAACGGTAGGATTTATACGGAATTCGGCTTTAAATATTTATACCCACCCTCATCGTATTGTGGAGGCTCTTTCGGAATGAAAGAGCTTTTTTTCGAATACAGATAACTCAAATAGTACATAACGTTTATTATGTTAACTATTAGCTGTTTTGGTTTTATCAGGACGAATTCTATAATACAATGGAGGGAAGCTTGGACAAAAGGAAGGGGAATAAAAATGAACGTGATTTTTTTGGATATTGATGGGGTGATGATCACGGGTTCATATCGCAAGCTAAGTCCAGCTTACGATGGATACCAATTTCACCCTACCTGTGTTGAAAATTTAAAGGAAATTATGGCCCGGACCGGCGCCTATATCGTTGTCAGTTCTACCTGGAGAAAAGCAGGATTTACGCGCTTAAAACAAATGCTTGAAGCGAATGGAATCAAAGAAGGATTGGTGGGGCAGACTCCTATCTCAAACTATAGCACTCGCGGAGAAGAGATCTTACAATATATAGAGGAGTCTAAATTGGACCCATCACGAACTGTGGACAAATTTGTAATCCTGGATGATCATGATGACATGGGAGAGCTAAGGCCATTTCTCGTACAGACCGATTGGTTTTCCGGTTTGGACGATGAGGCCAAAAATAAGGCTATCCATATGCTTCAAGCAACTAAAAGGTTGTCCCAATAGCTGGTCCATACGGAGACTTAATGAAAAAACTCAATTTATTTTAAAAATTCAAAAAAATAATGAGCGAATAGTTGGAAAAAGTCCACTTATCATCGATAAAACGATCCAAAACGGAGTTATTATCGTGATTAGCAGGTACAATTTCCAGCTATTTCTTATGAAATGTCATAAAGTTTTATTGTAAGTGGAGATTTTCCCGTTATTCTATTGGCTGCACTCTCTCATCCAATTTCAAATTATAGGAAAGGATCTCATTTGGCGTCGAAAGCTTAAATCCATAGCTTGTCAGATCTATCGTTAGTTTGTCTCCTAACTCCCGCTGAGACAATTCGTCTATAAGAACCGTAACGCCTTCGCTGCTGTATACCACATCCCGAGGGTTTAGCTCATCCAGAGCTAAGGAAAGCCGAAGCCCTCCCCCTCATCCATGAGAAAATACTGCGGTTAGGCGCACTGCCTGATCTTTTTTTGCGACTTTTCCCTTTAGTCTTTTAAGGGCCGCCTCTCTTAGGATTACATGCATAAACTTCCTCCTTTTTGCAATGAATAGCTGATTCATGGGCAAGTTATTATCCCCTTAAGCATAATAAGGGGAAATTAAAATGTAAACCAAAACTCCGGTAAAGCTTACATAAAGCCATAGGGGCATCGTCCAGCGGGCGATTTTGCGATGCTTCTCGGCATTTCCATTTAATCCTCTTGCCGTGGTGACAAGGACCAAGGGGACGATAATAGCCGACAATACGATATGAGTCAGTAAGATAAAATAATAAAAGTATCTAAGCAGTCCGTCGCCGCCATAGGCAGTCGAAGGGGCAAAGGCATGGTAGGTTACGTAGGAAATTAAAAAAAGTGTCGTAGTGGTAAAAGCCCCAAAAATATAATTCCGATGCGCTCTGACATTTTGTTTCTTAATCGAGATGAGAGCGGACAATAAAAAGACAAACGTAAAACTATTCATGACGGCATTAAAGAAAGGCAAAAAAGTAAGGTCTACATCTTCTACCCCCTGATAGGCTGGCATGAAATATAAGATTGCTACGAGTGTATTAATGAGAATCGTAAGTAAAACGATGATCGGTGTATAATTGCGCTGCTTAACATTTTCAAATCCCATTGCTTAACTCCTTTCTAGATGAACGTCCCATCATTTTAATTGATTTAATATGGATTTTCAATGAACAGAAGATGAAAAAAACAAAGAGCCTGGATACAATCCAGACTCTTTGTCAATCGATCAATCGATTAGCGTCGGCCACATCTTAAGCAGTCCCTAACGCACTGACGGCTACCTCCAAATACAGTGCGACACACATTTCGGCAAAACCGGGCACAGCTAGTAACCCGACGTCCAACACCAGAAATTTTGTACATCCTATTCCCCCCTTTCACTATTTTCGTAATATCGTATTCAAAAATCTGCTGGCCCGTACCATTTAAGAGAAAAATCCGCGTAGTATGTAAATTCTTAACGATGAAAAGCAAAAAAAAAAGATCCTATTAAGGATCCTTTTTTTCCTATACGTCTGTTCAGGCTCCACAACCCGGTTGCAACAGACGTAGCGCATATAAGTCGGCTCAGGATTTCATTATACCATCAAATTCAATGAAACGCCACTATAATCTTAAGGTAATCTTTACCAATCAACTGTTACTAGTCTTCCAGCATTTCATTGGTTTTGGGGTTAAATAAATTAATCCAGTTATGGTCGCGGTGGATATAAACCTCAAGCCCGTTTTCGACCCCAATGTAGATCCAATCATCGCCTAGGATCTCTCGTTGATGTGCTGTTCCTGTCACCTTTCGGAACCTCCCTGCATCATTAAGCTAAGATTCATCATATAGGAAAACAAAAAGGGAAACAAGGGAGGCAAAGCTTTACCTAAGGATGATTTTTGATGAAGTCAAGTATTTTATGCAGCTCGGTTCTCGCATATTCCAGGCCAACCATAACTCCGATATTATATCTGCTTTTATCTAGTGTAAAATCTTCCTGTGTAAGTTCAAATAGTTCCTTTAACTCATCAGCAATCCTTAATAGTTCCTTCTGGATGTGTTCATCTTTCATTCGATCACCTCTTGATATAAGAACATATGTTCCTATATAATACCCTTAGAAGCCGAGAATATCAATCAATAGGCATATTCCTGGGTACCAAAAAAAGTTGGTACTTTTTATATTGCCAAAAGCCAGTAGAATAGAAGTAAGAACCTCAAAGGAAGGTTGTGGATACTGGTGTCACACAAATGGCTTCGGCGTGAAGGACCGCTGTGGGTTGAAAAACAAATTATCACTCATGAACAGTACGAAGAAATTCAAAAGCTGTATCCGGATCCCCCTCGTCGCATTTCTCAAATCCTGCCCATTTTAGCGTCTGTATTGGTGGGTTTAAGCTTGCTTACTTTTGTAGCTTCCAATTGGGAGGAAATGTCTCACTTAGCTAGACTGATTATCCTTTCCTTAACTATGGTGGGCTTCTACAGTTCAGGTTTCGCTCTTTATAGACAGGGTCACCATTGGGTCGGCCAAGGGCTGTTAAGTCTTGGTGTTGTCACTTTTGGCGCGGGTATGATTCTGGTCGGACAGATGTTTCATCTGGTGGCGTATGATGCCCGATTGTTTGTGTTTTGGAGTTTAGCTGGATTGGGGACATTGTATCTCTATCGCCATCATTTGTTTTTTCTTCTGTCTAGTGTTTTACTGGCCGCTGGTCAGATTTATGCCTTGTCCTCTTTTGGTGAGGCGAGTTGGATGCTGTTTGTTCTGACCCTTATCGGGTTAGGCAGTTTCACTTATCGGGCAAAGCATCCTTTTGTAGGGTGGGTACTTGCGTTTCTGATTGGCTTGCAAACGATCTTGATTTTTGTTGGCTTAGACGTAGCTTGGTCCTGGATTACCCTAGTTCCCCTAGGAATGTATCTTGTTGGCTTAGCTTTAGAGCACAGACCCATGTCCCAAGGGTTCCTAATAGGGGCGCCTGCCATTAGTTTTACCTTTGCTGCTCTGATGGTCTTTATTCATCAAGAGGTGTATAAAAACTCTGATTTCTTAGCTAACCCTTTAGCCTACCTAGTTTCCTTTATCATCCTGTCCCTATTAACCATCTGGAAAAGTGGGGGAAAGAAAAGCAAGTGGCTGCCATTTTTCTTGTTTGCTCCGCTGTTTCTCTTATCCCATGGGGATATCGCTTACCTGATCGCCATGTTTATGTATGCGGCCTCCTTAATTTTCTTAGGAGACCAGGAGAATGAGCCGTGGAAGTCAAAGATGGGCGTTTTCTTGTTCATGTTTAGCAGTTTTGTCGGGTATATTCAGTTAGCATGGGACTTCCTAGATAAATCACTATTTTTCCTTATCGGCGGACTGATGCTGTTTGCCATCCATTGGGCGCTGCGGAAACGAAGCCGTTGGACGGCCAAAGGGGGAGAGTAGCGATGTTGAAAAAATTTATTATATTCGTGTTTCTGCAGGTATTTGTTTTGACTTTTATGGCAGGTTCGCATTACGCAGTCCAATGGTATGGTGAAGATGTAAGATTGAAGACGGCTCCTGTCGATCCGAGAGATCTTTTCTATGGCGATTATGTCATACTCAATTATGAGATTAGTGAAATCGACATTTCAAAATTTAAAGGGAATCAACAACCTGAAGCAGGGGATACCCTTTATATTCTTGTTAAAAAGGAAGGAGACTATTACGAAATCGTTTCCGCCCACCCGGATAGGCCTACACCCGCAACCGACGAACAAGTACTACAAGGGAAGGTGGACTATGTAATACGTGACTGGGATCCACAGCAGGGTGAAACTGATCAGATTCTTACGGTTCGTGTCATTTACGGTTTCGAAAGATATTATGTACCGGAAGGAACAGGAAAGGAACTGGAAGATAAACGCGGGCAATTTGACGTTATCGTAAAGGTGTCTCCATGGGGACAGCAGCTCTCGGATATCAAATTTATCGCCAATGGCGTCATTACCCAGTGGGAAGCACAGGAGTATGTATCGGAACATTATAGAGAAAATCCGAAAGGAATTCATATCCTTCGCTCGCAATTGACAGGCCAATACCAAAATCAAGAACGTCCCGTATGGCTGGTTGATATAGTATTGTATCCGGATAAGGCCAATGAAAAAGAATCAGATTCCTACGTTGTCGTTGTAGATGCCTTAACAGGGGAAATTCTGGAAGAGAGAAAGAAATAAAACGATGAACGGGCACGGACGTGTCTGTTCATCGTTTTTTTTGTTTCTGCTAAAACCTTTGACCTGTACCTAACCGATAGATAAAACTAAGGATGGCGGTGATTCCTGCTGCTGTTAAGGGGCCTACGGGAATTCCTCCCAAAAAAACAATGCCAAATATACAGCCAATGACCAAACCGACTAAAAATTCCGGTTGGGTTTGCAGGATCTTTAACCCATAGCGATTTAAATAGACAGCGAGGGCTCCTCCTATAAAGGCGAACCAGCCATACGAGGTCAAAAATAAAGGATAGATTTCTGACATGTTGATTTTACCATTAGCAAAAGGAACCAAGATGACTAATGTCAAAAACAAGATCCCTAACTCTAATCCTCTTCTTTCTACTGCAGGAAAAAAACGCTCTAATGAGCATAGCTTCATCACAAGCAAGCTGCTGGCAGCAATGGCAATGATACTAGACTTAGAAAACAGCCCAGTAATAATCAATAAGACAAGCAATAGTTCTCCGTTCATATATCCCCTTTATATTAAAGAAGTCTATTACTAAATCTTATGAGAGGATGGACAAATTATCATCATGAATTATAAGAAAAGGCTGCACAGCTTTGTGCAGCCTTAACCTACGACCATACTTCTAGCCTTATATTGGAGCAATTCCTTCCATGCAGCGGATCCGCGATCGAGCAGATCCTTGTGATGAATCAATGATCCGTCTTTCATGAAATCTCCCGTCTGTCTTAAGGTGTATCCATTCTCTAGACCGATTTCAAGCGCATCCCTATAGGTCCGGGCAGCAGATTGGGCTTGTTGTTCCGTTGGGAATGTTTGCAATGCGATTCCGCAATTAACGTAGCTGCTATTGGGAAAAAGAAGGACGCGGAAGTCCCGATCGGAAATTTTTTCCCATGTAATCCTGTAAAAATCATCATGAGTATGAAGAGCATTAGACATGTTTTATTCCCCCCGAACATGTTTTTTAATTGCATTAACGCGGTTATGTAGTAAAGTTATTATTTAAATAGTAATAAAATTCCTTCATTATTTCTAATAGGAGTTTCCTATAACCTTTATAGTTTCAACCTATAGCTAAGGGTTTCAGGTTTCAGAACAATTAAAATAGGGGCTGGTGATCAGCCCCTATCATCTATGTGTAAATTTTCTCTTCATTCCGTACTAAATATCGAATGGCCCATGACCAAACTAGAAGATCAGCGCGTTCATCTGAAGACTGAGCTTTCAAAATGAATTGCGGCAAGGTACAGCCGTAACGATTCTCTAAATTAATCACCGTATTTCGATTAAGCCTTGCAGATTCCTCACGTCGGGCCTCTTCATATTCTTCATCATCGAAGTATTCGACTTCATAATACTCTTCTTCGTGGTTCATTCGTTTCCCCCCAATCAGGAGATTTTTATATATTTCAAATTTAATTTTATTTTACACCACCGGGACTGACAATGCAAGTATGGACTTAATTTGTCCCTATCAGATTATACCAAATCAGCGCCTATGTCACGAAAATATTGCGTGTTCATGGAACAGACCATCCGGAATTGGCAGAGCTTCACGAGTTGTTCCACAAGCTGAAGCAAGAACTAGAGGTGCATACGACGAAGGAAGAGCAGAAGGTATTTCCCGCTATTCTTCAATATGAACAAGCTCCAACACCGGATAGCTTAGCCCAGCTGCACAAGGAACTTCTTGAATTGGAAGGCGAGCATGAAGGGGCAGGGGATATTCTTTTTCGAATGCGTGAGATTACGAATGACTACACACCTCAGAAGGCGCATGCATGACATATCATCTTGCATTTAAAAAGCTGGAAGAATTGGAAGCCGATACCTTTAAGCATGTACACTTGGAAAATTATATATTATTCCCGCGCGTGCTAAACAATTGAAGAATATTGCCTCAAAGAGAGTGTCCTTAGTGGCTCTCTCTTTTTCAATATGTTAGGATTTGGAGCATACAGAACATAATTCTTATATAAAGAAAGGATACATGCAATGGTACGATTTGGTGTTGTTGGAACCAACTGGATAAGCGATCGTTTCATACAGGCAGCAAAAGATCATAAGAGTTTTTCTTTGACCGCTGTTTATTCTCGTACAGAAGAACGTGCGAGAGCGTTTGCCGATAGATACAAAGTAACGGACATTTTTACTAATTTGGAGGAAATGGCCCAGTCCTCCAGCCTTGATGCGGTGTACATTGCCAGCCCTAATTCATTTCATGCCTCACAAGCTGTCACCTTCATGAAGCACGGCAAGCATGTATTGTGTGAGAAGCCGATAGCTTCCAATACAAGGGAATTACATCATATGATACAGACAGCCCGGCAAAACCAAGTTTTATTAATGGAAGCCTTGAAGTCGAGCTTTCTTCCTGGCTTCATCGCCATTCGTGAAAATTTACATAAGATCGGAAAAATTCGCCGCACTTTTGCTAGCTATTGCCAATATTCATCCCGGTATGATGCTTTTAAAGAGGGGCAAATCCTCAATGCCTTTAAACCCGAGTTTTCAAATGGCTCCTTAATGGACATTGGGATTTACTGTATCTATCCGATGGTTGTATTGTTCGGAAAGCCTGTACATATTCAGGCAAACGCCGTCATGCTCAGTTCAGGAGTAGACGGTTCGGGGAGTCTTATGATGAATTACGGAGTAATGGAGGCGATCGCAATGTATTCCAAAATCTCCGACTCTTACTTGCCTGCCGAGATTCAAGGTGAGGAGGGATGCATGATTATAGATAAAATCAATCAACCAGAAAAGGTGGAAATTCGTTATCGGGATGGTCGAATAGAGGATCTGACACAGCCCATGGATCATCGTGATATGTACTATGAGGTAAAGGAATTTATAGAGCTATTGGAGGGCGGTCAGCTGGAATCGAAAACAAACTCACACGAGAACTCACTGACCGCTATGGCCATTTTGGAAGAAGCACGCAAGCAAATCGGGCTCGTGTTTCCTGCAGACCTTCAGGAATCCATTTAACGTCAAACCTACTGGGTGGGGTATGGGGAAAAGCCCTCTGGACTGGTTATTGCTGATGGAAAAATTCTTCAAAGTGCCATAGGAGGAAGATACAGATGACTTGAAAGTACTTACGAAGGCCCCCAGTGATGATGAGAGGGGACGCTGGTTGCCAAACGCTAGGCTAGTATATTGAAATGATTCTTTCACCCTTCCTGGATTATATAAAAAGCAGAGTCAACCCAAAGTAGGTTTGACTCTGCTTTTACTTTTATTTTGCAAATACATGATTGCCTATGGTAGCCGTAACCGTCTGGCTTCTGACCCACTGGTTATTCGTCTTTTGGGGATTGTAAAATACGACAGATCCACTAGTAGGATCACTTCCCTTCAAGGCAGCATTTACGGCCTCTATGGTTTCTTTTCCGGGTATAACCGTATGAATTCTCTGGTCCTTTACAGGAGAAAATTGATAGTGGTCTACGCCACGGTTTCTAGTCACTTGAAAGATAACTTCCTTGATCGAACCCGGATAGTCCGGACTATCTACCCGATTCAAGACAGCGGAAGCAACAGCGACTTTTCCTTCATAGCTTTCTCCTCCTGCTTCAGCCTCTGTCAATTGATAGAGCCAGTAGATTTCCTCGTTACGCTTGGCCTGCGCATCGTCGGCAAGCTTTGTGTCTATATTCACGGTAGAGCTTAAGGCATCATACGACACCTCCATCCCCAGATTTTCGGCTGCATACCGCAGCGGGATAAAGCTGGTTTTCCCTTCACTCTCCCTTAGTGCCAAATGGATATCCTGCTTATTTAATATGTACGAATTCTTTTGTGCATTCCAACCTACGGAAACTCCAATCCGTTGGAAGAAAGCAGGGGGGACCATCACTCTCCCCTCAGAATTCAGAGAAGCCGTTTGGATAGGTTGTCCATCAACTAGGATAGGCGTATCTTTTTCACTGGCCAAAGAGTTAGTAGCAGTAAACATCAGTGAACACAAGAGGGTTAGACTAAGTATTCTCTTTAACATTGTAGGGTGCTCCTTTCGGTTGCTCTAATTATGTACGCCCTTACAGTATAAAGATGATTTGTGACCAAACTATGACCCTTCTAAGATTTATTTATGAGCGAATATGTTCTTATCTGGATCACAGCCTGGTCATAAAAAGAACATATTTTCCATATATAATGTCGAATAGTGGAAGGAAAACATGAATGAAGGAGAATATTATGTTCAATTGGCTCGACCACAAACTTGGTATCGACTTGGGTACATCAAATACATTGATCTATCAAAAAGGAAAAGGAATCGTCCTTCAGGAGCCGTCAGTCCTGGCGATTCGAAAGGATACAGGAGCAGTTGAAGCAGTCGGGAAAGAAGCGAAGGCAATGATTGGTCGTACCCCTGAGAACCTAGAGATTATTCAACCCATTGAAGACGGCGTGATTGCAAATTTTGATATGACGACAGTCATGCTTCAACACTTGCTTGGGAAAATATCGAATGGCTATAGATGGCTTAAACGATCCCATGTGGCCATTTCAGTTCCTTCAGATATTACGGATGTAAAAAGAAGAGCGGTTCAAGATGCAGTTCAGCAAGCGGGAGCGAGCAAAACTTTGATCATAGAAGAACCTCTTGCTGCAGCAATGGGAGCTGAACTGCCTGTTAACCAGCCATGCGGGCATCTTGTCGTGAACATCGGCGGATCGACCATTCAAGCTGCCATTATATCCCTCGGAGGGATTGTGATCAGCCACACGATTAGAAAAGGCGGAATGACGGTTGACCGAGCCATTATGGAAATGATAAAGAAAAAGCATAACTTGGCCGTAGGGCTTCCTACAGCGGAAGAATTGAAAAAAGATCTGGGCCTGGCGGTCATGACGGAAAAAGAAGAACAGGTGGAAGTGAAGGGTCGAAATCTTGTAAATGGTCTTCCGAGATCGATCGCTTTTACTAGCCTTGATCTTCATCCTTTGTTTAATGACTTCATTTTTTCAATCACCGAAGCCATCCGGTTAACTATCGAGAAATGTCCTCCGGAGCTTGCTGGCGACGTGATAGAGCGCGGAATTGTCCTTTGCGGAGGCGGTGCCTTGATTGGAGGGCTGGAACAACGTCTGCAAAAGGATTTAAGTATTCCAGTCCGCATAGCTGAACAAGCCGAGCGATGCGTGGTCTTGGGTACGGGAAAAATTCTCGATGCAGAGCCAGCAAAAAAGCTATTCGGTCATAGTCATAAGATCTTTAAAGGAAAGGAAGGGGGGGAAAGCATTGCGAACATGGGAGAGAATGTTGGATAAAATGCGGGAACGACTGAATGCTGCGGATAGCCAGCCCTTGCCTCCGATAGAGGAAAAAGACATGGAAAAGATTCAGGAGTTGGCTGATATCAAGAAAATACCAATATCCAAAGCGCTCCATGAAGCTATTAAGTTATATTGTGAACAGCATAGCAACTACGGGAATCACGTCAAAATCAGCGAGGAAAGGAAAGAAAGAAACCCTCTTCTTCGTTTGGAGGGCTTGTGCAGGGGGGATCATTCGTGATAGTAAAGGAACAGGCAACACGAGAAGAGAAATCGGTTTTTCTTGATCGATCTGCCTTAGCGGCTTTTATGGATTCTACACATCCTTTACATCAGAAGGCGGTTCACTTCTTCTTTGGATTGGATGATTTACAGCAACCGCTCATTACACTTAATCTTACGATATATGAAATGCATGAATGGCTTCGGAACCAAGTGGGGTTTCAGCAAGCTCATTTTTTTCTGAACGTAATCAAGAGAGCGGAGCAAGCTAAGGTACTAACCATCATCCCCATTGATGATGCCATTGAACAGGAAGCGCTGAATCTCATGCTCGAGCACCCGGAATATGAGTTTACCTATCTCGAGGCATGTACATTCACTGTAATACATGAACTGGGGGTTTATCGCATTTTCTCTTTAGACCCCAATGTCAAACGAATAGCGCAGGCTTGGCCTGAAGTGCAAATCGTTCCTACATAATTTTACTTTCCCTGTCTCCTAATTGACCGCAGCTGCTATTAGGAGACACCTTCTTTTCCGAAAACATGAAACTTCTTGCGAACTTGACTTATTATATATCAAATGAAAAATAGTGTATAATCTGGTTAAGGTACACCTCAGAAAGAAACAGGAGGAGAAGTTATGTCAAAGTCCATCCCTTCAGATATTGAGATTTCCTCGACAGCCAAAATGAAACCGATTTCAGAGATGGCTCGCGAACTAAGATTACAGGAAAATGAATGGGATCCCTACGGGAAGTATAAAGCCAAGCTCGACCTCGAACTTCTCCATCGCCTTAAGGATCAGCGAGATGGGCATTTGATCCTTGTAACCGCGATAAACCCGACAGCCGCTGGAGAAGGGAAAACGACCGTTACGGTTGGGTTAGGTCAAGCCCTCCGTCAGATTGGTAAAAATTCAGTTATTGCTTTAAGGGAACCATCATTAGGACCGGTTTTTGGCATGAAGGGAGGAGCTGCGGGGGGCGGCTATTCCCAGGTGGTTCCTATGGAAGATATTAACCTGCATTTTACGGGCGATTTCCATGCGATTACCTCCGCTCATAATCTGTTGGCTGCTCTTATCGATAACCATATCCAACAAGGCAATGCTCTTGGAATAGACCCGCGACGCATCCTTTGGAAAAGAGTACTGGACATGAACGACCGGTCGCTGCGTGAAATTGTTATTGGACTAGGCGGAAAAGCGAACGGTGTCCCTCGGGAGGATGGGTTTGACATCACGGTGGCATCGGAAATTATGGCCATCTTATGTCTTGTAGAAAGTATTGCAGAATTAAAAGAAGCGATCTCCCGGATGCTAATCGCCTACACCTACGACCAAAAACCCATATATGTCAAAGATCTGAAAGCTGAGGGAGCCCTTGCAGTACTGTTAAAAGAAGCCATAAAGCCTAATCTGGTACAGACATTGGAAAACACCCCGGCCCTATTGCATGGAGGACCCTTTGCCAATATTGCACATGGCTGCAACAGCTTACTTGCTACCAAGATGGCATTAAAATTGGGAGATTTTGCTGTGACTGAGGCAGGGTTCGGTGCAGATCTTGGAGCCGAAAAATTTCTTCATATCAAAGCTCGAAAAGGGAATTTGAGACCATCCGTTGTTGTGATCGTAGCAACGATCCGGGCCCTTAAATTACACGGCGGAACGGCGAAAGACCAATTAAGCGCTGAAAACCTGGAGACGCTAGCTGCAGGATTTCAAAACCTAGTCAAGCATATAGAAACCATTCAGCGGTTTGGATTGCCGTTTATCGTGGCAATAAATGAATTCCCGATGGATACTGAGCATGAAGTGGAGAAGCTTCTTCAGCTTTGCGCTCAAGCAAAGTTTCCTGTCAGCCTGACTCGAGTCTGGCAACAAGGCGGCTCAGGGGGTACGGATTTAGCGAAAAAAGTAGTAGAAATTGCGGAAACTCAAAATTCGGACTCATTTCATTTCCTTTACCAGCCCACAGAGACCATCGAAGAAAAAGTGACATCCATCGCTAGGCATGTGTATGGTGCCGATGGCGTAATCTTCAGTGAGAAAGCCAAAGGCCAAATCAAAGAGTTCAAGCTGCACGGCTGGAGCGAGCTCCCGATTTGCATGGCTAAAACCCAGTACTCTTTATCAGATGACCCGAAACGGGTGGGCAGACCATTAGGTTTCCAGATCATGGTACGTGAGTTTAAAGCCGCCCTTGGCGCAGGTTTTCTTGTGGCTCTTACAGGCACCATATTGACAATGCCAGGATTGCCAAAACAGCCTGCGGCATTGCAGATGGATATTGATGTAGACGGTAAGGTTAAAGGATTGTTCTGAAGAAAGCAAAACAAGGAAACGGCAAGCCTTAGATGAGGAGCTCTGCCGTTTTTTCTCTTTAACAGGAAGTGTATTAGCCTATGACCATGCTGTTGATCTAGAGGACATCTATGTAAAGGATCCACGAAGTGAAGAAAAACAGGAGCCTCCCCACCAACCAACCGGAATCAGTTCTTTTATTAAAAAATTATTTAGTTAGGCGAGTTATAGAATGTGCGACTGATGGATAAGCCAGCTGTTATGAGGATCCATTTCTGGAAATACTAAAAAAGCAATTTGAAATCAGGCAACACAGGGATGAAAATGCAGTGTATAATAGCGTTGGAGGGGGGAAATCATGCTTACGTTCAGAAAAATTCTATCTACAATCGGGATCGGTTCCGCCAAAGTCCATACCGTCATTTTGCAAAGAATGATTAAACCTGGACAAACCTTGAAAGGGGAAGTTCATCTGTATGGCGGAGGAGTGGAACAAGAAATCCATGGCGTAGATGTAGAAGTGATTTTCGAATACTATAAAGATGAGGAAGACTCCGAGAATCATTATATCGAGTATGTACTGGGACGAGCTCAAATTCAGGGACTGGACTCCATTAAGGCAAACGAGGAAAAGATCTTTCCATTCGAGATTGAAATCCCTTTGCACTCACCTTTGACGAATGCGAACCAAGAGATCTCACTTCGAACTTCGGTCCATATTCCATTTGCTCCAGATCCGCAAGAGATCCAGCCAATCTCTATTCTGGATCGTGTAGTTGAAACCTGCTTCTACCTTTTCGCAAAAAATGGATACCTTTTGGCTGTGGGCAGCGGGATGTCCCGATACCAAGCACCTGGGTCTGAAAATATACCCTTCGAACAATCTTTCATACTCCATAAATGGGTAGGAAATGAATTTTTGGAGTGGAAATTCCATTTTTCCTTTGAAGAAGACGTTATTATACTTAAGATCCAAGATCAAACCCCATTTTGCTTCTCGAGAACAGATGAAAATGAAAGAAAAAAGCAATTTCAGATCCTGGAGCAATGGATACAGGCAGCAACCTAAGGGAGCTGCCTGTTTCTCTTTTATGCACCTAAAAAGCATGAGTATATAAAAGTGAGAATATGAATAAAGTGGTGCGAACTTTAGATCTGACCATGGAAGGGGAATGAATTTGTCTGAGCAGAATCAACAGTTTCCGTCCGGGCTGGAGAAAGGCATACATATCGATTTTAAGGGGAATTTGACCTACGGGGGGTATCTTCACCTTGATCAGCTGTTAACTAGTCAGCATAGGCTTTCGGATCACCATGATGAAATGTTGTTCATTATTATACACCAAAGCTCCGAATTATGGATGAAACTTATCCTCCATGAGATCCACAAAGCGATATCCTGTGTTCGCACCAATCAATTGGATCAATCTTTTAAGATGCTTTCCAGAGTTTCTAGGATTCAGCAGCAATTAATTCAATCTTGGGATGTTCTGTCTACACTCACTCCATCGGAATATATGCAGTTCCGGAACAAATTGGGATACTCATCTGGATTTCAGTCTTATCAGAACAGGCTGATAGAGTTCTCTCTGGGCCATAAGAATAAGCACCTGTTGGAGGTATTCCGTCACCAGGCCGAGGTCTATTCGCTGCTGCAAAAGGCCATCCGACAACCTAGTCTTTACGACGTGGCCATCCAAGCTCTTGCAGTAAGGGGGTTGGCAATTGACCAGGAGTGCTTGGATCGGGATTGGTCCCTAGATTACAAGGCTAACGCTAGCGTCGAAGCCGCATGGCTTGAAGTCTACCGGGATATAGAACTGTATTGGGATCTTTATGAGCTTGCAGAAAAGCTTTTAGATATAGAGGATCGTCAGCAGCAATGGCGTTATAACCATATGAAGACTGTAGAACGCATTATCGGTTATAAACAAGGAACAGGGGGATCCTCAGGTGTCCATTACTTAAAGCAAAGGCTTGAGCACCGCTTTTTCCCTGAGCTGTGGAGCCTTCGCACATTATTGTAAAGTTTCGCCAACAGCTGCTTCACTGGGCTGTTTTTTCTTCTCAAAAATTGGCTCTTCATAAAAATTTTGTGATAGAATGATTGAGGAGCATGAGGAAATTTGACAAAGAAGGTAGAGTGGATCTATGAATAAGCTAGTACAGCAATTGAATGAAACTATCCAAGCAGAAAACCCTGTT
The DNA here is from genome assembly GCF_040813775.1 of Ammoniphilus soli. Taxonomy (NCBI): domain Bacteria; kingdom Bacillati; phylum Bacillota; class Bacilli; order Caryophanales; family Paenibacillaceae; genus Ammoniphilus; species Ammoniphilus soli. Next base: position 480,449 of record NZ_JBEGDL010000002.1, read on the forward strand.
GTGTATGACATGCTTTCAGCTTTAGGAAAAGCCATTTACTTTCCAAAAGAAGGCATTCTAAGCCAATCCGCTGAAGCCAAAGCAAAAGCCAAGAAGTATAATGCAACGATCGGGATAGCAATAGAAGACAAGCAGCCGATGCATTTGAAATTAATCCAGGAAACGTTATCCGCCTATAATCCGAAAGATCTCTATGAATACGCGCCACCAGCTGGCAAACCCGAGCTGCGTTCCGCATGGAAGAAGAAAATTCTAGATAATAATCCTACCCTTGAAGGAAAGAAAATAGGAAATCCGATTGTTACAAACGCCCTTACTCATGGATTGAGCGTGGTGGCTGATTTATTCGTCGAGACTGGCGACGTCGTCATTATTCCGGATAAGAATTGGGAAAACTATGAGCTTACATTTGGCATTCGCCGGGGGGCTACTCTTGCTTATTATCCCTTATACAATGAGCAGCGAAAATTTAACTCCGAAGGTTTAAAGGAAGCCATTTTGGCTCAAAAGGATAAAGGAAAAGCCATCGTTCTCCTCAATTTCCCAAATAACCCAACCGGGTATACCCCAGGTGCCGAGGAAGGCCAAGAAATTGTCTCTGCTTTATTAGCTGGCGCTGAAGCTGGAATTAATATTGTCACGGTGACGGATGATGCCTACTATGGTTTGTTTTTTGAGGATTCCATGCGAGAGTCTTTATTTAGCCAGTTGGCTAATCTGCATCCAAGGATCTTACCGATCAAAGTGGACGGTGCCACAAAAGAAGAATATGTTTGGGGATTCCGGGTTGGTTTTGTTACCTATGCTTCGGAGAGCGAGGCTCTTTTAGCTGCCCTTGAACAAAAAACTATGGGAATCATCCGCGCCGCAATCTCAAGCGGTCCTCACCCATCTCAAACGTTTGTTCTGCATGCGCTTCAGCATCCTGATTATGAACAGCAAAAACAGGATAAATATGAAATCATGAAAAGCCGCGCAAATCGGGTGAAGCAAGTTCTGGAAAATGAAAAATACGCTGAGGCTTGGGATTACTATCCATTTAACTCAGGTTATTTCATGTGCCTAGAGCTAAAGACGGTCCCGGCCGAGAAAGTACGCGTCCATTTGCTTGAAAAATATGGGGTTGGAGCCATTGCGCTAGGAGATACCGATCTGCGCGTTGCTTTTTCCTGCGTCGAAGAAGAAAACATTGAAGAGATCTTTGAACTTATTTTCCAAAGCGTTAAAGATTTAGAAGCCTAGAATTAAATTTATATTTTCGTGGCATATTACCCTTGATGCATAATCGTATCAAGGGGTGATTTTTAATGAAATCAAAGCGATTTGCCCTTTTTTCCCTGGTTTGGGCGTTAGTCTGTCTCCTATCAGTTAATGCTTCGGGTCTTGCAGCAGGCTCAATGGATGCTCCATTCCATTTTGGCTTCAAAAAAAGCAAGAACGGTCAATTGGCATCGATTGATCAGGAAGGCTTTAAGGGCATAGTTGAGAAATATGGAGCTATATTTCTAGGCGATACGGGAAAAAAAGAGCTTTATCTAACATTTGATAACGGGTACGAAAACGGTTATACCTCAAAAATTCTGGATGTCCTTAAAGAAAAACAGGTACCAGCCATATTTTTCGTCACAGGACATTATATTAAGGATCAACCTGACCTCCTCAAGAGAATGGTTAATGAAGGACATTTAATCGGAAATCATTCTTGGAGCCATCCCGATATGAGCCGCATTTCGCCGGAAAAAATGAAGACAGAATTAAATAGGGTCCGGGACGAAGTGAAGGAGCTCACTGGACAACCAGAAATGAAATACCTGCGTACGCCAAGAGGAATTTTTAGCGAGAGAACTTTAGCGGTGAGCAAGGACTTAGGATTCACTAACGTTTTTTGGTCTGTGGCCTATAAGGATTGGGATACTAAGATTCACATGGGTTCCCGCTATGCATACGATAAGGTTATGTCTCAGCTTCATCCCGGTGCAGTGATTTTGTTGCATTCAGTCTCCAAAGATAACGCGGAGGCACTGGGACAAATAATAGACGATGCAAGGAAACAAGGCTATGAATTTAAAAGTTTGGACCAAATGACGATCAAGCATTATTAACCCGGTAAGTTGGAGCATACATTTCGGCTCCAGCTTATTTTTTTGGGATTTGTCTAGTAATAGGTCTATATTTAAGAAATATAGACAAACGCTTTATTCCGCCGGGTAATTCTTTGAATAGAGTAATAGGAGAGCTCCTTGAATGACTATTGAAAGAAAGGATAAGTGGCGGATGAGGATTGCATTGGTTGCCCCGGAAACGCGTCCTGTTCCTCCGATTAAAGGAGGTGCCGTTCAACTCTATATTGACGAGGTTGTCCGGAGGATAGCTAAGCAGCATCGTGTGACGTTATTTACACCTAAGGCTAGGAAAAAACATAATCCTTATAAGAAGAAAAATATCAAGGTTTATCAGGTAGGAAAGAAAAAATATCTATCTAGGGTTGCGAAAAAAATTCGCAATTCTCACTTCGACATTATTCACACCTTCAACCGTCCTCACTTCATTCCCAAGCTGCATCGTGCAGCCCCAAGCTCCAAACATATCGTAAACCTTCATAATCTCATAAAGGTAAAAAAGGGGACACGTTTAGGCATAAAGAAAACCGATTTTTTCATTGCCAATAGTCATTTTACTCGCAAAAATTCATTACGGCGCTTTTCTATCAAATCCAGTAGAATCAAAACGGTGCACCTGGGCGTTGAACCTCATAAATTTATCCAGAAATGGAAGGCTTCCTCTAAAGTCCAGCGACTTCGAAAAAAATGGCGTGTAGAGGGCAAAAGCGTCGTTCTGTTTGTTGGAAAAATCAATAGAGAAAAGGGAATTGAAAGTTTAATCGAGGCGGGAAAGATTCTAAGAAAGCATCATAAGAATCTCGTGATTTTGGTAGTTGGCGGGACTGATCATGGCATCAAATCCAAAAGCTCCTTTTTTAAAAGAATTGAACGGATAGGGAAAAAAAAGCTTGGTGCGGACGGGATACGATTTACGGGTTTCCTGTCCCCGCGCATGGTGGCTGAATGCTATGCTATTGCCGATGTTTTTGTGTGCCCCTCGCTCTGGCAGGAACCATTTGGAAGAGTGAATATCGAAGCCATGGCCGCTGGGCTGCCCGTCGTGGCAGCAAATAAAGGGGGAATTCCGGAATCAATTCGACACGGGAAGACCGGTTATCTGGTAAACCCGAGAAATTCCAAGAAGATGGCAAAGTATATCAACCGCTTGCTTAAGAATGCTTCCCGCCGCAAGAAAATGGGAATGGCCGGTTATCGTCTCGTAGTAAAGAAATTTTCGTGGAATTCGGTCGTAAAGAAAATAGATCGGATTTACAAAACCCTGAACTAGGAGAGTGATAGGCTCATGGTGAAGCGAAAAAAAGTCGTTGCTTTTGTAAAAACGACTTATCTGAACCCGACAGAGACGTTCATCTACGAACGAATCAAAAATATTAAAAGGTTTAAGGGATACTTTCTGGCTGATAAGATCAAGAACCGCAAATCCTTCCCTTATCGAAAAATTTACAAGCTGCGAAAGATAAAGAATGTCCCCCGATTCCTGAAAGCGAAAAGAACCTCGCTCATTCAAGCTTTTTTTGGTCCCTCTGCTATACGAATTCTTCCTTACAAGAAAAAGACTTCCATTCCGCTGATCAGTTCTTTTCATGGCAAGGATGTATCCGCGCGGTTGCGTGATAAAAGCTACAAGCGAAAGCTTAGATCCGTATTTAGACATAGCGCTAGAGTGCTCGTTGTATCCAGAGAGATGAAAAGAAAGCTGGTTCGCCTGAAATGTCCAAAACGAAAGATCCGTGTGATCAAAACAGGCATTGATTTGCGCAAGTTTCCTTTTAAGCTGCGAAAGCCGCCGGCTAACAATAGGGTGATTTTCTTAAGCATCGGACGATTAGTTCCTAAAAAAGGAATGGATATTCTAATTGAAGCCTTTGCAAGAGTCCATCGAAAATACCCAAAAACTCGCCTTGTTATTGTTGGAGAGGGAAGGATGCGATCTAAGCTCAAAAAAAGGATCCGAAAAGAAGGATTGAGTAGTTCTGTAAAGCTTAAAGGGAAATTGTCCCATAAAGGGGTTCGGAAAGAACTTCGGAAAGCGCATGTTTTTGTTTTAGCTAGCCGAACAGCAAAAGACGGAGACAAGGAAGGAATTCCTAACTCTTTGGTAGAGGCGATGGCATCCGGCTTGCCTGCAATTTCCACTACCCATGCGGGGATTCCTGAGGTGCTTAAGAATGGGAAAACAGGGTATCTCGCGAAGCAAGGCAGTGTGCGAAGTCTCACGCAGCAAATGCTTAAAATGATCAAGCAGAAGAAAAGATGGAAGAAGCTATCCCGGGCAGCCAGAAAATTGGTTGAAAGAGAACACAATATCAAAAAACAAGTAAAAAAACTGGAGCGAATCTACACTCGCGTGGCAAAGTGAAGCCATCCCCTCTTGTTATCTTCAAGGGGGGAATGTTTTTAGCCCTTTCCAACAGAAAATCATTTATAATTACATACAAATGAGGATAGGAGTTTTATAGATTTATGGAAATCGTATTAATGGCCGTCTGGATTCTTGGGGGGGTTATCTGGTTCACTGATGGGAAACGAACATCAACGAAATGGGCAAGCGCAACCGCTTTTGTAGGAGGTATGGGTTTTTTCGCTGGTGTAATTGACGAGGTGTGGATCCCGCATCTCATTCAAATCCATAGTTATAGCCCGGCTCTGGAACAATTTCTCGATCCGCTTGGAAACATTTCATCTTTTATTTGCCAGGTAGGGCTGCCCTATTGTTATTTAATGTTTGCTGTCTATTCCTGGCCCCATCGGCCTTCCTTATGGAAAAAGCGAGCTGCATTCACCGCACTGACACCTTTATTGATGACTTGGTATATTACTCCCATTTTGCCTGAGCTGCAGTTTCATTATCGCTGGATGGTTCTCTGGGTCGTTTCGTATATTTTGTATGGTTCGTATTTGCTTATAAAACTGTTTCTGCATGAACGGGATCCGATAATGAAGAGAAGTCACTTTATTACCATTGTCCTTTGTGTCGTTCCGCTCCTGATTGTGATGGTGACAATTTACATTCTGCGAACAATGAATCTCTACGATGTATGGAAATATAATATCTGGATTATTGCTGCACAATTTATTTTATTCCTCATTTTTTCTCTTAAATATGGAGTGCTGGGAGTGAAGATCAGGGTGGAGCGGCATCGATTGGACACTACGCTGCGAGCGCTGACCTCCGGAGCAGATATCCTGAATCATTCCATCAAAAATGAGGTAGGAAAAATTCAGTTGTTTGCCCATCGTTTGGAAAGCTATGCGGAAGCCTCAAAAAAGGAAGCCTTGCAAAAGGATGTGCAGGTTATTCTGCACTCCACGGATCATCTGCTGCACATGGTTCAGCGCATTCAATCCAGAATGAAAGATATTATCCTGCAAGAAGAACCCTGTGAGGTTTTGGATATCGTATTCCGGGTATTAGAGGAAGTCACCCCCTTACTTTTATCCAAGGATATCCGGGTAGTTAAACCAGAAAACAATCAGTTGAGAATGATGTGTGATGCTGTCCATTTACACGAAGTGCTAACCAATCTGTTAATCAATGCGATCGAGGCCCTGCAAGAAAATGGGGTCATCACGATAGACTTCTACCGCAGCAAGAAATATCTCGTTTTCTCCATAGAAGATAATGGATCGGGAATATCCAAAGAAAATCTTCCGTATATTTTAGATCCATTCTTCTCGACTAAAAAGAACAGCTCTACTAATTTTGGTTTGGGATTGTCCTATTGCTACAACGTCATGAGAAAACATGGGGGGCTTTTAGAGGTTCATAGTGAAAAAGATCAAGGAACGACCGTATTTCTTTATTTTCCGAAAGAAAAAATATTGTCTTCATAAAGCAGGAAAGGAAGTGCTGGTTTGCATCAAATACGTGTCATGTTAGTAGAGGATGATCCGGTTTGGCTTTCAGGCATTCAGGATTTAATCAATAATCAGGAGGATATGGCCGTTGTTGAAACTGCCTCTACCAAAGAAGAAGCACTTCAACGGTTTAAAATGGGGGATATAGATGTTATTGTCCTAGACATTAATTTAACTGAAAACAATTTGGATGGTATAGAGGTGGCCTTAGAGATTATGGACAAAGAGGACACGGCGAAGGTGATCATGATGACGTCGCTGACCCGGGAAGAGGTCATCGTCGACTCGTTTTCAGCAGGTGCAGTCAACTACATTAATAAACTGCACTTTAAAGAAATTGCGCCAGCTATACGAGCTGCCTTTCAGAATCAATCTTCCATTCACCCTTCTGCTGCACAAGTATTGCGTCAGGAGTTCCTGCGCCTGAAGAGAGAAGAAAATCAAAATGTGCTCACAACTTCGGAAAAAGAAATTCTTCAACGCATTCATAATGGAGAGACGCAAACGGAAATAGAGAAAAATCTATTCATTTCCAAGCGAACTATCAAAAACCATATCAACCGGATTCTAAAAAAGATGGGAGTTAAATCAAGCAAGGAAGCAGCGACTATTGCCAAAAACAAAAAAATGTTTTAGTTTTAGGTTTATCCTTAAGAATTCAGCATCTCCTACTTATAGGCGGAGATGCTTTTTATGTTACATAGGTCTGCTCACGAAGGAAACAATATCTATATACTCGTTAGAAAAGAAAGGAAGATAGTATGATCGTAGGAAGCCAAGCTCCCTTATTTTCTGCTGACGCGTGTTACCAGGGGAGAAAGCTCAAAATCAACCTTCAGGACTACCGTGGGAAATGGGTCTTTCTCTTTTTTTATTCATCTGACTTCAGCTTCGTTTGACCTACAGAATGCGCATGCATAGCGGTTCGTTATGCGGAATTCCAAAAGCTGAACTGTGAGGTGCTGTCAATCAGTGTGGATAGTATTTTAGCGCACAAAGTATGGAATGAAACTGAATTGTCAAAGATGGTCGAGGGAGGCATGCCCTATCCCATGATCTCGGACCAAAATGGAAAAATCGGGCAAATGTATGATGTATACGAAACGGATACAGGCAAGACAAAACGGGCAACTTTTCTCATTGATCCCGAAGGGATGGTCCAGTCCGCGGAGGTAATGAATGGAGCGGTAGGTCGCAACGCAGATGAAATATTGCGGCAAATTAAGGCCTACCAGCATTCGCTTGCGACAAAGGAGGGGACTCCATGCGGCTGGCAAGAAGGAGATCCTACCGTAAAACCTTCGATGGGAATAGCAGGAGAAGTCTGGAAACAGTGGCATCCTGAAGCTTACAAGGAGTCGCCTGGGATCCACTAGAGATCTAGGAACGTGCAGGAGGTAGGAAGGTAATGTCTAATAAAGAATTCTTTATGCAAATGTTTCAGGAATCCGGCTACACCGATACGACTTACAAGATCATTTCCCAGTCCATTCTGAATGATCCGGTTCTGAGCGAACAGCAAAAAGTGGAGCAATGGGAGCAGATGAATGAAGCTTATGAGCAAGGAACAGAAGTGGAAACCACTTATAGCTAAAAAATTATAGATAAAAGGCTTATTGAGGATTCTCAATAAGCCTTTTTGGTTATAAGAAATGGGGACCCCTAAGTAGGGGGCACCCTTAAAAGTTAAAATTGCTCTCCATTTAACGTCGGTGGAGATTCTTCAGGAATTTCGACTGCACTGTCAATCTCGCCATTATGTTCCGGATCACCGGTGCGGCCGCCTGCCAAGCCCTCATTTGTAATACGGTCAATGTCATCCAAGATATTTTTCTTTTTCAGATTTGCATCTTTTGGGTTCATTTTTTGCCTCCTTTTGGGTTTCTATGTAGTAAAACTAAAAATCATTTGCTACTACCTTTTTATTTTTCGTCTCTTTGCGCAAGAGGATACACCAATAATAATCGTGACTAAAAGGCCAAAAAATACGGAAGTAAGTAAAATGATCATCTCTAAACTCCCCAGCTTGAAAAGTATTAACCAAAAGCTACTACTTTCACAGCTTATGTCGAGTTTAGCATTTAGTCACAGAAATCGAGAAAAGAAGTCATAGAGGACGATCAATCCCTTTGTCGCGAATACGATAACTCCCAACCAAGCTAATCCCTTAGCCGACCTTTTATACTCCATCATTCTTGCTTCGCAAATTAACCTTTGGAGCTCTTCTTGACAAGGTACAGTCAGTTGTTCCTCTGGCTTAGGCTTTTCAAGCATGCTTTCACCTCAAATCCGATTATTAGGGATACATTTTGTTATTTTGTATATCCCGGCCAACAATCATACTCCATATGGAAAATGATTCAACATATAGTTAACTAAATTGAATTTTTAGGTTGACATATAGGCATAAGTCCCCCTATAGTAAAAGAAAAGAGAGGGGATACGTAATGAAGACGAAAGACATGATGTATGTTTCGATGTTTGCAGCTATAATGTGTGCACTTGGCTTCTTGCCTCCCATTGTTCTTCCGTTCACGCCGGTACCTATCACGGCTCAAACACTGGGAGTTATGCTAGCTGGTGGAGTATTAGGCGCCCGTTTGGGAGGGTTAAGCCTGGTTATTTTCCTGATGATTGTAGCGGTAGGCGCTCCTGTGCTTTCAGGAGGACGAGGAGGGTTTTCTGTACTGATCGGACCGAGTGCAGGTTATTTATGGAGCTACCCTCTTGCTGCTTTTGCCATTGGATATTTAACGGAGCGCTTATGGGACGGGTTAAACCTCTGGAAAGCATTTGCCATCAATGTGCTGTGCGGCATTCTCTTGATTTATTGCGCAGGAGTGCCTGTACTCGCGATGATCACCGACATTTCTCTTGGAAAAGCAGCGATCACTGCAATTGCCTATATCCCCGGCGATCTGACTAAAGCTTTTATAGCCGCCTATGTAGCCGTTAAGATCAAGAATTTGAGACCTCTGATACAAAAAGAGAAAAAAGTGGCGGCTTAAGCAGACATCGTTAGTTCCGATAGGAGGAATTGTCCGGAAAGTGAAGAAAATTGAACTAGGGTGAAAAAAGGAATTTCTCCCGTTGATTCCCGTGAAACAAGAGTTTTCCGATGTTTCATAAGAATCGCTGGAGTTTTTCCTTTTTATTTTTCGATGCATTGACAAACGATTCATACATACCGGATTTCTCGGGATATATCGACTGGAGGAGATATCATGTTAATCGCTGATCCTATTATTGACCATGCTAGATGTATTCCAGATAAAATCGCCATCATTACAGAAAATCAGTCCTATACTTACCAAGATTTTCACAAACAAGTCCAGCACGTCACTCGTTATCTTCAAAATTGGAAGAAGTCCTATCCAGAAAGGGAAGAGTACAAGCTAGCCATCTTGCTGAAAAATCGAGTGGAGTTCCTCTCCTTTTTTCTCGGAGCTGCTCAAGCCGGTTGGGTAGCAATCCCGCTTGATCCGAAATGGAGCGGCAGTGAGCTAGGTCACGCCCTTAGGGACACCGAACCACATGTTTTGGCCATTGATGTCTCCTATGAAGGACGTCTAGCGCAAATCCCTCTAACCTTGACCGTTATCCCGGTGACAGACGGATTCGCCCCAGAGCTTTCAGAGGGTTTGCCTATGGTCGCTGAACCGGACAGCGGGCAGTCAGAACGGGATCCATTCTATATGGGATTCACCTCAGGAACTACAGGAAGGCCAAAAGGATTTTTCCGGTCTCACCGCTCCTGGGTAAAAAGTTTTGAGTGCAGCGAGGTGGAATTTGGGTTTGGCTCGGCAGATATGATACTCGTTCCAGGTCCGCTTGTCCATTCCACCTTTCTCTATGCCGCTGTTCATGCGCTTTATATAGGCGCGACGGTCTACTTGCTTGAAAAATTCTCGCCGGGAAAGGTGATGGATGCGATTGAAAACTTTCCGGTCACGGCAATTTATATGGTTCCTACGATGTTCGAAGCGATAAGTGCCTATAAAGAAGAAAAAGCCGTTTGCATAGAAGGAAACGCAATTCGGGCCATCGTTTCAGCAGGTGCGAAATGGAGCCCTTTATCGAAGCAAAGGGTTGCCCAATGGTTTCCGCAGGCAAATCTCTATGAGTTCTATGGGGCCTCTGAATTAAGCTTTGTAACGATTTTAGATTCGCATGGAAATAGAGAAAAGCCTGATTCTGTTGGGCGTCCCTTTCATCAAGTTGAAGTGTCCATTCGAGATTCATTAGGCCGGGAAGTGGGGGCAGGAGAAGTCGGAAAGCTCTACGTCCGCAGTGAGCTGCTTTTTTTGGGCTATTATCGGAATGAAGCAGAAACAAGGAATGTCCTGCAAGAAGATGGTTGGGCGACCGTTCATGATCTGGCTCGAAGAGATGAAGAGGGGTATATCTACCTCGTCGGACGCGAGAAAAATATGATTATCCATGGGGGACTGAACATCTATCCCGAAGAAGTGGAGATGGTTCTGAAAGGACATCCGGCTGTTGATGAAGCCGTGGTAGTAGGAATACCCGATACCTACTGGGGGGAAAAGGTATTAGCCGTCATTCGTTTGAAATCTGCTAACCTGCCGCTCGGAAATAGGGAAATTCAGGCCCATTGCCGCAAGCATTTAGCCGGTTACAAATGTCCACGAGAGATTCGTGTAGTGGAAGACTTTCCTTATACAACAAGCGGAAAAGTGGCCAGAATGGAACTAAAGAAATTGGTGATGAATGAGGGAATCGTAAAATGAATCAAGCCGTGATTGTGGAAGCGTACCGCACCCCTATTGGGAAAAAGGGAGGAAAATTGAGAGGGATTGGTCCGGAACGGCTGGCAGCGGAAGTGATGAAGAAACTAGTGCGTGACACTGCCATTGATCCAGAGCAAATTGATGACATCATACTGGGCAATGCGGTTGGACCGGGCGGGAATCTTGCCCGTTTGTCTTCCCTTGTTGCCGGGTTTCCTGTTGAAGTACCAGGTGTTACGATAGATCGCCAATGCGGTTCAGGACTGGAAGCGATAAATATAGCGGCGAGACTAGTCCAGTCAGGAGCAGGTGAGCTTTATTTAGCCGGAGGTACGGAAAGTACATCAAGAGCTCCGTTAAAGCTAGAAAACCATGATCAGGATCAAGAGCCTCGCATCTACAGCAGAGCCCGCTTTTCACCCGAAGAATGGGGAGATCCGGAAATGGGGGACGCTGCAGAAAATGTAGCTGAACGATATGGAGTGACTAGAGAAGAACAGGACTGCTACGCTCTCGAAAGCTATCGGAAAACTATTCTTTCTCTCGAAAATGGAGCATTTCGTAAAGAAGTGGTTCCTATTGACAGTGTAGATCTTGATGAATCTCCCCGTCCGTCTACCAATTATGAAAAACTCCTCCGACGTATGATACCCGCTTTTCGAAAGAATGGAAGCGTGACAGCTGGAAATTCCTGTGGATTAAATGATGGGGCTTCTATCGCTTTAGTGATGTCACAAAAAAAAGCGAGAAGCTTAGGATTACAGCCTAAGTTGGCTTTTATCGATGCCGTGGCAACGGGTGTGGACCCCAAGTTTTTGGGTATTGGTCCCGTTCCAGCGGTTAGGCGGCTATTGGAACGAAATAAACTAAGCATTTCCGATATCGATCTCGTGGAATTTAATGAAGCCTTTGCTTCTCAAGTCGTCGCCTCATTAAAACAGCTCGAGATACCTTGGGAAAAGGTGAATCGGGGAGGCGGAGCCATTGCTCTTGGACATCCATACGGAGCATCCGGCGCCATTTTAGTTACCCGATTATGCCGAGAGATGCAGAGGGCAAATGGGCGCATAGGCATCGCAACCCTAGGAATTGGAGGCGGAATAGGGCTTGCCACGCTTTTTGAAAGAGTATAGACTCTCTTTATAAAGATAGAGAGGAGGGGGAGTTTGTCTTCTTACGTCACTCAAAAAGATGGTGTATTCCCTTCAGTGTGTTCTTTAGACTGCCCTGACACGTGCGGTCTTATTGTTTATAAAAAGGATGGAAAAATAGTAAAGGTGGATGGAGACCCTGCTCACCCGGTTACACAGGGGGCTATTTGCAACAAAGTGAGAAATATCCCCGCACGGTTATACGATCCAGCTCGTTTGGCTTACCCCTTAAAACGTATCGGCCCAAAAGGGGAGGGGCATTTTGAGCGAATTAGCTGGGAAGAGGCGATCCGCACCATAGTCGATAGATGGAGAGCCTTATTAGAACAACATGGAGGCGAGGCGATCCTGCCCTATAGCTTCGCTGGAAACATGGGGCGCTTGAATATGTATGGGATGGGGAATCGGTTTTTTCAGCGGCTGGGTGCCAGTCAATTGGATCGGACGATATGCAATGCAGCAGGAAATACAGGATATCGATATACGATGGGGGCAACCTATGGAACGGATCCAGAGGATACGGTTGACTCTAGTCTCCTTCTATTCTGGGGCTGTGATGCAGTCAATACCAATATGCACCAAGTGATGCTAGCCGAAAAAGCACGGAAGAAGGGTGCTCAAATTGTAGTGATTGATGTGTTTCAGAATCGGACGGGTCAGTGGGCGGATTGGTTTATCCCTGTCGAACCTGGAACGGATACAGCTCTTGCACTGGGCATGATGCATATCCTATTCTCAGAGGGCTTTGTAGACAGAAGCTTTCTCAAAGAATATACCGTTGGCTATGAAGAGTTAGAAGCCCATGTGGCGGAGTATGAGCCTGAAACGGTATCTCGGATTACGAAAGTTCCGGTGGAAGATATCTACCGCCTTGCCCGATTATACGGTGCAGCTGAACCATCCTTTATTCGCATCGGAAATGGACCCCAACACCATGATAATGGCGGGATGTTCGCCCGTACGGTAGCCTGTCTGCCCGCGCTTACGGGTCAGTGGAAGCATAAGGGAGGCGGCGCCACGAAAGAAAATGGGGATTTTGCCACCCTCCAATTTTCTGAGATGCCATTAGCAAAGCAGGAAAAAGCTACAAGACTCATCAATATGAATCAGATTGGCGATGCGCTCACCAAGTTGAATCCGCCTATCTACTCGTTATTTGTCTACGGCTGTAATCCGTTAGTTGTCACACCAGATTTGAATACAGTCAAGCAGGGATTTGCCAGGGAAGACTTGTTTACTGTGGTTCATGATTTATTTCTGACGGAAACAGCGAAATATGCCGATATTGTTTTGCCAGCGACTTCATCTTACGAAAACCTGGATATATTTACATCCTATTGGCATCATTATGTCCAGCTGCAAGATCCGGTGATTGATCGTTACGGCGATAGCCGATCAAATGCTGATATCTTCCGCCTGCTGGCTCAAGAAATGGGATTTACGGAAAGCGAATTATTTGAATCCGATGAAGACATGATTCGTGATGCAATAGACCATTCGACCAATCCATATCTTGAAGGAATCACGTTTGAAAGGCTAAAAAAACAGCCTTTTATAAAGCTGGACCGGAGCAGAGGGTTCAGGTTCCCTAACCATCTGCCGACACCTAGCGGGAAAATTGAACTATACTCGGAAAAAATGAAAAATGACGGACTTCCGCCTTTACCGGTGTTTATTCCTCTGCGCGAAGAGCAGACGTTCCCTCTCTTTTTCATTTCTGGTCCGAATCGAAGCTTTCTGAACTCTACGTTTTCCCATAATGAACGTCATCAGTCCATGGAAAAAGGGCCTTACTTGAACATTCACCCAGAAGATGCAAAGACACGCGGAATTCAGGAAGGAGATCAGGTTCTGATCTTCAATGAACGAGGAGAATGTGAACTGGAAGCTCTTGTAACAGATCGAGTAGTGAAGGGAACGGTAGTTACCCAAGGATTATGGTCGGACCAGCCAGGGACCAGACGCCTAGTCAATTCTCTTACTCCAAGCCGGCTATCTGATATGGGCGGCGGTGCAACTTTCTTCTCTACGAGAGTAGAAGTTACGGGAAAAATGGAGAAGGGTAATGGACGATGAAGCAGGATCGTCTATGGCTGACCTTTATCACCTTAGCTATCTCAACGAGTTTATGGGGTACAGCCTTTATAGCCGGGAAGTATGCGGTGGAAAGCTTTGAACCTATCACGGTAGCCTTTCTTAGATTTCTTATAGCGACGTTGATTCTTTTCCCTTACATGAGATATCGCGAAAAGAATATCCCTAAACCTACCCTTAAAGATTGGGGACTTTTTGCCGCTTTAGGATTGACTGGCATTGCCATCTATAATATTTGCTTTTTTATGGCCAGCAAACATGCCCCTGTAATCAAAAGCTCGTTATTGATTGCCTCTAATCCGGTTGTTATTACGATATTAGCCGGGTTGTTATTGAAAGAAAGGATATCCAAAAGACATATCATAAGTATGGCAATGGCCTTGCTGGGAGTAGGATACATCATCTCCCAAGGAGATCTTGGCACGATCTTAGGATTAAGGTTTGAATTTATTGATCTGATATTGCTAGGGGCTGTCCTGAGCTGGGCTGCTTATAGCATCGTAGGAAAGGTAGTATTAAATAAATTCAATTCAGTGGTCTCTACGACATATGCCTGTGCTTTTGGGACGCTTTTTCTGCTGCCGTTTACCGTTATGGAAACGACCTGGACAGATATTGTTGAAGCCAGTATGCCAGCCTGGCTGTCGATTATGCATATGTCCGTATTCGTCACTGTCATTAGTTTTATTATGTATTACAATGGCATTCAGAAAATAGGAGCATCGAAAGCTTCGATCTTTATCAATGTTATGCCGGTTTCGGCTGTTGTCCTATCCGTGTTGATGCTTGGGGAACAATTTAAGTTGTATCATTTTATCGGGGCCATGATGGTGCTTGGAGGAGTTTATATTAGCACCATGAAGCCTAGGAAACTGACTGGCCAGGGTCCAGCTAGAAAACTTGGCTGACGCCAGGTTTTTAGTTCTGCGTAACATGTAACGGAGTTATAAATTCCGGCAGTACAAAAAAGCACCTCTTAAATTAAGAGGTGCTCTTATATTGTTGGAGATCCACTGAAGGAAAAGTAATTAAAAAGGTTGTTCCCTTACCAAGTTTACTAGATACCTCGATAAAACCATGAAACGATTGAATAATCCGGTAGGAAACCATTAAGCCTAGGCCGGTTCCTTTTTCCTTAAGCGTATAAAAGGGGGTGCCAAGCCTTTTCATTTGTTCGCCACTCATACCAACGCCTTCATCTTGAATGCGAATTCTGACAGATCTGTCCTGTTGGGGATGGCAAGTCATAACCAAGGTCCCTCCCTTGGTCATCGCTTCAATTCCATTTTTAACAATATTTATCAAACATTGGTTAATCTTTTGCGGATTAGCTAGGATAAAACAGTTTTCTTTTATGTCACAACTAATTTCAACCTTTTGCATCAAGGCGTAAGGAGCTAAAATATTTCTTACCTGCATCATGTGGCTGCTAACGTCAATCATTTCCAAATCTTCCGTTTGTGGTTTGGCAAATGATAAATAGTCATTAATGATGACATTGGCCCGATCCATTTCATTCATGCAAATTTCAATATAATTCTTTACATGAACAGGGATGGGCTCTTGTTTTATCAGCTGCAAGAACCCTCGATTCACCTGCATCGGATTTCGGATCTCATGGGCAAAAGCACTGGTCAAGTCACTTAACACCCGCAATTTTTCTGTTTTTTGCAGCTCCTTGCGCAAGAGGTAATTCTCCCTGATGTTTTCATTAATATATATCAAAAAGCAGGAGGATAATACGAAAATGGCATCGAAAATGAGGAGTGTAAGAAAGTCCTTTTCTAGGACCAATCCGATGGATAGAGAAAGCACAGATATCACGAATGCATAGTAGACCGACAGGAAAATGGTAAGATGTTTTCTAGTCGTTCGGTCTCCATGTTTGAAATACCGGTAACACCACATAATCACAGGAAGTACCAGAAGTAAGGTAAAGATTGAATGATAGAAGCCGAGTCCTATGCCAAGATATGTTCGATATCCCATAATGAGGAAAGCTAGAAAAAAACCGGTCCTGTAGCCGCCGTAAAGCGTACCCATCAGCAGGGGAATGCCTCTTAGATCAAAGCGGGAATCGTTGCTTAAGTATATAGGAAAGGACATACATAGAATAATAGATATGCCTGTTAGCATGACTACAATCAGTTTATCCTTGTACTTATTTTCTGCTCTAACGTTCTCTAAAAAGAAGTTATGATAAATAAAAATAGGGATGGTTATAAGCAGAATCTGTAGCAATAAGTCTTTTAAGTCACTCATTGTTACTCCTCTTTCTTTCATTCGTCATTATTTACTATATTAATACATTAGGGATATGCTGTAACTATATTTTTGTCGATAATATTTGACAAATACGGATTAATCAGAAAATATAACCTTAAGAGTTGGGAATTAAAGCCTCTTTAAAGAGTATGGTAAAATAAAAGAAATCATATTTTAACAAAGGAAGTTTGTTTTCATGACAAATCGAGTGACAAAAGAAGGCTGTACCGTTTATCCCATCGTGATTCCCACCCAAAGCGGGCTAAAGAGTTTCAATTTTTATTTAGTTCAAAAAGGGGATTCATTGACGCTTATTGATGCGGGCATTGATACGGAAGAATGTTGGACAAGCCTAAATCAAACGCTGAACGAGCAAGGTTTTTCCGTAAGCGATCTGACGCAGGTTCTAGTTACACATAACCACCATGATCATGTAGGTTTGATCAACCGAATTGCCGCACTCAAGGATTTGCCGATCTACGCCCATCCGGAAGCCATCTACAGGCTAAAGAGGGATAAAGAATTTTTCTCCATGAGAGTTGATTTTTTTGACCAGCTATATGAAGAGATGGGTTGCGGGGAAGCGGGAAAGCTCCAGGTACAACGATTAAGGGATGCTGTCGCCAAGAATAAGGATAATGCGATTCACTCGGAAATCATCCCTCTTTTGGATACTTCGGAAGTCTCAGGCTGGCAAGTAATGGAAACACCAGGACATTCTCCTGATCATGTCGTGTTTTTCGATAAAAAACGAAGATGGCTATTTGCCGGCGACCATTTGCTTCAACATATTTCCAGCAACGCCATGATCGAACCTGACCGACATGGAGGCCGTGGAAAAAGCCTCCTGGACTATGCACAATCTCTGCATCAATGCTCGCAACTTGATTTGGAGATCTTATTTACAGGTCATGGAGATTTTATTTATGACTATAAAGATCTAATCGCCTCCAGGCTGCAACGGATGAAGGAGAAGGCGGAAAAGTTTCTTCGAATTATCGAAAAGGGAACCTCAACAGCTAGTGATTTGGCCCAGTTATGCTACCGACATAAGTATCAAAGCGAATTCGCTTTAGTGATGTCTGAAATTATTGGCCACTTAGATTATTTAGAAGCAAACAATAAGGTTCATAAGGTGAAAAAAAATGGGGTATGGTATTACTCCTCAATGTAATATAAGAGCGTCTCAAAGTAGTTAAAAGGCTGGTTACAGATAACAGGAGAAAGTCCGACTATTTTTAAAGATGGCGGCTTTTCGCCTAAAATAAGCGAGAAATTCCGGTTATTTCTCTAAAACACGGAAGAAAATCATGATTTTTGAGGTTTAACCAGAAAAACTCCGCTTATTTTTCATAATTAAATAATACCTAACGCGTTTAAAAACACGATGATGATTGCTAATGGAACAATGTAGCGAAGCAGCGAAAGCCAAATGGAAAAAATAGGGTGATACGGAACCTCCCGCATTCATTTCGCTTTTCAAGGCGGCTCGCTTTATTTTTAAAGGGACAAAGATTGAAATAAGAAACGCCCCAAGAGGCAAGAAGACATTGCTAACTAAGTAGTCCGCCATATCAAAGATATTTTTCCCTGCAATCGTCCATTCATTAAGCAGACCAAATGAAAGGGCAGAAGGTACACCTGCGATAAAAATAGCGAATCCTGTGATCCAAGCCCATTTCCTACGGTTTAGCGGATTTCCTTTGGTGATAGAAGCAACTATAATTTCAAGCATAGAAAAGGCTGAAGTCAATGTGGCAAAAAAGAATAACGCTAAGAAAGCCGTGATAAACCAAGCCCCAAAAGGGATTCTTTCGAAAACAGAAGGCAATACGCTGAATAGTAGCCCTGGACCGCCAGCGGGCTCCAACCCTAGAGCAAACACAGCTGGAAATATCGCTAAACCGGCAAGCAGGGAAATAAATAAGTTCAATCCTACGATGGAATAGGCTGAACGGGAAAGACTTTCGTTCTTTGAGAGATAGGAGCTGTATGTGACCATCACGGAAGCCCCGATACTTAAAGAGAAAAAAGACTGTCCCAAGGCATATAGGATTGCTTCAGCCGTAATCTTTGTAAAATCTGGATAAAGGAAAAAGCTAATCCCTTTCCAAGCCCCATCTAATGTTAGGGAACGGATCATGATAATGATGAACAGCAGGAAGAGGGAGGGCATCATGTAGTTATTGGCTTTCTCTATGCCTTGCTGCACCCCGCGTGCTACGACCATAATCGTCAGCAGGATAAATCCTAGCTGTGCCGCCACTGCTTCAATCGGATTGGAGATAATTTGTCCAAACAACTCGTCATATCCGATTTCTGAACCAAGTAATTGACCCGAAATGGAGCGGAAAAAGTACGAAATAATCCACCCTCCTACCACACTATAAAAGGACAGTAATATAAAGTTTGTTATGACCCCCAGTCGTCCTACCCAATGCCAGGCAGAGTTAGGGGCAATCGTTCGATAGGCGCTTATTGCTTCCTTCTGCGTACTTCTCCCAATCACAAATTCCCCGAGCAAAAGAGGAAGTCCTAGAAGAATCGTAAAGATGAGGAATAAAACAAAGAAAGCTCCCCCGCCATTTGTTCCTGCTACATAAGGAAATTTCCAAATGGCACCTAAACCGATCGCAGAACCGGCAGCAGCTAGGATAAAACCCAGCCTGGATGTCCACTGGTCTGTTGATTTCATGATGTCAGCACTCCTTTTGTTTATCAATCAACATAATTTAATATACCCCTAATTAAAAATCAACCTTTTTTCTAGAAGCCTCTCTAAAATATTTTTTTGGAAGAGAAGGGCTACAGACGAACTTTTCCCCTTTCTTTAGCATCTTCTAAAATGAAACAAAACGCGATATGAGGTACAATAGT
This sequence comes from Ammoniphilus soli, assembly GCF_040813775.1. Lineage (NCBI taxonomy): Bacteria > Bacillati > Bacillota > Bacilli > Caryophanales > Paenibacillaceae > Ammoniphilus > Ammoniphilus soli. The sequence goes on from NZ_JBEGDL010000002.1 coordinate 499,568, forward strand.
AGCAATGAGTGGAAGAATGAAGAAGGAGAAGACTAATGCAAATTATATCCATTGAACCGACTCCTAGTCCAAACGTTATGAAAATAAATGTAGATGAGGCTCTTCCATTGGGAGTGTCTCAAAACTTTACAAAAGAAAAACGAGAGAATGCACCGGAAATCATTGACCGGCTCTTGAATCTGGAAGGAGTGGTAGGGGTATTTCAAGTTAATGATTTTATTGCGCTTGAACGGCATCCCAAAGCGGATTGGAAGCAAATTCTTGCGGACGTGGGGAAGCTGTTCGGTCACCCGTCCTTTGAAGGGCTCTCTAAACCCTCATCCTCTGCAACCTTCGGTGAAGTCCATGTTTTCGTTCAAATGTTTAAGGGAATCCCTATGCAGGTGAAGCTTTCCGCAGATGGAGGAGAAATGCGTCTGGCATTACCTGAACAGTTTGGGAATGCCGTAATGGCAGTGCAAAGCGCATCGCAAAATCTGATCCTAGAAAGACAGTGGGTAGACCAAGGTATTCGATATGGTACTTTTAAAGAGGTTGGTGAAGAAGTCGTAACCGAAGTGATTGCTGCTTATGATGGACAGCGATTGCAGGAAATCATTTCAGAGGCCGTCGGTCAGGGATCCGCAGGCAGGCCTCCCGTGGAGTCGATCTCGCCGGATGCACTGACTCATCCCGAGTGGGAAAAGAGATTTGCCGCCCTCGAGCGCATGAATCCAACTGCAGAGGATATACCCATCTTGGCAAAAGCCCTTCATGATACCAAAATGTCGATCCGCCGACTGGCAACGGTATATTTAGGGATGATTGGGAATCAATCATTACCACATCTATTTTTAGCATTAAAGGATAAATCCCCAGCCGTTCGCCGGACTGCAGGGGATGCCATATCCGATATAGGTGACCCTCTTGCCATTGGTCCAATGGCTGAAAGGCTGCAGGATCCGAACAAATTAGTACGTTGGCGTGCCGCTCGCTTTCTTTTTGAAGTAGGTGATCGTTCGGCCATTCCTGCTTTGCAGGAAGCGCTCAATGATTCTGAGTTTGAGGTCAGCTTACAGGCTAAACTGGCGCTGGAACGCATCGAACGAGGAGAGGAAGCCAGCGGAACGGTATGGCAGCAGATCACGCAAATGAAAAATATAAACAGACCCAAATAAGGGAGAATAAAATGCATTTCAAGAGGGTGTATTAAAAGTGCCAGACACTTTGATGCACCCTCTTTTACATTTTGATCTCAACTTATGAAACTCTTTTGCTATTAACTGCGTATAGTAGAAAAAGACTTTTCATATTTTCGTAGAATTGCAGGTGATATCCTTTTGGGAAAGTGGCTTAGAAAAGCAACAAGCATATTAGTAACGGTTCTTACCCTGGGCTTAGTGACCCCTCCGTATCTACATAGCGAAAATCTACAGAATGAACCTATTTTTGAAGTAAAGCTACCTGATCTTCCCGATTTGCAAGAGGATAAGGAAGATTGGGGCTCATCCCCCGTCCTTTCGTGGGACGAGATCTCATGGGAAGAGCTTTCTCAGTCGATCGTCGATAAGAATCAGCTATCTCGGCAATTCACGGCCTATATGGCCTATCAAGCCGATATCCAAGTACAAAAAAAGTTTGGACCAACAATCAGCAGTAGGGTAGGAGAGGACTATCGTCTGTTAATATTGCCTAAATTTGAAAAAGCACTGGATTCTTTTAGCCAAGAGGCGGATGAAGCTCTTTTGCGAAACGTAGGGGTAACACAGCGACCTGCTGCAGGCCATGGGGAAAAAATCTTTCATCTTTATGATACAAGAACAGGCGAAGATCTAGTTCGCTATCATGTTAGAAGGGAAAAACCGCCACAAGATGGGTACTGGTTCAGCTTCCATTATCATAAGAAGGACGACCAATTTCAGCATCATTATGAGCTTGGAAAGATTTATTGGGATAAGAACACTCCCCCTAGGTGGGTGTCGTAAACAAAAAAAGGCCGATCCTTTAGGATTCGGCCTTTATTAAGTTTATTACAGCAAGTTGTTTTTTACTAATATGGCTTTAATTGTGGGATAATCGATTGGCTCAGGGAGACTTTCCTTGAGCGGCTTTAATTTTTTCTCATCCAATTCCTTATGTTTTTGCAGCACCAGACTCTCCATATCTTCTGTGAAAATGGAGTGCCAATCGATGGGAAGTCCTTCTCTGTACGCTTGAAACAGATGTTCCGAAATCGTTGCCGGAGTCCGTTCCCGTTCACTGGCAATATCTTGAACAGAACGTCCTTTTTGAAACTCTTCATACGTGATTAGATAGCTTGGAGTCACCGTATCCGAAGGTTCCTTTTTCGCGAATGGAGAGGACGACGAATCCGGCTGTTTCTTTTCAATGGGGCCGTTCGCTTCGATAAAATGCTGGATGCCCTGTAAAAACGCTTCCCCGTATTGTACATATTTCTTTTCCCCTACTCCTTTGATCAGAAGCATATCCTGTTCATTCATCGGGATGACACGAGCCATTTCCTTGATGGTGGCATCGGAAAAGATGAGGTACGGCGGGAGATGAGTTTCTTCAGCCATCTGCTTTCTAATACTTCGAAGCTCATCAAACAGAACCTCATGAAAATCGGTTTGGTCGTTCTTCTTGGAAATTGTAGTCTTAATCCAAATCTTTGTTTCTCCCTTGAGAACACTTAAGGCCTCCGGTGTTAGTTTGAGGGTTGGATATTTTGCATCCCCCATAACTAGATAGCCATCAGCGACAAGATAGTAGATGAAATTCATAATTTCCTTTTCACCAAAACGGGCAAGAAGTCCATACGTAGTCAATTTATGAAAGCCCAGTTCCATTACTTTTTGACTTCTTGAGCCTTTTAGCACTTTGGCAGTAAGTGTTGCACCAAAGCGTTCACCCATTCGTTTCACGCAGGAAAGAACCATTTGAGCTTCCTTGGTCATATCCTCCTGGTTTCCTTCTTGGCAGCAGTTGCTGCATCGACCGCACTGCTCTTCGCCATTCGGGTCGCCGAAATAGTCCAGAATGTACCGTTGCAGACAGCGGTGCGTATGTCCATAGCTGACCATATCCTGCAGCTTCTTGTATTCCGCTGACTTTTTATCTTCGGAAAGGGATGATTGCTCAATCAAAAATTTCTGAAGTTCAATGTCTTGGCCGGAAAAAAGAAGGTAACAATCGCTCGGTTCCCCATCTCTTCCAGCACGACCTGCTTCCTGATAGTAGGATTCGATATTCATTGGCAGAGCATAGTGGATGACAAAACGGACGTTCGATTTGTCAATCCCCATACCGAATGCATTCGTTGCTACCATGACCGACGCTTTATCCTGGATAAATTGCTCTTGGGCACTCTTCCGTTCCTGCTCAGTTAAACCTGCATGGTAATGAACCGCTGAAAAATGGTTCTCCTTTAACCAATGATAGACTTGGTCTGTGATTTTTCGCGTAGGTGTGTAAATAATTCCGGATTCTTTGGCATGGGAGCGCAAATACTCTAGAATAAAATCATGCTTATCTATCCCTTTCAGCAAATGAAAAGATAAGTTGTCACGGGCAAATCCTGTATTCACCGTATGCTGATCCTCAATTTGCAAAAGTTGCTTGATATCCTGAATCACAAAGTCGGTTGCGGTTGCAGTTAAGGCAACGGTCACAGGAAGATGCCGAAGCTGTTTCAGATTGGGAATTATGGATCGATAGCTCGGTCGAAAATCGTGTCCCCACTGGGAGATGCAATGTGCCTCATCAAAGGCAATGAGGGAGAGCCGCACAGACTGTATGGCACGAATAAAATCCATCGATTCCAATCGTTCAGGTGCGACATAAATAAACTGGTAGCTGCCCTCTTTCAATTTCTGTAAGCGAAATAGCTGTTCAGCTGGCGGAAGAGTACTGTTGATGTAGGTTGCAGGTATGCCCAGCGATATAAGAGAATCTACCTGATCCTGCATTAGGGAAATCAAGGGTGAAATAATCAGTGCCGTTCCATCCATCACGAGTCCCGGAATTTGATAGCAAAGAGACTTTCCCCCGCCTGTTGGCATGATAGCGAGAGAATTATTACCTGCAAGGATATGCTCGATAATCGTCTGTTGTCCTTTGCGAAAGGTGGAATAGCCGAAATATTGTTCTAAAACCTGCTGTGCCTTTTGGAGCATGCCAATCATCCTTCAACTATTTTCATCTCATCTATCCTAACAATTTCTCAGATGAAATGATACCCCTATTGCGTGTTAACATTTCCTTGCAATTGCTTCAGCCACATGAATGATGCCATCTTCGTCATCCGTGTAAGCCGTAGATAATTGACTGATCCAAAAGCGAGGATCATCTAATGACTTCGTCCCCTCTTTTACAAAGGTGGACCAATTCCACTGAGGAATAGAGACTAGCCATCCATGATCTCTCTGGCGCCGCATGGAGCGGTACACATCATAGTCAATCTTGGAGACATAGACTTGTATGGTTTCTTCGTTCACATCTACTCGAAAAGCGCGAATCATGTTATCCCTTGCACCTCTGTTATTTTTGCTATTCAGTATAGCGGTAGAATGAGGAAAAAGATACCTATGAGATGAAAAGTATATTATTTTAAGTGAAATTTTTCATCCGAAAAGGAAAATTTTACCCTTGATCGAATAGTAAAAAGGACTGATTCTTTGATAATTCGTTCTGAAGGAGGGCATGTCCATGAAAGAGCTTGTCGGTTATCAGTTTGAACCTTATACCTATAAGGTTGAACTCGGAAAGGTTAAAGAATTCGCTCAAGCCATTGGTGATCCAAATCCTGCCTATTTTTCAGGTGGAGCTCTTCCTCCTACATTTCCAACGGTTGTTGAAATGTGGGGTGGCGTCGATTTCTTTAAATTAATTAATGAACTTGGGTTAAACCTTCCAAAAGTATTGCATGGGGAGCAAGAATATGAATACTTCGCGAAAGTTAGCCCTGGTGACACCCTCACCGTGAACTCGGTGGTTACCAAAACGAGTCAGAAAGCAGGCATGAAATTCGTTACAATCGAATCGGATTTTCATAACGAACTAGGCGAGTTGGTTTGGAAGGGCAAATCAATGCTTATAGAAAGACCGTAGAGGAGGGTTTTGCAATGCATATAGATCTACACTTTCCAGCCATTCAAAAAGGGGAAATCACTCATACCCAGCTCGTCCGCTATGCTGGTGCCTCTGGTGACTTTAATCCGATACATACCGTTGTTCCCTTTGCCCAACAAGAAGCCGGTTTTGATGATGTAATTGCCCACGGCATGCTTATCATGGGATTTGTAGGTCAAGCTATTGGGTCTTGGGTTCCGATAGAACATCTGATGAAATATAGTGTGCGCTTTAAGGCGATGACTCGACCGGGAGAAAAAATTGCGGTGACGGGACATATTGCAGGGGAAACCGATTCAGCATGGCTTTGTGAGGCTGCAGCAAAGAATGAACAAGGGGAAATAAAATTATTAGCAAAGTTTCAAGTCAGGAAAAAATTATGAACACCGGCCCACAAATAAAAAAAGAAAAATGGGGAAGACTAAGATGAAGGAAATTATATATTGAGCAGCTGAAAATCCGCAGATAAACCCTTTTTCTGACTGTTGCTTTTAGCTCGCTTCATGTATAATAGATTTTAGTCTTCGCAAGGCGAATGTGATTTATTATTAAGGGGGATTTTGATTCATGGCTTGGTGGATGTACACCATAATACTAATCGTAATAACTGGTATTATCTATTATTTTCTTTACCGATCAATGAAAAAACGCCAAAATGAGTTTGACGCGATGTATCGGGCTCACAAAGAAGTAAGAGAAATCTTCGTCCTACATAAGAAAATGGTGAAACAACCTATACGACCGAACTTAAAGTTCCCCAAAGTAAAGACCTACCAAGTGACCGCTAGGGTTACATTTTCCCAAAAGTCAAAAGGGGCAAGTTTTACAGCCACTCAGAACGTTACGTTCATGATTGACAAGAAAGAGTATGAGAAAATCCAACCCAACAGGAAATACAAGGTAGAAATTTCCGGAAATTATATCGGAAAAGTCCTTCAAGGGAAAAAAGTAGGGTAAAAAACCGTCATATGGCGGTTTTTTATTTTTTATGGAATATTTCCCCTTTAAACCGACGAAAATACTGAAGGTACTATAGGAAAACAACTTACGGAGGTTTTAATAATGATGATGAATCAACACGCCCTGCAGGAAATTAACCAAGTGAGACAAGGTCTCCAAGCCATGATTCGCCAAACTCAGCAATCCAATGCCATGTATCAGCAAATGCTCCAGCAAGAGCAGCAAAACGCTATGATGTGCGAACAGCTGGCGCAACGAGAGCGCCAAGCTGTGCAAACCATTCAAATGGCATTACAGGGACATCAAACCGCATTGCAGCAATTCCAGCACATGTTGAATCTTTGCAATCACCTAGAACAAGATATCAGATCCATGACCAATAGTCTGCAATCCCAAATGCTCTCTGCGAGTGTTCCCGCAATCCAGTATCGCCAATAAATAATAGGCTAGGCTGACTCATAACAGAGTCAGCTTTTTTTAATCGAATGGATAGGGAGGGAAAAGGTGAAACTAACATGACTAATGCTGTATAAGAGGTGAACCTATGGAATATCAAGAAATCTATACCGGTTCAGAAGAAGCACCCTTTTGGGGTCAGGTCGATGTAGAAGATGTATCCTGTCTTCGGCTAATGATTGTTAACGTTTGTTTAGTAGGCTCTCCTTCACAGACAGGGAGTTCTGATTGGGTCTTGGTTGATGCTGGTCTAGGAAACTCAGCTGAACGTATAATCGAGGCTGCCGCCCAGCGCTTTGGACCGGACAGCCATCCAAAAGCCATTATCCTCACACATGGCCACTTTGACCATGTTGGGTCTCTAACCGAGTTAACCAGTCGATGGGATGTGCCTATTTATGCACATGAATCAGAGCTTCCTTATCTAACAGGTAAAACGGATTACCCGCCTGCTGATCCAAGCGTAGGGGGAGGCCTCATGGCCACCTTATCACCTATGTTTCCTCATAAAGGCATAGACCTGGGAAAACGCGTTCACCCTCTCCCGCAAGATGGCACAATACCGGATATGCCAGAATGGGAATGGATACACACTCCAGGTCACACCCCAGGTCATATTTCCCTTTTTCGAGAGCGAGATCAAAGCTTAATAGCCGGTGATGCAATCATCACGGTAAAACAAGAATCAGTATGGGCAGTCCTGACCCAGGATGCTGAAATTCACGGCCCACCCATGTATTTTACGACGGACTGGGCACAAGCTTGGGGCTCGGTTAAGCGGTTAGAGAACCTTCAGCCCTCTATTATATTCACCGGTCATGGCCACCCAATGTCTGGACCAATATTGAAAGAACAATTATCGCATTTAGCTAAATATTTTGATCAGCTTGCTGTTCCTGAGCACGGCAGATATATAAAACATTAGAAAGAACGAGTCTTTAATGAGCATATCAGAGCTCATTGAAGACTTTTCTTTTTTCCTTCGACTTCTCTCCTTTTCTTTTAGCGTCTACTTTCACTTCTACTAAATTAAATCAACCCTCACAAATTGATAGATTGGGACGAAGTATTTAGGAGTAACACCTAGACTCTACTAAAGGAGAGAGAACTATGTTAAAGCATTTAAAAAGAACGATGGCAATTACGGCCTCTGCAGCCATTCTAGCTTTTGGCTTGTCTACACCTAGCCAAGCGGCAACTGAAAATACGGTGAGATATTATACTATAACCTGGAATGGATATCAGTTTAAAATACCTGTATACAACCAAACGACGACAGTCAACACGCCTACTCAGACCACAACACAGCCGACTCAAACACAAACAACGGTCCCAACAACGACTACCGCACCAACAACCGACAAAACGGTGGTATCTGAAGTTCAACAAGTCGTTGATTTGGTGAATGCGGAAAGAGCGAAGGCAGGACTAGCTCCATTGAAACTCAATACATCCTTGGCCAACGTTGCGAAGGTAAAAGCAGAAGATATGCGGGATAATAACTATTTCTCCCATACTTCCCCTCAATATGGATCTCCATTTGATATGATGAAATCATTCGGGATCCAGTATTCCTATGCTGGCGAAAATATTGCAGCAGGTCAAAAAACTCCTGAAGAAGTCATGAAGAGTTGGATGAACAGTCCTGGACATAAAGCAAATATCCTTAGCAAGAACTTTACTGAAATTGGGGTTGGACTTGCAAAGGGTGGAAGTTATGGAACGTATTGGGTACAACAATTTATCAAGCCTTAATTGGTAGAATAAGTGGAAGCTGTACTTTAAAGTAGATCGATGGTTTGGCCCGAGATGCGGAGGTCTTGAATTAAGTGGAAATTATCCAATTAAACCTATTTTCTGTTACTTTTTCAAGCAAATAGGTGGAAAAACGCCAATTAATGGTTATAAAACGATGAGAAAGATAGGCTTGAGCTGAATTAGGTGGAGCTTTTCCAACTAATCAGACATAATCTAATTTGCTTTTTAATGTAAGTGTCGTTTTTCCACTTATTGACCCTCGTTATCAAGCCTTATTGCCGCTTCAATTCTTAGTGTGATTGCCTACTTGATTGGGGATCAATTGATTCTGCGGATAAGCAACAATATTATTGCCACGGTAGCTGATGCTGGGCTGGCCTGGATTTACTTTTGGGCAGTTGCAAGTATGATGAATTGGTCTCTAACTTGGGGAGAACTTGGCATTATTACGCTGGCTCTTGGAGTGGTCGGATTTATTTTCCATCGTCAACTGGGCTACGATGAGGATAAGGCTACGGCTTAGTCATAACAACATGAATAATAGCTTAAACTGTTCTGAGGAGGCTTTATCATGAAGCAACAGGAAGACATGGCAACGTCTTACCCCAAACAAGAAGGTTCCTCTAAGAATCGGATTCTACCTAATCAGGAAGCGAAGAAAAAAGAAAATAGAATTCTTTCCAAATAGTAGATAAAAAAAGTCAGACCCCAAAATGAATCGGGTCTGACTTTATTTTTATGCCCAGTTGCCATTGCGGAAAATCGGTTCACGCGTTCCGTCTGCCGTTTCTCCATCAATATTCATTTGATCTGATCCAACCATAAAATCTACGTGAGTAATACTGCTGTTCAGTCCCTGAGCTTCCAGCTCTTCCTTGCTCATATTCTTTCTGAAGTGGATAGGAGATCGATTTAATATTGATTTTGATGTGATTTTCGTGACCGATGTGACCATTTAGTGACCATTAAAAACCTTATAGCACTGTAAATCTTCCCTCTTTTTCATAGATAAATCTATCGATAAAGGTACGGTTTATAACTAAATTTATCAATGAAGTTAAAGACAAATATCTATCAAGCAGCAAGCGGATAATGTCTTATATAACCAATTGTAGGTTTACTGTAGATGTTCTGAAGCAATCAAAAGGTATTTTCCTTGACCGCTATAAAAGTGGCTCTACCGCGTCATTAGGCGCTTATATGCGGTCTCTTTTGATTGATAAACAGCAGGTAAGTGACTACAATCGGATGACTTCAAATGGGAACCCAGGTTCCAATTTACAACCATTCCCCTTCTACAATTGGCTCGAAGCACAATAAAAAGAAAAAGGCTCACTAATTAGTGAGCCACAGAGGTTGGAGTTCCATGAATAGTCCATAAATACCGTATATTCATAATAACATGCAGGGACATAATATGAAATATATGGACTATATTTATCCCACAAAAGACGTTTAACTGGCTGCAGGAATAAAAAAAAGACCGCTCCGTAATCACAAGCGGTTAAATGGATGTAAGTGCAATTTGATAAGTACAAAAATAAGTATATCCAGCTAATTTCTTTTGTGTTGTTTGAGGTTAGATTTTCTCACATGGTTTATGTACTATCTAAACCAGATTCAAATTGCTCTTTGACAATCTCATAGGCTTTATGAGCGTTTTCTATATACTCAAGTTTATGCTCTACTCCTTCATCACATAGCTTCAAGATGTTGGATACGGATACCCTGAAGACTCTGTCAAGCTTATGTTTATAATCCAAGTTGTCATATTTAGGCTGGACACTGAAGAGCAAAGCAATCTGAAATAAGTCAATAAAGTATTCGGTACTGTACATTTTGGGATAAAGCATAATTTCCACTCCCTTACATTTTCTTCCTATACCATAATACCAGAAAGAGGAGTAGAGAAATGTAAATGAATTATGAATATTTTTATAAATTGGAAATGGCCAATCTAACCTATCTATTACCATGCTGATCATATCTTGGGTTGGATAATATGATTCGTATTAACCAGTTCCATATATCCTGTGCCACGCTTAGAATCGCTCATATTGCAGCCACTCTGCGAATGTAAGCTCGATCAGAAAGGACGCTGGCTCATGGTCGATCAGGAAACGCTTGAGCGGGCGTATGTCTGCGCCAGATGCAAGCGCCGTATCTATCCGAAGGCACAATAAAATACCGGTAGCCCTCGCTAAGCTACCGGATATCAAAGTCGGTCATGTTTTATAAGGAGTTAATCTGATAAAGATGCTCTCAAAGCTTGGAGATATAAAAGGGAGAATTGTTGATCATGTAGGAACTCCTATATCAGGAGCCTCCGTTAAACTACAAAAATATAGTAATGAATTGGAAACCGTATTAACAAAATTAGATGGCTCCTACAATTTTTCAGATGTAATTCCATCAGGATCGATTCATGGATATTCTATTTTAGTCTCTGCAGAAGGATATTCCAATGGGGGAAGCAATGACTGGGTTAGTGTACGAAGTGGATTAACGACCACTGTAGACCTAACTTTAAATAAATTATCAACCATTACAGGGAGAGTTGTTGACGATTTAGGTAGCCCGATTTCAGGAGCATCCATCACTTTGGATGGCATATATAATAATTTGGATAAATACGGAATCACAACAGATAAATATGGTTATTATTCCATTCCTAATGTATACACCAGTGACTATTCATATAAGATCATTGCCTCTGCTCCCTACCATGTGAAAAATATTATTTCTGATGTAGTTGTCAGTGAGTTTGGAACAACCATATCCAATATGAACCTATCTTTAGACAGGTACGGTGTCATATCCGGTCAGGTTACCGATGCAACAGGTTCTCCACTGTATTCATGGATTTCTTTTATATCGAACGGACAAAGCATTGATTACGATCAAACAGATAGCCAAGGATATTACTCGGTTACTGTACCACCAGGCACCTATACAATGAAGATTGGCACTATCTCTTATGATGATCAATTTAAAATCATTACGGTTGAAAAAGGGCAATCTGTCACTTTAAATATACAATTTGGTGTTGTTGACCAAAATGGAGATGGTATTATTGATTTGTATGATATTGTGTCTGTATCAAAAACGAATCCTTCCATAATATCGGAATACATTAAGCGATATGGTCAATAAACTACTCAATATATATAGAAGTTTGATAAGCTTTTTCTTACAGCCATTTAGTATTAAAATACCTTATCATATATGCAGAGTAGCTATTGAACTATCGGGATTCTATAGTTAAACAAGGAAAAAGGGTTGCGAAGAAGTCGCGACCCTTTTTTATGCACATTTTATGCAAAATTAACCAAGAAATCCTTTGCAAATTTTCTTTAAAACCCGAAAAGAATCATGTGCCATTGGAAATGTAAATTCGGCTTTTCCTAAAAAATAATTCGGCTATATCACTACACAAATTCCGTTGCTAGTTTGGTTTTTTCGGAAAGTCCTTTATGCTCCTTCTCATCCTTAGATCAATCCCCATAAGTGACAATTACAGAAAAAGTAATTAAGATTGAATGGGGGTAATTACCGAAATCTTAATTAGGGAGGAATGAAGATGAACGAAGAACACTTTTACCCTTTAAAATATTCTTCATAATTACAGAGCTTGGCTAGTATTTTATATCGAATAAAGAAGGGGAGTGATAAGCATTAGCGATAACGATGTGTTTCGTGAAATTGGTGAAAGCTCGCTAAAAATCGGTTTAAATTTTCTGGTGGTAACTGTGGTTATGTGGACATCAAAGGTAATGATGGCAAGTAATCTTGATAGTACAATGTTTTGGATTTGGTTTACATTTGCAGTATTTGGAGTCCTTTATTTCATCACTCTTATTGGTTATACAGTCCAACATTACTACGAGATATTTAAAAGAAGAAGACAACGTAGTATGTAATTCTTGTCCGCTCAATAAGAGCGGATTTTTTAATTGAGGTGATAACCATTGATAAACAACAAAAGAAACTCCTTGTTTACTATCTAAAGAAAACTTTCTCCAAAGAAGTAGCAACAGAGTTACTAATAAAATATAAAAATAAATTAACTGGTTCACATGGACTACGTAAAAAACTTGCAGAGGCTAATAAAGAGTATTTTGGAAAGTGTTACTTCCCCAAGTATTTTAACCGTCCCTCTCCAGCCTTTCACACAGAAATTGAAGACCATCTTCAGCTTATGTTGGATGGTAAATTAAAGAATCTCTGTGTTGTTGCTCCTCGCGGACACTCCAAGAGAAAGACAAGAACAATTATTTATATGTTATCGATGGAGATTGCCGAAGATTAAAACCGGATGAATTTACAGGAAGGAAAAGGCGGTATGCCTTCCGGTCTTGTTTCTGGAAACGAAGAAGCAGTGGCGGAATTCATCATCGAATTGGGTCAAAATTCAAGCAATTCGTCTCAAGTTGAAAAAAGTAAAGATGAATTGATACCTAGTTCAACATATAAAAAAGTAGACACTCCTTCTTCAAACAGTTCCTTACTCAAGAGAGGAATTAGAGTCTGATCCACTAGCACCTTCTAAAGATCCAAGAGATTACAACTCGAATGGTGAATATGTCCCACACGATGGAGTATCAAACAATCCAGCGGATTACAATTCTAAAGGAGAATACAAACCTGTAGATCAAATGACACCCGAGGAGATTGAAGCGGAATTAGAGGAGATGTTTGAAAAATCACTTGGTCAATAGGAAGTAGAGTAAAAGGGATGTCGGCTTTAATGGCTGAAATCCTCCGAAAAAATTTTAAAAATAAGACCTACTCTTTTACATTGAGTAGGTCATGCATCTAATACAAACTCCACAAAACTAGGACTCCTCATCAATCCTGATTTCGTCCAACATTGAAATTTAACTTTGCATTTTATCAATGGCTCTAGATAGATCCAATTCTTATCTTCATTTCTAATAATTTGCTTAGAAATTTGATTAAAAGCCTTCTTTTCATCTGGTGGTACAAATTCAGTTACTCCTACATACTTTCCATTCTTCGTCAAAGACCAAGCGAATTGGTCTTTTCTTATGGCTGCTATTTCCACTTCCTCAAATTGATAATTCTTTACTTTAACCCAATCATGAGAGCGGGTATCTAGTGTGTATTTGCTTCCCTTCCTCTTGGACACAATTCCTTCTAATCCCATCTTTGATACAGAATGAAAAAGTTCCTCTCCATCTTCAAATGACTCACAAGCTGAGATTTCTTTAGAGAAATGAACAACATTATATAAATGTTTTAAACGATCTTCCAAAGCTAATTTGGTTATATCCTGATCATTTAGAAAGAGGATATCATAAGCCACGAAATGAGTTGGTAGAGTTTTAGTCCCACGTTTAATGGATAACTCATTGGATGCTTGAAAGCGTGACATGACTGATTCGAAACAAGGCTTGTTGGATTCATCTAAGACAATCATTTCCCCATCTAGGATGGCATTTTGAACGTTTAACTCAATGTTCTTCATTTCAGGGAACTGGAGAGTACATTCATTCTGATTTCGGGTGAATAGTTTTACTTGTCCATTATCGTAATGGAGTAAAGAACGGAAACCGTCCCATTTTAATTGATGGAGGTAATCACCATTTGGGACGTTATTTGATTTATGGAGAAGCATTGGTTTTATTGGACTATTTAGCATGTTAATCACCATAGATAGCTTACCATTACAGGGGGTAAGGTGAAATATGAGATTGGTGGTAAATTGCAAGTACTTTATTAAGAGTGGCTTTTATGATATTCCATTTTTGTTCTATTTAATGTGGAACTGTAGGATAATTAAGCAAGGTAGGATTTATTAATCTTACTCAATTAACCAAATAACACTTTTTCTTCAGGATGTACTGATGGAAGTTCTTTTTGCTTTCTGTTTCCATTCAAATGATTGTAGAATAAACAGAGATGAGAATAGTACTATGTTATGATTAATAGTCAGTGATAATAGGCTAATAAAATAAATATTTGTGTACGCGGAGGAACCGATGTTTACCAAATCAGAATTGGAAGATCAGTATCTATTTTCAAGGGTATTTGATCATGCTCCTATTGGAATGGCTTTAGTAACACCCGAAGGACGACTTATAAAAGTGAATCCATCTTTATGTAATATGCTAGGATACAGCGAAAATGAATTAATCCAACATACCATCCAATCCATCACCCACCCAGACGATTTAGAATTGAATATGGAGTTTCGAACCAAAGCGGTAAAAGGTGAAATCAATAGCTATCGAATGGAGAAAAGGTATATTCATAAATCCGGGAAAACGATATGGGGGCTTTTAAGTGTCACAGTAGAAAGAGACCACCAAGGTAATATTGGATATTTCATTTCTCAATTAGTAGATATAACGGAACAAAAAGCGAAGGAAGAAGAGTTAAGGAAAATTCAAGAGCTTCACCAAATCATATCTGAAAACTCACAAGATATGATTGTCTGCCTTACGTCAGAGGGGATCGTATCGTATGTTTCGCATTCTATCCATGATCAACTTGGTTATAACCCGGAAGAGTTTCTCGGTAAAAATGCCTATGACTTTTGGCATCCAGAGGATGTAGATAACTGGGTTAAGCAGGAAAATCAAGACAGCAGAAAAATTGTTTATCGTATCCGTCATAAAAATGGGCATTATGTTTGGCAAGAAGCCCTATCCAAAAAAATACGAAATGATGCGGGGCAGATTCAGCATGTTATCGGAATATGCCGCGATATAACGGAACGGAGGCAAACGGAGGAATTAATCCGCCGATCAGAGAAACTTTCTGTAGTCGGGGAATTAGCTGCTGGGATTGCCCATGAAATCAGGAATCCATTGACTAGTCTACGTGGTTTCATTCAACTGTTCAAATCGGAAGATACATTGGGTGTGAAGAGACTACGACATGAAATCATGTTATCAGAAATAGATCGAATCAATGAAATTGTAGGAGAATTATTGGTGCTGGCTAAACCGTCACAAGAACAATATAATCTGAGATCCATTACTGAAATGTTGAATGATATTATCACGTTGCTCGAAGCTCAAGCAAATCTTTTGGATGTTGAAATTAAAAAGGAATTTGACTCAGAGTTACCCCTCGTGGTTTGCAACAGTAGCATCAAGCAAGTATTCATTAATCTTTTGAAAAATGCTATGGAATCCATGCCGCATGGTGGAAAAATATTCATTCAAGCTAAGAAAATGGATGATAAAATCTGTATTCGAGTGATAGATCAGGGAGAGGGCATTCCTCAAGATCAATTATTGAAGATTGGGCAACCATTCTATACGACAAAAGAAACGGGAACTGGATTAGGGTTAATGGTTAGCCAACGTATCATCCTAAATCATAAGGGAACGATGCATATAGAAAGTGAATGGCGAAGAGGTACCACCGTTGAGATAACGATACCTTTGATAAACGATACCAAAACCTAACCAAATGATTCTTTTTTGTTCACGTCTTGTGTTCCAGTAAATGTGGGTGAGTTTTTTAAATGAACATCAATGAGGTGTCGGGGTATACTAATAAAAAACTTATGAGGTTTTTAAAATGTTGATGGTTTTATGGCACTACCTATGGGTGGCTACTGTTATAAGTGTCGTTGGTGGAGTTTTTTATGGTGTAACTTACGCAATCAATTGCTAAAACGAAGGCGAGCACGTCATTAAAAGGAAGTTGTTTAGAACATAAAATTTTATGAAAACCAATTTTCTTCTCACCTACTTCATAAAAAAGAAATAATGTAGAAGAGGTGGTGGGGAAATGGTTAATGAATTTTATATTTCTGAAATTCAGTTTTTATCAGTACAGCATAACGATTTAGTACTGAGGGTTTGGTTCAAAAGTAGGGAAACTGGTGGTAGGATTTCTTTTATTTATAGGTTTGATAGACTGCACACAAATCGGTGGATTTTACATGGGGAACCTCCACCAGAAATCACAGAGGTTGAGGGGTCCCGTGGGTGTAGAGTAATAGAAGTATGATCAAATTACTCTTTCTGTAATTTCAATTAGGTTTTTATTGTGTGTCTTTCGCCGTTTCAGTATAACTCCTCTATGAATAATTTGAATTAGTTTCAAAATAGAGGAGTTGAATTTTATTGAAGCCACATCCAGTTGTAGGTATTGTATACCATTGCGGTCAGAATGAATCTGGCGAAGAACATTCGCATAACATGTATCTTGTGTCTTGGGATGGTCAAAATGTCCATGTCCATCAATTTTCAGGCATCACATCATATGACGTAGGGCATCGACATCGATACATCGGTCGAACGGAACCAGCGCCTAGTGGTGTCCAGCACATCCATGCATATTATACCGTGACATCCTTTGATGATGGACATGAGCACATTATTAAAGGGAGAACAGGACCAGCTGTTCCGATACCTGGTGGAGGACATATTCACTTTTTTGAAGGTTATACGACGGTTAACGGTAGGCCTCCTCATTCCCACTACTATTCTGGTAAGACTACAGTATAAACAAATGACAATATTTTTGTACATCGACCATTCCGTTAAAACCAACGATATGGTCTTTTTATTTTCTAACCAAAACTAACGTTTATGTATCAAAAATAAAGCGAAGACGAATGTCTCCGCTTTTAAAAAGGAGGATTCTAATGAGTTGTGCTGTTACATGCATGTTTGCTGGGGATTGTGAATCCTATTGGGGAAAGAGACTAAAATACCCCTGGACGACTAATGATTACGAGAAGGATAAAGAGGACAAGGATAAACGCAATGCCACCACCAACTCCTGCACCTGCTCCGTATAGACTCATATGATTTGCCTCCTTTCGTTTTCAACATACTCTTATGGTATGAGTATAAGTTGGATAAGGTACGGGCTATTTGAAAATTAGGTTATAAATTAGTTTTAAGACCATCTAGCGGATCTGTGCGAAATGGTCTTTTTAATTTCACTAATAACTACTACCAGCAAACTATGCTCGAAAAGCCCTTTTTGGAGGTAGGGGTGAAGGGTAGTGCAAATTTGTGACCTCCATTTAATGAGTACATTTTAGTTCATAATATTTGCTAGGTTTTTAGGGGTATAAGTTAAATGACTAACATTTCCCTATTGCATCTCAGATAAAACAAGGCAAAATATAATAGGATTTCTCAGTTTAGGAAATGGAGAGTAGGAGAAAAAATGGGGAGAAAACACGTTGAATTAAAGTTAGATCAGGTGACTTATGGGCACGATACAAGCGCCCAAAAAGAATTTGAAGAGATCATGATTAAAATGATTAAATACTATCTTCAGCAAAAATCAAAAGCTTCTGAGAGAGAGTGGTCTCATGAGTAAAAAACGGCAAGTTGAGTTGAAGTTAGGGAAAAGTAACTTATGGGCATGACCCTAGTAAACAAAAAGATTTTGAAGAGACCATGATTAAGATGATTCAGCATTATCTTAGACAAAAAGTCAGAGAACAGAATAACCAAAGTCATTCATAAAGGGTGGCTTTTTATTGTAAAAAAGTAAGGAGTGTCAGTGTCCTATGTATTACCACAAAAACAAAAAACAATCATTATCCTTGTTTATCTGCTGTCCTGAAAACATAACACATCATAACCAGATTGAAGTCGTCTATGATTCTGATTATAAATTTTATAAAGAGCCTTAACCACTACAATGCGCAAGTAGTGGTTTTTGTATTGGGTAAAAGATAAATCTTCCATCCAAATACATAATAATATGGTAAACTATACCTGTAGTTAATTTGTACTGGGATGGTGGCATATGCCTAAAATCATGCTTAAAACAGTTGATGGTCATATTTATAAGGGTGATTTAGTCCAAGAGAGCCAAGATGTGATATTGGTTACTAAAGTTGATACCGTTGGAAGTGGCGACGAAATGAAATCATTGAAGACAAACTATGGATATACAGGCAATGTATCTTTCCTCAAAGCAAATCTAATATGGTTCTATATGGAATAGTACCCGTTAATTCGGGTTCTTTTTATTTGCAGTTATCAATCTTCTACCTTAAAATTAGGTAGGAGGGATTTTATGAGCGATGAACATAATAAGCAGTTAGGTCATTTTCCAGAAAGAAAAGATTTAGTGTACTGGTTACTTTTTTTCTTTTGCCATAATAGTTGTGGTAGCTGTGTGGAAAACAAATGATCCAAAGTTCCTTAATGACCAAATTTCTTTTGGAGCAACATTAGCATCAATACTCCTAGCGGTTACTGCAATCATTTTTTCTTTTATACAGTCAAGTGATGCTTCTAGAGATAATGGGGCTATAAGATATACCCTTGATAAAATTACTCATAAGGTAGATGAGTTAGAGAAAGTAAAGAATGAATTGAAATTGGTTAGGGATTCATTTGAGTCTTTTAGGTCATCTTCTGATGTTAATATGGAGAAGATCTTAGCAGCAGTAAGTAATATGGAACAAGTAAGCAATAGTAACATAGAGGATTCTTTTAATACTCTTAAGGAAAAAGGGATTGAAGTACCTGATGAAGTTAAGATTGAAATTATTAGCAAAGCTAAGATGAATGTCAAAGAGGAAGTGGTTAAAATCAAGGAGAGAATAGTCGATCTTGATGAAAATGAATTAGCTTTTGCAAGGGCAATTGATAAAGCTTGCATAGTGAACCAGACAATCAAAGGTGATGAAGTTAAGGCGATTATGGATAGACTTGCTTTTAATCCAAATGATATTTCTAGGATAGTTATGAAGGTACATAGTATTGGTTTTATAAGCATGTACATAGAGGATGGTAGGACATCAATCACAAAGTTAAAGAATCTAGATGAATATGGTTATTAGCAGGAAATATTATTCCCTTTCACGTAGTAATAAAAGGTGAGGGGGAGAATAAATGCTCAAGAGGAAGAAAAAAAAAAAGAAACAGACATTCTAGAGAGTGTTGAATCACTTATTGCTTACAAAAATGAATTAATGAAATTGGATTAGGAACAATTAAGGATTCTTAGATTAAATTCAGTAGCAACTGAACATTTTGCTAAGGAAGCATTTTCTTCTCAGCAAATTATGATTACATTTGTTCTAGGATTAGTTGCTTTTAATCTGAGAGGATTAATCGATGAATCAATGATTGTTAGCTTTGTTACCGAGGGGATATATTTGTTGCTTATTCTTTCGATATTTAGGGTGATTAGGCGATTTCACGAAAGTAAGATAAATGCATTGCTCAAAAAAGAAGTTATTCAATATTGTTTAGATGAAAAGGAAAGAGAAAAGAAGAAGGATAAAAGTAATGTTAGATAGTAAGAAGGAGCAAAGTGAAGAGGCGCTGAATAAGCGTCTTTTTCTTTTGGGATCTGCCCAGCAAGAAATATAACCGTATTATCCTGCTGGGGGATCACCAGGAGACAAAGCACTCCCGTAATTACGATTT